>CANGXU010000019.1 GCA_947457885.1 Betaproteobacteria bacterium
AGCGCGAAGCGCCTGCCCACGGTGCCCGACGTACCGGCGATCGGCGAGTCGGTGCCTGGCTACGAGGCGCTAGGGTGGAACGGCCTGCTCGCACCGGCCGGCACGCCGGCCGCGATCATCGACCGGATGAACCGTGAAGTGGTGCAGGTGGTGAACTCGCCCGACTTCCTCAAGCTGCTGGCCAACGAAGGCGCGATGCCGGTCGGCAACACGCCCGCCGAGTTCGCGAAGGTGATCCGCGCCGACATCGACAAGTGGGCGAAGGTGATCCGCCACGCCGGCATCAAGCCCGAATAGAAGGAACAGAAGATGCCTTTCCTGGAACTGCCCGACGCGAAGCTGCACTACGAGATCGACGACCACACCGACGCGTGGACCACGCCCGAGACGGTGCTGTTCGTGCACGGGTTCACCGAGAACCTCGACGCATGGCGCGCCTGGGTACCGCACTTCTCGCGCCGCTACCGGATGATCCGGATCGACCAGCGCGGCTTCGGCAAGTCAGGTCCGGTCGCGCAAGACTTCCCACTGTCGACCGAGCTGTTCGTCGACGACCTGGTGCGCATCGTGAACCATGTCGCGGGCGGTGGCCCGGTGCACGTGGTCGGCGGCAAGAGCGGTGGCATCAGCAGCGCGGTGCTCGCGGCGAACCGGCCCGACCTGGTGAAGACGCTCACGCTCTGCAGCTCGATCGTCACCCCGCCCAGCGGCGCCGGGTGGATCGAACACATGGAACAGCACGGCATGCGCAGCTGGGCGCGCAAGACGATGCGCAACCGGCTCGGCAGCCGGATGCCCGAGCGCGGCATCGACTGGTGGGTCGACATGATGGGGGCCACCGCGCTGTCCACCGCGAAGGCCTACCTGCGCTGGGTCGGTGCGATCGACATCCGCGAGGATATCCAGCGCATCCAGTGCCCGACGCTGGTGATCGGCACCAACGCCGCCGGCAAGGACCGCGCGACGATGTCGCGCTGGCAGCAGACGATCCCCGGCTCGCAGCTGGAGATCGTGCCGATCGACGGCTATCACGCCGCCGGCACCGATCCGGATGCGACGGCGAAGGTGGTGCTGGCGTTCCTGGCGGGCCGGTCGACGTAGGGAGGCCGCAACAGGCAATCGAGCAGAACGGCACCGGCTTCGTCGAGCGTCCGGTCGTTCATGATCGTGATGCCCGGCAGGTCCGGGGCGACCGTCACGCTGCGTGCGCGTTCCAGCCGCGCATCGACCTCGCGCGGCGATTCGCGTCCGCGCTCGAGCAGCCGCTGGCGCAGCAGGGCTTCCGGGGCGGTGATCGTGACCACTTCAAGCCCCGGGAAGCGCGCGGCCGCGTCACGCAATCCGGCACGGGAGCCGCTGACCACCACGGTGTATCCGGCGGCAAGCCACTCGACGATCTCGACGCCGATGCCGTAGGCGTGTCCGTTGGCCCGCCACCAGAGTGCGAAAGCCCCCGCTTCGCGCAGCCGATCGAACGTCTCGTCATCGACGGCGACATGCCGTTCGCCCCCCGCATCTTCGGGGCGGTTGATGGTGCGCCGGGCAAACCGCACGTGCGCGACCTCCGCGGTGGCCAGGCGAGTGCGCGCCCAGTCGATCACGCTGTCCTTGCCGGCGCCCGACGGACCGACGACCAGCACCAGGCGCCCGTTCATGACCGGAATCCGATTCGCTCGACGAGACGCAGCGGATGGCCTGGCTGCGCCTCTTCGAACAGGCAGACGGCATCGAAGCGCATCGGGCCCGTGGGCAGCAGACGAGCGATGTCCTCGAGCAGCGGGCCCGATCGGACGACCTGGCTGGCCTCGAGCGCACCGGTGAGCGAGAAATGGAAGCGGAAGCGATCGAGCACCCACGGATAACCCCAACGCGACAGCAGTTCGGATGCGCGGGTATCCGCGGGGTCCACAGCCCGGCGTGCGATCTCCGCCTCGGTGAGCGGCGCGCGCCACGCATCGAAGGCCGTCACGCAGCGGGCGGCAATCACCGCCACGTCATCATTGCGCGGATGTCCCTCCAGGGGTACCAGCGCGATGAAGTCCTCCAGGCACCGCGGTTCGAGCGGTGGCAGATCGAAAGCCTCGCAGGGTTCGAATTCCGCACGCAGCGCCTGCACGAGTGATTCGCGGTCCATGCCGTCGGCAAGCCTGAACGGTGGCTTCAGCGTGGCATGGAAGCCGTAGCGGCGCGGTGCCGCGGTCATCTGCTCGATCTCCAGTCCGGCGCTGCGCACCTGGAACGGGACGCGCGGCAGGCCATCGGCCGCACAGCGGCCGAGCCAGGTGCTTCCGAACCGCCCCCATTCGCCACGCGGGTCGGGCGCGAAGTAGATCGCGTAACGATGTCGCGCATCCGTCATTGCGTAACCGGACGGTCACGAGGCAGCAATGTTTCCGGCATAGCCTCTCTTCTCTTTGCCAGCGGCAGGTCTGCCGCACTTTCTGGATGGAAGATAGCGTGGCCATGTTGCAATCGGTTGACGGGTCCCCCGGAGTGAACGGACGGCGTCACTGGATGGGCCTGCTGGCTCGTGCAGCCCTGGATGATCTCGAGCAGGGCATTGCCGCCCTGGCACATGCGCCCCACGAATGGCTGCGCAGACCCGAGACGGGTCTGTTCATGCTGCGCGGCAGGATCGGTGGCACCGGCGACAGGTTCAACCTCGGCGAGGTGACCGTCACGCGCTGTGCGCTGCGCCTCGCCACCGGCGAGACCGGGGTGGCCTATGTGCGAGGTCGCTCGCACCGGCACGCCGAACTCGCCGCGCTCGCAGATGCACTGCTGCAGTCACCCCTGCATCGGGAGGCCGTGCAGCGGACGCTGATCGCGCCGCTCGAACGTTCGACGGAAAGCGCCCGTATGCACATGCACCAGCAGGCGCAGTCGACACGCGTCGAGTTCTTCACCGTGGCGCGGGAGGCTGGCACATGAACGTCTCGATCGACCTGTCCGGACTCGGCGCCGGATTCGCAGATGCCTCGATCGGCAGCCAGACGGTCTTCCGCCATTGCCTGGATGCCCTGTCGCATCCCGGGAAGGTGATTGCCGTGGAACCGTCCATCACGCTGTCCACACCCGCCGAGATGCATCGCCCCGCTGCGGCCATCCTGCTCGCACTGCTCGACCAGGATACGCGGCTGTGGCTTTCGCCGGCACTGCGCGGCGGCGACGCCGGGTCCTTCCTTCGCTTCCATACCGGATGCACGCTCGTGGAGACGCCGGCATCGGCCGACTTCGGGCTTGCCGCCAGTGGCGCCGACCTGCCGCCCCTCACGGACTTCGCGGCTGGCAGCGAGTCGTATCCGGATCGTTCGGCCACCCTGGTCGTGCAGTGCGCCGCGCTGACGGCCGGCAGCGGCTGGACCCTGACCGGCCCGGGCATCCGGGACCGTGCACGGCTGTCGGCCGAAGGCATCGGCAGCACCTTCACCAGCCAGTGGGCTGCAAACCGTGCCGGCTTCCCGTGCGGTGTCGATGTGTTCTTCGCCAGTGCCGACGCGCTGGCTGCACTGCCGCGCACGACGCGGCTGGAAGGCTGACGTGTACGTTGCAGTCAAGGGTGGCGAACGCGCGATCCTCAATTCCTATGCGCTGCTCGCGCAGGCGCGCCGCGGCGATGCCTCGGTGCCGGAGTTGACCCTGGATCAGATCCAGCAGCAGTTGCGGCTGTCGGTCGATCGCGTGATGTGCGAGGGGTCGGTCTACGATCCGGAACTGGCCGCGCTGGCGATCAAGCAGGCCGCGGGTGACCTGGTGGAAGCGATCTTCCTGCTCAGGGCCTATCGCGCCACCTTGCCCCGGCTCGGTTACGCGCGGCCGCTCGACACCGCCGACATGCGCCTGTGGCGAAGGATCTCGGCCACGTTCAAGGACCTGCCCGGCGGGCAGGTCCTCGGGCCCACCTATGACTACACCCAGCGCCTGCTCGATTTCACGCTGGCGGCCTCGGGCGAGGCACAGGCAGGTCCCGTGGCTTCGCCGCAGTCGGAGGCAGGGGCGGTACCCCGCGTGGTCGACCTGCTCGGCAACGAGGGGCTCATCGAAAGCCACGAACCCTCGCCCGGCGATCCGGAGCCGGTCGACCTCACCCGCGTACCCATCAGCTTCCCCGCAGACCGTGCCGCACGGCTGCAGAACCTCGCGCGCGGCGACGAGGGCTTCCTGCTCGCGATGGGTTACTCGACGCAGCGCGGCTATGCGAATTCGCACCCGTTTGCCGGGGAGATCCGCTTCGGGCTGGTCGACGTCGAGATCGAGCCCGAAGAACTCGGCTTCCCGGTGTCGATCGGGGAGATCGAGATCACCGAATGCCAGATGGTCAACCAGTTCGCCGGATCGAAAACCGAGCCGCCGAAGTTCACCCGAGGCTACGGGCTCGCCTTTGGCGCCAGCGAACGCAAGGCGATGGGCATGGCGCTGGTCGACCGGGCGCTGCGTGCCACCGAACTCGGCGAGGCCGCCGATTCGCCCGCCCAGATGCAGGAGTTCGTGCTCTCCCACACCGACAACCTCGAGGCCTCCGGATTCGTGCAACACCTGAAGCTACCTCATTACGTCGACTTCCAGTCGGAACTCGAACTGGTCCGCAAGATGCGCGCAGCCATGCCGGAATCCGGCGCGGAGGCGGCATGAAGGTCAGCGACCTGCCGCCGCCCGTCGAGCGCGATGCCAACTTCAACTTCGCCTACCTGGACGAACGCACGAAGCGGATGATCCGCCGCGCGATCCTGAAAGCCGTGGCAATCCCGGGCTATCAGGTGCCGTTCGGTTCGCGCGAGATGCCCCTGCCCTACGGCTGGGGTACCGGCGGCATCCAGGTGACCGCATCCATCATCGGTCCGGACGATGTCCTCAAGGTGATCGACCAGGGCGCCGACGACACCGTAAACGCCGTGAACATCCGGCGCTTCTTCCAGCGCACGACAGCGGTGGCGGTGACCTCGGTCACGACCGAGGCGACGATCATCCAGACACGGCACCGGATCCCCGAAACGCCGCTGCATGACGGACAGGTCATGGTCTACCAGGTGCCGTTGCCGGAGCCGCTGCAGAAGCTGGAGCCACGCGAGGCCGAGACCCGCGTGATGCACGGGCTGGCGGACTACGGGCTGATGCACGTGAAGCTCTACGAGGACATCGCACGCTTCGGCCATATCGCCACCACCTACGACTATCCCGTGATGGTCGATGGTCGGTTCCTGATGGCGCCGTCGCCGATCCCGAAGTTCGACAACCCCAAGATGCACATGAACCCGGCGCTGCAACTGTTCGGGGCCGGGCGCGAGAAACGCATCTACGCGATCCCGCCCTGGACCAGCGTCGAGAGCCTCGCGTTCGACGACCACCCGTTCGAGGTACAGCGCTGGAGCGAACCGTGTGCATTGTGTGGTGCGACCGACAGCTTCCTCGACGAAGTGATCACCGACGACCGCGGTGGGCACATGTTCGTCTGTTCCGATACCGATCATTGCAGACTCAACAGGCAGGACGATGACCGATAACCCCCCGCTGCTTCGTGTCCAGGGCGTCACGATGCACTACGGTGCCCGCCGGGCCGTGGACGATGTCTCGTTCGACCTGTGGCCGGGCGAGGTGCTCGCGGTGGTCGGCGAGTCCGGCTCCGGCAAGACGACTCTGCTCAATGCGGTCGCGGCGCGCGTGAAGCCGGATGCCGGGCGCGTCGGGTTCATGACCCGGCACGATGGCATGGTCGATGTGTATTCGATGTCCGAGGCCCAACGCCGCTTGCTGGCCCGCACCGACTGGGGCTACGTGCACCAGGATGCCGTGCAGGGCCTGCGCATGAACGTCTCCGCCGGAGCGAATGTCGGCGAGCGCCTGATGGCCCTGGGCGAGCGACACTACGGCCGCATCCGCACCGAGGCGGCCAACTGGCTGCAGCGGGTAGAGATGGACGCAGGACGGATCGACGATACGCCGGCCACGTTCTCCGGCGGCATGCGCCAGCGCCTGCAGATTGCACGCAACCTCGTCACGCGGCCCCGCCTGGTGTTCATGGACGAGCCCACCTCGGGCCTGGACGTGAGCGTCCAGGCCAAGCTGCTCGATCTGCTGCGCACGCTCACCCGCGGCCTGTCGCTGGCAGCGATCGTGGTCACCCACGACCTGGCCGTCGCGCGGCTGCTGGCGCACCGGATGATGGTGATGAAGGAAGGCCGCGTCGTGGAGACCGGACTGACCGACCAGGTCCTCGACGATCCCCAGCACCCGTACACGCAGTTGCTGGTGTCCTCGGTGCTCCAGCCATGATGCCCGGTGTCGGCGTGAAGCCCGTGCTCCGGGCCTCCGGCCTGTCCAAGCGGTTCGTCCTGCACAACCAGGGGGGCGTCGAACTGCCTGTGCTGGAAGGCGTGGCGTTCGAAGCCTTCCCCGGCGAATGCATCGCCCTGGACGGGCCGTCGGGCGCGGGCAAGAGCACGCTTCTGAAACTGATCTATGCGAACTATCGAGCGAGTACCGGGTCGGTCCACGTGCGGCACGACGACGGGGTACAGGCCGGCGCCGAGGTCGACATGACCCGGGCCAGTGCGCAGACGCTGCTGGCCGTGCGCCGGTCCACGATCGGCTACGTCAGCCAGTTCCTGCGCACCGTCCCGCGCGTGGGTTCGCTCGACGTGGTGGCTGAACCGCTGCTGGCCGGTACCGGAGCGGACCCTGAAGCACTGCGCGACGCGCACCGGCAGGCGCAGGACCTGCTGCTGCGCCTGCGCATACCGCAGCGCCTGTGGCACGTGGCGCCCGCCACCTTCTCCGGCGGCGAGCAGCAGCGCATCAATCTCGCGCGCAGCTTCGTTCGCGACTGGCCGGTACTGCTCCTCGACGAGCCGACCGCATCGCTCGACGCCAGCAACAGCGCGACCGTCGTGGCACTGATCAACGAGGTACGAAAGCGCGGTACGACCGTGATCGGGATCTTCCACGATGCCCACATCCGCGAGCAGGTCGCCACACGCGTACTCGACATGGGCTGCTTCCAGCCGGGACCGAGGTCAAGATGAACAGCGACATGGTTTTCAAGAGTGCCCGTCTGGTGCTCGGCGACGAGGTCGTGCAGGGCACGCTGGCGGTGGTCGGGGGCAGCATCGCGGCGATTGCCGCCGGCGGCACCGGTGTCTCCGGTACGCAGGACGTGGATGGTGACTTCCTGATCCCGGGCCTGGTAGAACTGCATACCGACAACTTCGAGCGGCACCTGATGCCGCGCCCGAAGGTGCGCTGGCCGGCCCTGCCCGCGCTGTTCGCGCATGACGCGGAACTCGCTGCCTCCGGCATCACCACGGTCTACGACTCGCTGGGCGTGGGCGACATCGATGAAGAAGCGCTGCGCGGCCAGGGCTGGGGCGAAGTAATCGAGATGATCGACAGCGCCAGCGCGGCCGACCTGCTGCGCGTAGAGCACCTGCTGCACGTACGCTGCGAGCTCGCGGCGGCCAACACCCTGTCGCTGTTCGAGCCCTTCATCGACCACCCACGCGTGGGCCTGATCTCGCTGATGGACCACACGCCCGGCCAGCGCCAGTGGGAAGACCTCGAGCAGGCACGCATCTATTACACGGGCAAGAAGGGATGGTCCGACGCCAAGTTCGATGCGCAGGTGGTCAACGCGAAGCAGGTGCAGGAGCGCTATGCGGCCCCGCACCGCAGGCACTTCGTCGAGTACGCGAAGCAGCGCGCGATCGCGCTCGCGAGCCATGACGACACGCTGCCCGAACATGTCGACGAGGCCCATGCCGACGGCGTGGCCATCTGCGAGTTCCCGACCCGCGAAGGCTCGGCCCGGGCTGCGCACGGATTCGGCATGTCGGTGCTGATGGGTGCCCCGAACGTGGTGCGTGGCGGCTCGCATTCGGGCAACGTCGCAGCGATCGAACTGGCGCGGCTGGGCCTGCTCGACATCCTGTCCTCTGACTACATCCCGGTCAGCCTGCTGATGGCCGCGTTCCGGCTGGTCGACGATGCCGGCTTCGACATTCCGCAGGCCGTGAACCTGGTGACGCGAAACCCGGCTCGGTCGGTCGCGCTCGACGATCGAGGCGAGATCGCCATCGGCAAGCGAGCCGATCTGGTACAGGTCAGACTGGTCGAAGGGCAGGCGGGCCGCATGCACCCAGTCGTGCGCGCGGTCTGGCGATCGGGCCACCGGGTGGTGTGATACACGCGGGCCGCCGAGGGGTGCGACCGGCACGGCGCGCCCGAGGCGGCGAGCGGCCAGGCGTCAGGTCAGCGTCCGGTCGGCGTGGCCAAGGCGCCAGTCGAGCATGCGTCTGGCCATGTCCAGCGCCACGTCGCGCGACTTGGGATCGTCGGCCCTGTTTACCAGCCAGTCCGGATCCCGGCGCAGATCGAACAGCAGCGGCGGCAGCGCGGCAAAGTGCACATAGGCGTGGTCGGCGTCGCGGATCACCGCGAGGCTGCACTGGTGGCGTGCGATGCCGAGCAGCAGTGGTGCCTTTCCGCCGGCGAGATCGCGGAAGTCGTACTCCCAGCGCGCTTCCCTGCGCCAGCCGGCAGGCACCGTGCCCCGCAGGAACCCGAGCAGCGAACGTCCGTCGCACTGTTCCGGGATCGTCTGGCCGAGCCAGTCGAGGATCGTCGGCAGCAGGTCGACATTTTCGCTGAAGGCCGTGACCGTGCTTCCCCGTGTCGCATCCGCTCCGGGCCGCGGATCGACCACGATGCACGGCACATGGTACGAGGACGGGTAGTAGCCGCGCTTGCTCAGCATGTGATGATCGCCCAGTTGCTCGGCGTGATCGGAGGTCAGGATCACCAGCGTACTGCCGGATTGCCCGGTCGCGTCGAGATGGTCCAGTACGCGGCCCAGGTGGTGGTCGACCTCGGCGACCAGGCCGTGATAGGCGACGGCGATGCGGCGCAGGTCGTCGGCCGACACGTTGCAGGACAGCCCCGCCATGCCGGTCACCGACGTGCCCGCCCTGAGCGTGTCGAGCAGCAGCCGGTTCAGTGGATGGATCGCCGCTTCCTGCTCCACGCTCGCGGCTCGCACGGGCGGCGGTATCCGGCCTGGATCGATCAGCGGGTCGAAGGGGGCAGTGGCCATGAAGGGCGGATGCGGCCGGAAGAACCCGAGCTGCAGGAACCAGGGGCGCCCGGCGCGGACGCGCAGGTAGTCGAGCGCGCCATCCGCGCACCAGGCGGTGTCGGTATGTTCGGCCGCGATCGGCGCGGCCGGGAAGCGGCTGGCGTCGTCGGCGACCGCAGCACAGCGGAACAGATCGGCGTAATCCGGGCCCACGGAATAGCCGTGCCCTGAAAGCCAGGCCAGATAGTGCCGTCGATCGCCTTCGAAGTCGCGCACCACGTCCCATCCGGCGGCGATCGAATGCGTGCGCGGTCGGGCCAGGCCCGGATGCAGCCCACGCAGGTCCGGCAGCGTCGTGGTGTAGCCGACCAGCGCCGGTTCATAGCCGGCTTCGCGCAGGAACCAGGGCAGCGTCTTCAGGTGGGCCGCGGTCGGCGTCTCGTTGTTGACCACCCTGTGGCTCATCAGGTACTGCCCGGTCGCCATCGATGCACGGCTCGGCCCGCACGGCGCGCCCTGGGCATGGTGCCGTGCGAACAGGATGCCGCGCCGCGCCAGCCGGTCGATGTTCGGCGTGTGCGCGCAAGAGCTTCCCATGCAGCCGAGCGCGTCTGCGCGCAACTGGTCGATGACCACCAGCAGGACGTTCGGCTGCCCGGGATTCACGTGCGGGCGGTCAATGTATGACGGTGGGGGCGTCGGTACCGCCGGTGATCTTCGCGCGCAGGCGTTTCGAGAACCAGTCGATCACGTACACCGTGCCGAGGATCATCAGCATGATGAAGCAGGCTTCCTCCCACAGCATCGTCCGGATACGGTCTGCGAGGAAGAATCCGATCCCGCCTGCACCGACGATGCCGAGGATAGTTGCAGAGCGCGTGTTCGACTCGAAGATGTACAGGATGTTCGAAAGCATGATCGGAAGCACCTGCGGGATCACGCCGAAACGCATGGTCTGCACCGGGCTTGCACCCGACGCGCGCAGCCCCTCGACGGGCTTGCGATCGATGTTCTCGATCGCCTCGGAGTACAACTTCGCGAGGGTCCCGGTGTCGGCGATGATGATCGCGAGGATGCCGGCCAGCGGGCCGAGGCCGACCGCACGCACGAAGATCAGCGCCCACACCAACTGGTCGACGCCGCGCATGACGTCGCTGGAGCGCCGGAACACGAAGCGGACGATCCACCCGGGCACCATGTTACGTGCACAGGCGAATCCCAGCGGTACCGCAAGTACCGCGGCGATGACCGTGCCGATCAGCGCCATCGCCACCGTCTGCAGCATCGCATAGGCATAGTCGAGCGCCGCGCCCTTGGCCGTCGGCGGGAACATATGGCCGACCACCTCCAGCAGCTTGCCGAAGCCCGCCCAGAGCCGGACGGGAGACATCTCGAACAGCACGATGCAGTAGACGGTGAGGCCCACGAACAGTGCGCCCGCCGCGAGGGCGGGGATCCGCTCGCGCAGGGGCTGCGAGAATGCGCCAGGGCTGATCGCGCGTGCGCGCGCGATGGCTGCCGCGTCGATGCCGGATATGCGCAGGGTCATGCGAAACCCTCCTTGCCGATCAGGCGGTGCCGCACCCGCTCGCACACCATGTCGATCAGGATCACGGTGCAGACCATGAGGATGATCAGCGCGCTGATGTCTTCGTAGTAGAGGCGGCTGATGGCAGTGTAGAACTCCTGGCCGATGCCACCGGCACCGACGAAACCGATGATGGAGGCCGAGCGCACGTTGATCTCGAAGCGCCACAGGCTGAACGACGTGAAGTTCGGCAACACCTGCGGCAGCACCGCGAAGCGGATGGTCTGCACCCAGTTCGCGCCGGTCGCGCGCAAGCCGTCCACTGGCTTCATGTCGATGTTCTCCACGGCTTCCGCGAACAACTTGCCGCTACCGCCCATGGAATGGATGGCAATGGCCAGGATGCCTGCCAGCGGCCCGATGCCGAAGGCGAACACGAAGACCAGCGCGAACACCAGCTCCGGGATGGTCCGGGCCACCTCGAACACGCGCCGGGCGATCCAGTAGCTGGTGCCGCCCCGCGACAGGTTGCGGGCCGCGTGAAAGCACAGGGCAAGGGCGCCCAGCGTGCCCAGCAACGTCGCGATGTACGCGATCAGGATGGTCTCCCAGAGCAGCATGAGCCACTTGGGAAGGCCATAGAACCATTCGGACAGATCGCCCCAGAGGTTGTCGAGGGTCAGTACCGGAAGGGTCTTGGCGACATACTCGTGGATGCGCGGCAACCCCTGGAAAAGCTTCACCAGGTTGAACTCGCCGACCCATGCCGATGCGGCGAACACGGCGGCGAACAGCAGCCCGTAGCCGAGCGTGAGCCAGCGCTTGCGCACCTGCAACGCTCGCCAGGACGTCTCGAACGTGCGGACCGCTTCCAGGCCGGTAGCCGTGCTGGACATGGTCATCCCTTCCGCCGCATGCGGCGTTGCTCCTGCACGGCATCGAGCAGGGGCTGGTACATGTCATGGGTCACCGGGACATAGCCCTGGGTCTTGCCGCGCGCGACGATCTCGGCCATCCGGGGGTCGATCGAGTACAGGTCGACGAACAGCTTCTGGATGTCGCGCTTCATGTCCGCCGGCAGGTCCTTGCGGACGGTGACCGGCGACCCGGGGATCAAGGGCGAACGCCAGACTACGCGCAGCCGGCTGGTATCGAGTACCCCGCGCTGGGCCATCATGTGCAGCACGCCGCGTGCGAGCGGATCGCGCGCGCCGAACACGAATGCGCTGTCGAACTGGCCGCCGACCACGCCCAGCGCACTCTGTTCATGGCCACCGGAGAACACCGTGCGCCCGAAATGCTTCGTCGCGTCGATGCCGGACGCGCGCAGCGCGACCAGCGGAATCAGGTAGCCCGAGGCCGAGTTCGGATCCGCCCAGGCGAGGCTGCGTCCCTTCAGGTCCTCGATCTTCTGGAAGGGCGAGTCCGACCGCACGATCAGGTGCGAGTGGTAACCGATATCGCCATCGACCTCTTTCGCCGCCGCCAGCGGCTCCACGCCGCCGTCGGAGTCGATCCATGCGGCTGCGTATGCGGCAGGGCCGAGATTGGCGAACTGGATCTGCCCGGAAGTGAGTGCCTGGATCGTGCCCGAGTAGCTCGATGCGATGTGGATGCGCAGCTCGACCCCGAACCGATCCTTGAAGACCTTGGCGAAGTCCTTGAACCGCGCTTCGGTGGCACCCTGGCTCTCGGAGCTGACCGCGCTCATGGAGACCACCGGATACTTCGCCCGCCAGTCCTGCGCCGAGGCGGCCGCGGCGAGGAGGGCGAGCAGCGGCGCTGCGATCCAGGCGAGCCTCACGTCACCGCTTCCGGTTCTTGCGCACTTCGAGGGCAGCATCGAGCACCGGCTTGTACATCTCGTGCGTAGCCGGGACGAAACCGGCGGTCTTGCCACGGGCGGCCAGTTCCGCCATCTGCGGATGCGTCTTGGCCAGGTCGGTCCAGAACGCGAGCAGGTCGCGGCGCATGTCGGCCGGGAGATCCTTGCGCACGACCACCAGCGGATTCGGGATCAGCGGCGACTCCCAGATGACCCGGAACTGATCCATCTTGAGCACGCCGCGGTCGACCATCGCGCGAATCTGGCCGGCGTTGTGGCCCTTCGACGACCAGGTGAAACCGGAATCGAACTGACCGTTGATGACGCCGAGCACGCTCTGCTCGTGGCCACCCGAGAACAGCGTCTTGCCGAAGAACTTGTCGGGCTCGATACCGATGGCGCGCAGCGAAACGAGCGGAATCAGGAAGCCGGATGTGGAGTTGGGATCGGCCCAGGCGAGCGACCGGCCCTTGAGATCCTCGACGCGCTTGAACGGGCTGTCCGACTTCACGATCAGGATCGAGTGGTAGCCGAGCGAACCGTCGACTTCCTGGTTGGTCACCAGCGGCTCGACCTGGCCGTTGGAGTCGATCCAGGCCGAGGCGTAGGCGCTGGCACCCATCTGCGCCATCTGGATCTGCCCCGACGTCAGCGCCTGCACGGTTCCGGCGTAGTCGGTGGCGGTGAAGATACGCAGTTCGACGCCCATCTTCTCCCGGAACACATCGGCCAACTGCTTGTATCGGGCGAGCGTCGCCGACTGGTTCTCGGCGCTCACCGAACTGAACCCGACCACCGGAAACTTCTTCTTCCACTCCTGCGCGTGGCTGGCGGCGGACGAAAGTGCCACGCCGATGCCGAGCAGGCCTGCAGCCAGAAGGCGATTGCTTGCGAACATTGGAACTTCTCCCTGTGAGTGTTGCGGTATGGGGGGCAGATCAGGCGGCTGCGGCCTGGGCCACCGTTGGCGGCTCGAATCCGGCCGCGGTGGAGGTCGCCGATTCGTCGAACCCGGCCGCGTCGCCTTCGACGCCATAAATGCGGCGTACCGTTTCGGTGGTGAGTTCGGCCGGCCCGCCGTCGAACAGCACTTCACCGCTGGCAATGCCGACGATCCGGTCGCAGTACTGGCGAGCCGTGTCGAGGGTGTGCAGGTTGCAGATCACCGTAATGCCATCGTCACGGTTGATCGAGCGCAGCGCCTGCATCACCTGGATGGCGCTGCGCGGATCGAGCGAGGCGATCGGCTCGTCGGCCAGCAGGATGTCCGGGTCCTGCATCATCGCGCGCGCAATCGCCACGCGCTGCTGCTGGCCACCGGACAAGGTTTCAGCGCGCTGCAGTGCCAGGTGCGCGCAGTCGAGCCGCTCCAGGGCCAGAACGGCCATCGCCCGCTCCGCCTCGGTGAAGCGCTTGACCAGAGAAGGCAGGGTGCCATGCCGGGATACGCAACCCATCAGCACGTTGGTGATCACGTCGAGGCGCGGCACGAGGTTGAACTGCTGGAAGATCATCGCGCAGCGCGCACGCCACTGCAGCAGGGCCCTGCCCCTGAGCGCGCTGACCGCCTCGCCCTTCCAGGTGATCGTGCCCGAGGTGGGTTCAGCGAGGCGATTGATCATGCGCAGCAGCGTCGACTTGCCGGCACCGGACCGACCGATGATCCCGACCATCTGGCCCTGCGGAATCTCGAGGGTCACGGACTTCAACGCGTGAACCTTCCCGAACGCCTTGCCAATCTGCTGGATCTCGAGCATCGCCTGTCTCCGTCGATAAGCGGCGAAAGGTAGCAACCGCTCGTGACAGGACTGGGACAGTTATGTGTCAGGAAACCCGGAGGCGATCGGCGTGCTCAGCGCGGACTCACCCTGGGCATCAGCAGCAGGGCTCCCAGGGCCGCCGCACCCAGCACGGCGGACAGCCAGAGTGCGCCGCCCCCCCAGCGGTCGATCGCCGCACCGAACGCGAGCGGGGCAATCGCCTGCGACAGACGTGCCGGCAGGGTCAGCCAGCCCTGGCGCAGGCCATAGCCCTGGGGGCCGAACAGCACCAGCGGCAGTGTTCCCTTGGCGATGGTGAGGATGCCGTTGCCGGCGCCGTGAAGCAGCACGAATGCCGGGGCAAGCGCGGTGCCCCCGGCCGCGAGCAGCACGACGCCCAGGGGATGGCCGAGCGCGGCCAGCCGCGCCGAGAGGAGCGGATGCACATGGCGCAGGAAACCGAACTCGAGCAGCCGCGCGGCGACCTGGGCCGGCCCGACGATCGCGCCCAGTGCCACGGCCATCGCCAGCGAGGCGCCTGCCTCCTGCAGCAGGCGCGGCAGGTGGGCGGCCATCGCAGTGCTGATGAACCAGGTGACGGCGAACACGAAGGCCAGCAGGATCGCAGCCAGCGCCGCCCCCGGCACGGGCGCCGACTCGGCGCCCGGCTCGGACTGCGCCAGTGCATCGCGGTCGGCACGGCGGGCGGCACCGGGAGCACGGGTGGCGCGGGGCAGCGACAGGTTCAGTGGCAGGCCCACGATCAGGTGCAACAGTGCCCATCCGACGCAGGCGCCGCGCCAGCCCAGGTGCGTCTCCATCACGGCCGACAGTGGCCAGCCGACGGTGCTGGCGAAACCGGCGATCAGCGTGATGCCGGTGATCGTCGCCCGCGCATCGCTGCCCCGCAGGCGGACCAGGGTCGAGAAGGCGGCCTCGTACAGCCCGGAGCCCATCGCCAGCCCGATCACCGCCCAGCCGATGAACAGCCCGACCGTGTCCTGGGACAGCGCCAGCATCACGAGGCCGCCAGCGAACGCCAGGCTGGCACCGGCCAGGACGGGCCGCCCGCCCGCGCTGTCGATCAGCCGGCCGGCGAGCGGACCGACGAACGCAGATACCAGCAGCGCAAACGAGAAGGCAGCGAACACGACGATCGGACTGACGCCAAGGTCGGCCGCCATCGGCCCGGCCAGCATCGCAGGCAGATAGTAGGAAGAAGCCCAGGCGAGCGTCTGCGCGGTGCCCAGGATCGCGACCAGTCGCGCATCGCCTGCCTTGTCTTTCATGCCGGTAGCGTCGGCGGCGCGACGCGGCGGGTCAAGCGTCGTGCAGGGGCTTTCACCAAAAGTTCATCCGGCTGTCATGTTCGGGCGCAGTACGCCCGATACGCTCTGCGACGTCGTCGACCAGACCGGAAGCCGCAACGCCCATGAACGCAGACTCCTCGCCCGTGCTGGCAATCATAGAGCGTCTCTATACAGCGCACGGGGCGCTCGTCTACGGCGAGCAGGTAAACCAGATCCAGCACGCATTGCAGTGCGCCTCGCTCGCGCAGCAGTCCGGGTCGACGGATGCGATGGTAGCAGCGGCAATGCTGCACGACATCGGACACATGCTGCACGGAGACGCCGCCACGGCCCTGGACACCGGCGAGGACGATCGTCACGAAAGCCTGGGTGCCGACTGGCTGGCCCGCTGGTTCGGCGACGACGTCGTGCAACCCATCGCATTGCACGTGCAGGCCAAGCGCTACCTGTGCGCGCGCGAGCCGGGCTATCTGGAAGGGCTCTCGCGGGTATCCACCCGGACACTGCAGCTCCAGGGCGGCCCCATGGACGCCGGGCAAGCCGCGGCGTTCGAGCGCATCCCGCATGCACAGGATGCCATCGCCCTGCGCCGCTGGGACGACCTGGGAAAGAAGGCCGCCCACGAAACCGCACCGCTGGCGCACTTCATGACGGTGATCCAGCGTTGCCTGCTGCCGGCATGACGGGGTTGCGCGCCGGGACGGCAGGCAGTCGGGGCAGCCCCTCGTCGGTCGAAGCGATGCGGATCGCGGGCGAACGCGTGCACTCGGAGCGGGTGATCGAGGTGCGCTATCCCTGGTCTGGAGAGGTGATCGCCACCGTGCCACGCGCGACGGTGGACCAGGTGCGTCATGCCTTCGCCATCGCCCACCGCTACGTGCCGGCGCTCAGCCGGCACGAACGCAACATGATCCTGTCGCGGACGGCTGCGCTGGTCTCCGAGCGGCGCGACGCGATCGCGCGCACGATCACGCTGGAGTCGGGGCTGTGCATCAGCGATTCGCTCTATGAAGTGGGCAGGGCCAGCGACGTGCTGCTGTTCGCGGCGCAACAGGCCCTGCTCGACGACGGACAGTCTTTCTCGTGCGACGTGACCGCGCACGGGCGTTCGCGCCGGGTGCACACCATGCGCGAACCGCTGCTCGGCGTCATTTCGGCGATCACGCCGTTCAACCACCCACTCAACCAGGTGATCCACAAGGTCGCGCCGGCGGTGGCCACCAACAACCGGATGGTGCTCAAGCCGAGCGAGAAGACGCCGCTGTCCGCCCTTCTGCTGGCCGACCTCCTCTACGAGGCAGGCCTGCCGCCGCAGATGCTCAGCGTGGTCACGGGTGATCCGGCCGAAATCGGCGACGAAATGATCGTCAACCCCTGCGCCGAACTCATCACGTTCACCGGCGGGGTCGCCGTGGGGCGCAGGATCGCCGCCCGCGCAGGTTATCGCCGGCAGGTACTGGAACTCGGAGGCAATGACCCGCTGGTGGTCATGGACGACGCAGACATCGACCGTGCCGCGGCCCTGGCAGCCAGCGGGTCGTATCGCAACTCGGGGCAGCGCTGCACGGCAGTCAAGCGCATCTTCGTACATGAACGCATCGCCGAGCCGTTTACCGAGGCGATGATCGACGTCACCCGCAAGTGGCGTCACGGCGATCCGCTCGACCCCACGGTCGACATGGGCACCGTGATCGACGAGCGCGCAGCGATGCTGTTCGAGCGCCGCGTCTCCGACGCGGTGGCCCGCGGGGCCCGCCTGCTGCACGGAAACCAGCGCGACGGAGCGTCCTACTCGCCGACCCTGCTCGACCGTGTCAGCGGCGACATGGAACTGGTGCGCGAAGAGACCTTCGGTCCGGTGTCACCGATCATGACCTTCACGAGCGTCGACGACGTGATCGCCAAGGTCAATTCGACGGCGTTCGGCCTATCCTCTGGCGTCTGTGCCAACCGGCTCGACGACATCATGCGGTTCGTGCGCGAACTGCAGGTCGGGTCGGTGAACATTTGGGAAGTCCCCGGATACCGCCTGGAGGTGACGCCCTTCGGCGGCATCAAGGACTCGGGCACCGGCGTCAAGGAAGGCGTGCAGGAATGCTGCCGCAGCTTCACCACGGTCAAGACCTACTCCCTGCCGTGGTGACCGCAAGCGGTGGCGGCAATGGCCGGGTGGCACTGGTCACCGGTGCGTCGCGCGGGATCGGTGCCGCGTGCGCCGGCGCGCTGCTCGAGGACGGCTGGCAGGTGGTATTCGCGGCACGCGATGCGGCGCGCGCGACGGCCGCGGTGGAGGCCTGCACGGCCGGCGAGGCGCAACGGGCGCGTGCCCTGGCGGCTGCGGTGGATGTCGCAGACCCCGCCTCGGTCGACGCCCTGTTCTCGGTCATCCGGTCGCGCTACGGCCGGCTCGATCTGCTGTTCAACAACGCCGGCGTGTTCCCGCCGCACCGCCCGGTGGACGAAGTGTCCGAGGCAGACTGGCGCGACGCGGTGAAGACCAATGTCGACGGCATGTTCTACGTGCTGCAGCGGGCGTTCCGGCTGATGAAGTCGCAGCGGCCGCAGGGTGGCAGGATCATCAACAACGGCTCCCTGGCTGCGTATGCACCCAGGCCCGAGTCGGTGGCCTATACCGCAACCAAGCATGCGGTGCTGGGCATCACGCGCGCCGCCGCCCTGGACGGCCGCGCGCATGGCATCGCGGTGGGCCAGATCGACATCGGCAACGCAGCGACCGCGATGACCGCGCATGTCGAGGGCGGAGCGCTGCAGGCCGACGGATCGATGCGCCCGGAGACACGGCTCGACCTGGCGCATATCGCAGCGACCGTACGCGAAATCGCTCGCATGCCGAACGATGTCAACGTGCTGTCGGTAACGCTCCTGCCGACCACCATGCCGTTCGTCGGACGCGGCTGATCGCTGGCCGGGCGGACGGCGCATCCCGCGCGTCGCTGCACCTGGCCCACCTCGCGCGCGCCGGGAAGCGGGCAAGGCACGGCGGTCAGTTCTTCGGTGCCGAGCACCCGAGGCGCTCGCAGGCCGCCTGCAGGGGCCTGTCGCGTGTCCACAGCGTCGCGTGCTCGCTGAGCACGACCGACACCAGCAGGGCGACGTCGACATAGCCGAGCCCGGTGCAGGACAGGCGGTGCCGCTCGATGAACAGCACGACTTCGGCAGGCTCCGCGACCACCGCCATCGGCATGTCGGCCAGCAGCGAAAGCAGTGAAGCCCGGTCCTCGAGCTGGCCAAGCGCCAGTTCTCCCA
This sequence comes from Betaproteobacteria bacterium, assembly GCA_947457885.1. Taxonomy (GTDB): domain Bacteria; phylum Pseudomonadota; class Gammaproteobacteria; order Burkholderiales; family CAIKXV01; genus CAIKXV01. The sequence continues at coordinate 18,755 of CANGXU010000019.1, forward strand.
GCACGAGCGGGTGCATCAGGATCTCGCCGCGTTCCAGCCGTTCCGCAAGCAGGGCATCGCCGCGCCTGAAATGATTCACCCAGACGGACGTGTCCGCGAGGATCAATTCGGCGCTGCAACCCGGCGCCGGCGCGGGGCTTCCAGCCCCGGCTGGCTGCCACCCAGCCTTGCAAGGCGGCGGCCGCTCTCGCGCTCGATCAGCGCCTTGAACGCCTCCCGCACCAGGGCCGTGCGATCGATCGGACCCATCAGATGGGCCGCCCGCTCCAGCAGGTCGTCGTCTATGTTGATCGTCGTACGCATGGATGCTCTCTTTTTCGGCAGGGTCTTCAGGCATCAAAACTATCATCAAATGATGCTCCTTTCAATGCGCCCTTGGGATGCTCGCGCAGCTCGTGGGGGATGTTGGCGCCGTCCTGGCGTCGCAGCGCAGCGCGAAAGCGGGTAAAAGGCGGGGATTCCCTGCCTGCGCCTGCCCGTTCCGGCACACGATCCACGGACGTCTCTCCTGAACCCCGACACCGCCCTTCACCACCTCGGCGCCGCCGAACTCGCCCGACGCATCCGCCGCGGCGAGCTGTCCTCGCGTACGCTGGTCGCGCACTGCCTGGACCGCATCGCGCGTTTCAACCCGGCGTTGAATGCGGTCGTGCTGCTGCGTGGCGCCGAGGCGCTCGCGCAGGCGGATGCAGCCGATGCCGCGTTGCGCGCAGGTGCCGCGACCGGGCCGCTGCATGGCGTGCCGGTGACGATCAAGGAATGCTTCGACTGGACCGGCACGCCGTCCACGTTCGGGCGCCCGTCACGGCTGGGGCACCGCGCTGCGTCCGATGCCGCAGTGGTGGAGCGGCTGGTCGCGGCGGGTGCGATCGTGCTCGGCAAGACCAACGTGCCGCTCGACCTCGCCGACTGGCAGACGTACAACGAAGCCTATGGCGCCACCGTCAATCCATGGGATGCCACGCGCTCACCCGGCGGTTCGTCCGGCGGCTCGGCCACCGCGCTCGCGGCCGGCTTCAGCGCGCTGGAGGTGGGCAGCGACAACAGCGGCTCGATCCGGATACCGGCGCATTTCTGCGGCGTGTACGGACACAAGCCGACCTGGGGCGTGGTGCCGGTGCGCGGGCATGCGCTGGAACCCGGGCTGCCGGCCGACGACGTGAACGTGGTCGGACCGCTGGCGCGCACGACGGAAGACCTCGCGCTGGCGATGCAGTTGTTCGCTGGCGTGGACGGCACGGCGGCGCGTGGCTGGACGCTGGAACTGCCCGCCGCCGACCTGTCTTCGCCCGGGGAATGCACGATCGCGGTAGTCACCAGCGATGCGGACTTCCCGGTCGATGCCGACACGACGCGCACTACGCACGAGGTCGCCGCGCGACTGCAGGACCTCGGCGTGACGGTCGTGATCGATCCGCCGCTGCCGATGCCGTCGCGCGACTACTACGAACTGTTCCTCGCCCTGGCCCGCGGCTCGACAGCGTTCCGCCGCGACCGGGCATCGATCGCCGCACTCGCGCCCGCCGCAGCCGCGCTGGACACCGACGATCGCGGCTATGAAGCCCTGATGCTGCGCGGCCTGACCCAGTCCCACCGCGAATGGCTGGAACGCAATGCCGAGCGCCAGCGATTGCGCGATGCATGGGAGGTGTTCTTCACCCGGCACCATGCACTGATCGCGCCGGTGTCGCCGACACCGGCCTTCCCGCACATCCGCGACCTGCCGAAGCCGATGCACACGCTCGATGTCGATGGCATCCAGCAGCCGATGGCGGATACCTACTTCTGGATCGGACTCGCATCTGCGGCGAACCTGCCGTCGACGACGATACCGGCGGGGTGGTCGACGTGCGGCAAGGCGCTGCCGATCGGCCTGCAGGTGATCGGCCCCGAATACGCCGACCTGCGCTGCATCGCGCTCGCGCGCCTGCTCGAACGCACGCACCGCGGCTTCACCCCACCCCCCGGGTTCGACTGAACCCGGGCGTGCCGGTCACTCGGGCTTGATGCCCGCGACCTCGACGATCCTGCGCAGCTGCTCTGCGTCGGCGCGCATCAGCGCACCCATTTCGTTGCCGCTGGCGAAGGCTACCTCCAGGCCGCCGCCGGACACCCGCTTCGCCACGTCGGGCAGCGCCATCACCGTGCGCAGGTCACCCTCGATCTTCGCCGCGATGTCGCGCGGCGTCGCCGACGGCACCATGAAGCCGTAGTACACGCTGCTGGCGTAGTCCTTGAGCTCGGGCACGCCCGACTCCCGGAACGTCGGCACGTCCGGTGCCGACGCAGAACGATCGCGCGAGGTGATCGCCAGTACCTTGAGGCGGCCGGAAGCCTGATGCGGCAGCAGCGTGTTCAGCGAAGACATCACCGTCTCGACCTGCCCGCCGGCTGCGTCCGCCACAGCCGCGGCGCAGCCGCGGTAGGGGATGTGCAACGCCGACAGCTTCGCCTGGATCTTGTACAGCTCGAACGCGAAGTGATGCGAGGTGGCCACGCCGCAGGTGGCGTAGGACAGCTTGCCCGGGTTGGCGCGCATGTTCGCGGTGAACGCGCGCAGGTCGGTCTCCTTCACCTTCGGATTCACCGCCAGCGCCATCGGCGACACCGTGACCAGCGCCACCGGCGTGAGGTCCTTGAACAGGTCGAAGGGCAGCTTCGGATACAGTGCGACATTGATCGGCTGCGCAGACGACGCGAGCAGCAGCGTATGTCCATCGGGCGTTGCACGCACGACCGCCTCGACGCCGATGTTACCGCCGGCTCCGATACGGTTCTCGACCACCACTGGCTGCTTCCAGAGTTCACTCAGGCGCTCGCCGACCACGCGGGCCGTGAAGTCCGCCGCACCGCCCGCGGAAAAGGTGACGATGATGCGCACCGGCCGGGCCGGAAAGGCGGACTGGGCGACACTCGCGCTCGCGGCCGCAAGCAGCGAACTGCCCAGCACTGCAGTGAACAGCGAACGGACGATCATTCCTCTATTCATGGCGCGTTCCTCGTGACGACGTTGCCGTTCGCCTCGACGAACAGGCGAGCGCTTTCGAAGGGAACGCCGTTCAGGCGATCGAGCATCCAGTCGGCGCTCATCGACGGTGGATTGGGGCCGAGCACGGTCGAGGGCACGTTGCCGACCGAGTGCCGGGACTCCTGGTACACCATCAGCTGCGTCGGGCCGCGCATCGCATCGAGCGTGCGGTAGGCCCATTCGACCGGGCAGAGTTCGTCGCGCTCGCCGGCCACGCACAGGAAGGGCATGCGGATACGCTTCGCATGAGGCTCGAGCGTCATCGACTTGCGCATCCGGTCGAAGCGCACCTCGTCGGTGAAGCCCGACATGTACATGAACCGATGCTTGAAGGTCGGAGAGGCCTTCTGGAAGATGGTCTCGCCGGCGGGCTCCAGACAGATCGAGGTGATCGCTGCGGCGCAGTAGCGCGGCTCCCAGGCAGCGGCGAGCGTCGCGAAGAACGATCCGAAGCTGTTGCCGATGATGCCGATACGATGCGCATCGACTTCGCTGCGCGCCTTCAGCCAGCCATAGGCAGCCTTGCCGGTCTGCTTCCACGCATCCATGCTGAACGGTACGCCGCCGAGTACCGCCTCGTACTGGCCCGGCCCTTCCAGTACCAGCACCGCGATGCCGCGCGACAGCCAGCGGTCGCCGGCCAGCGCAACGTTGGCCTCCTTGAAGCCGTCCATGCCGGGGATCGACACGATCGCAGGCACCTTGCCGTCACGGTAACCGTACGGCAGGTGGAACCATCCCGGCAGCCGGCCACCGCCCGGCAGCGGCACCCAGGCTGCCTCGACCCGATGGTCGGCGTTCTTCGCATACGCATCGAAACACGCCCGCTTGCGCACGTTGTTCGCGAGGTTGTGCGCATCGTTGGACAGCAGCGTCCATTGCGATGCGGCCCAGAACACCGAGGCGATGAAGTAGTTGTCGCGCGCGGTCGCCGCATGGCCGGCGGCTTCGGCCGTCTTCGCCACCGCCTCGCGCCGGCGGGCGGCGCCCTCGAAGGCCGGGTTGATGTCGCTGTACTTCTGCACCCGCGCACGCACCGCTGCCAGGTCGCCGGAGGCCAGCGGGCCGCAGGCCGTGCCGTAGCTGTTCAGCCGCGGCTGGTCCCATTCGACGCCGACCGAGCGGATCGTCGCATCGACCAGCCAGCGCTGGTCTTCCATTCGCTGCACGTGCGGCTCGTACGGCTTGGCCCGCCCCGATACCGGCCTGCGCTTGCCCGGCTTCTTCCTCGTCACTGCCATCGCATTCCCCTCGCGCATTCCCCTCGCAGACATCGCTGCGAGGCTGACCGAGCCTCCAGCCCTTGTCAATGGCGAGCCCCGGCTGCAACCGCCGCCACTGGCATACTCGGCATCACTCAGGAGGCAATCGCAGTTGAACGACCCGGCACCCTTCAGCGGCTCCACCGTCACGCAGGCACGGCTGATCGGCCAGGGCATCGATCGTATCGAGGATGCAAGGCTGCTGCGCGGCGCGGGCGCCTTTGCCGATGACCTGCACCTGCCCGGCATGCTGCATGCCGTGGTGCTGCGCAGCGCGGTCGCGCACGGACGGCTTCTGCGCGTCGACGTGACGGCCGCGCGCGCGATGCCGGGTGTGCACGATGCGTTCACTGCTGCAGACGTGATCGACGGCATCGCCGGGCCAGGCCGCGGCACGATGCCGCGCATCCCGATGCTGCTCGACCCGCTGCCAGAGGCGGAGCCCTTCCTGCAGCCGGTGATCGCCGATCGAAGGGTGCGCTACGTGGGCGAGCCGCTGGCCGTGGTGGTGGCCGACACACAGGCGCTGGCCGAGGATGCACTGGAAGCGATTGCCGTCGAGATCGAAGCGCTGCAGGCGGTGGTCGATGGCGGGCTGGACGCCGACGACCGCGTGCTGCTGGCCGAGACGGCCGGCAGCAACAGGGTCGTACGCCTCGACGCCGTGCGCGGAGATGCGCCGGGGATCGACGCGCTGTTCCGGTCAGCACCGTACGTGCGCCGAGAGCGCTTCCGTGTGCATCGCCATTTCGCGGCACCGATCGAGACGCGTGGCCTGCTTGCCCGGCGCGATGCCGGCAGCGGCAGGCTGGTGGTTTCGGGCGCGGCGAAGATGCCGTTCGCCAACCGCCGTATCCTCGCCGGGCTGCTCGGGCTGCCGGAGGACACCATAGACCTGATCGAGGGCGATACCGGCGGTGCCTTCGGCCAGCGCGGCGAGTTCTATCCCGAAGACTTCCTGGTGCCGTTCGCGGCGCTGCGCTGCGGCCGGCCGGTCAAGTGGATCGAGGACCGGCGCGAGAACCTGATCGCCGCGAACCATGCACGCGAGGCGGACTGCGAACTCGAAGTGGCGTGTACGCTCGACGGCAGGCTGCTCGCGCTGCGCGGCCGGGCGGCGACCGATGTCGGCGCCTACCTGCGCACCACCGGCCTCGCACAATCGCGCAACCTGGCGCAGGTGGCGACCGGGCCCTACCGGGTGCCCGTGGTCGCACTGTCGGTCGACGTGCGCGTGACGAACAAGACACCGTCCGGTCCCTACCGCGGCCCGGGGCGCTTCGAGACCGACTTCTGCCGCGAGCGGCTGTTCGACATCGTGGCCGGTGAACTCGGCCTGGACCGTGTCGCGTTCCGCCAGCGCAACCTGCTGCGCAGCGACGAGATGCCCTGGGCGCTGCCCACGCTGCTGCCCTGGAAGGCGGACACCGCCACCGACAGCGGCGACTACGCACAGACACTCGACCGTTGCCTGCAGGTGTTCGACTGGACGCGCAAGTCGGCACTGAACGGCCGGGAGATCGACGGCCGCCGGCACGGCATCGGCGTGGGCTGCTATATCGAGGGCGGTGCCGCAGGGCCGCGCGAAGGAGCACGCCTGGTGCTCGAGGCCGATGGACGGGTCGCGGTCTTCACCGGCGCATCGCTGGTCGGGCAGGGGCTCGAGACCGTGTTCGCCCAGATCGCCGCCGACGCGCTCGACCGGCCACTCACCGCGATCCGCGGCGTGTTCCATGGCTCGACCACCGGCGTGCGCGAAGGCTTCGGCAGCTACAGCTCGCGCAGCACCGCGATGGGCGGCTCCGCGATCGTGATGGCCGCACGGCAGCTGAAGGACATGATCGTATCGGCCGCCGCGACGCTGCTGGGCTGCGCGGCAACGGAACTCACGATCAGCGGCGGTGACCGCATCGTCGCGGCCGATGGCCGCTCGCTCGCGCTGGCTGCGGTCGCGCGCCACCATGCACCGGAGGGCGGGCTGGTCGCACACGGCACGTTCTCCAGCACGAACCGCACCTACAGCTACGGCGCCCATGCCGCCCATGTCGCGGTCGACCCGCGCACCGGCAGCGTCGAGGTGCTCGACTATGTCGCGGTCGAGGATGTCGGACGGATCATCAACCCGCGCACGCTGGAAGGCCAGGCGATCGGCGCGATAGTGCAGGGACTCGGCGGCGTGTTCCTAGAGCGGCTGGTGTACGACGCCGAAGGACAGCTGCAGACCGGGTCGCTTGCCGACTACCTGCTGCCGACCGCAGCCTGCTTCCCGACGATCCGCATCGTCGCACTGGAGAACCATCCGTCGCCGCACAACCCGCTCGGCGCGAAGGGTGCCGGCGAAGGCGGCATCATTCCCGTCGGCGGCGTGATCGCCAACGCCGTGTCGGCCGCGCTCGCCCCGCTCGGCGTCTCGGTGACCGACCTGCCCCTGCCGGCTTCACGCCTCTGGGCACTGGTGGACACCTGCCGCACCCGCTCGCGCTGATCGCCCGAAGCTTCCTGCGCCCGGTCACTGCACGAGCGGCGCGACAACTCAGGGCGCCAGTTCGAACTCGCCGTTGATCTCGATCACCGCGCGCCGGGGCAGTTCTGCGATGCCGACCGCCGTGCGCGCATGACATCCCCTGTCCGGCCCCCAGAGTTCGTAGAACAGGTCGGATGCGCCATCCATCACCGCGAACTGGCGCTCGAAGCCGGGTGCGGAGTTGACCATGCCGTAGAGCCGGATGATGCGCGTCACCTTGTCGAGGTCGCCGGTGTAGGCCTGCAGCGTGCCGATGATCACCAGCGCGACCGACTTCGCGGTGAGCTTCGCCTCGTCTTCGGTGACCTCGCTGCCGACCTTGCCGGTGGTGCGCGCACCGAGCGGCATGTCGTGGCGGCCGGAGCTGTGTCCGGACAGGTACAGCACGTTGCCAGAGCGCACGCAGGCGGTACGGTTCGGGTTCGAGTGGGGATGGGGTGCAGGCAGTTCCAGGCCCATCGCTTGCAGGCGGTCGAGGATCACGCTCATTTCACTGGCTCCATTTGCTTGACCGCGCCGATCCGGCTGCCGGCGATGAGATCGAATTCGAGGTTTCGACGAAACTAGGCGAGCGCTTCGGCCTCGCGCACGCTCTGGATCAGCGAAGTGCGCAGCAGGAACTGCCGCGCCCGGGCCGGATCTTCGGCGGTGCGCCGGATCTCGTCGTGGTTCTTCTCGCGCACCGCGGGATCCTGCTCGGCCAGCAGCTTCTTGTTGCGTTCGGTATGCATCTTCGTGTGGTTCACCGCCACATGCCGGCGCTGCCGGCTGTAGCGGTCGAGTACATCCAGCCCGGCGCGGCCTTCGGCGATCGCATGCAGCTTCGCACCGAGGTTCATCGCGTCGTGCACGCCGCTGTTCATGCCCATGCCGCCGATCGGGCTGTTCACATGCGCCGCATCGCCGGCGATGATCGCGCGCCCCTTGCGGAAGGTGGTGGCGATGCGCTGGTGCACGGTATAGAGGGACCGGGTCACGACCTCGTACGGCTGGTCGCGCGGCAGCAGGCGGTTCAGCCGTGCCTGCACCGATTCATCGGTGAGCAGCGCGTCCGGATCCTCGCCTTCAACGGTGGGCAGCACGACACGCCACACCGCCGGGTCGCCCCACTTGAACAGGTTGGCCCATTCGACCGGGTCGGACAGGTAGTTTCGATAAGCGTAGCCGTGGGCCTTGTCGTAGTCGAAGGCCACGCTCAGGATCAGCGTGCGCTCGGGATAGGTGTAGCCCTCGAACTCGATGCCGAGCGCCTTCCGGACGAGGCTGTGCGAGCCCTCGCCGCTGACGATGAAGCTGCCGGGTATCGCCTCGACCTCGCCGGCTTCGTTGGTCACCATCGCCTCGACGCCATCATCGGTCTGGGTGAAGGTGTTCAACGTCGTGCCCATGCGGATGGTGCAGGCGTCGCAGGCCTGCAGCGCACGCCAGGCTTCCTCGACGATCTTCAGCCGGTCGCATTGAAGCACGTAGGGGAATCGCGTGTCTTCCTTCAGTACCGCATGGTCGAACTCGGCGAACTTCGTGTCGGCAAGCCGATCCCAGTAAGCGACGGTCGGCGCGATCAGGCCGCGCGACTCCAGCGTCTGGTACAGGCCGAGCTCTTCGAGCATCTCGAGCGTCGCCGGGTGGATGGTGCCGGCGCGCAGCACCTGCCCGAGGAACCGCTCGGCGGGCAGCGTCTCGAGCAGCACCGAGCGCACGCCCTTGCGCGCGAGGTACAGCGCGAGGCAGAGGCCCACCGGACCGGCACCGGCGATGATCACGGGTGAAAGGGTCATCTGCGCTCGATCCTCGCTGGCAGGTCTGACGGCATGCAACCGCCTGACGACATCATAGACCGATGCGATCGCAGGGACGCACTAATCCAGCTTCGCCCCCGACTGCCTGACCACCTTGCCCCACTTGATGCTCTCGCTCCGGGCAAACGCCGCGAGCTGTTCCGGCCCCGCGCCCGATGGCGTGATGCCATCGGCTTCGAACTGCGCACCGAGCTCACCCTTGAGCAGGGAGACGATCTCGGTGTGCAGCCGCCGCACGATCTCCGGCGGTGTGCCGCGCGGCGCGAGCAACGCATACCAGACGCTCGACTCGTAGCCCTTCACGCCGGCCTCGGCGATCGTCGGCACCTCCGGCAGGGCCTTCGAGCGCTGCGCGGTGGTGGCACCGAGCGGACGCACGCGCGCCGCCTTGAAGTGCCCGACGCCGGCACCGTAGCTCACGAACATCGCCTGCAGCTGCTCGCCCAGCATGTCGGTCATCGCCGCACCGGCGCTCTTGTACGGGGCATGCACGATGTCGATACCGGTCATCGTCTTGAGCAGCTCCATCGACAGGTGCAGGCCGCTGCCGTTGCCCGTCGAGCCATAGGTCATCGCACCGGGCTTCGCGCGGGCGAGCTTCAGGAACTCCTCGACCGTGTTCGCCGGCGTGCCCTTGCTGACCGAGAGGAAGTACGGCGCGGAGCCCAGCAGCGTAACCGGCGCGAAGTCCTTCACCGGGTCGTAGGGGATCTTCGTGTAGAGAAACGGGTTGATCGCGAGCTGGGCGGTGAGCGCCAGCCCCAGCGTGTAGCCGTCGGCCGGGGCTCGCGCGACCATCTCCATCGCGATGTTGCCGTTGGCCCCGCCGCGGTTATCGACCAGGAACTGCTGGCCGAGTCGCTGCGACAGGTGATGCCCGAGCGGACGCGCAACGACATCGCTGCCGCCACCCGGGCCATAGGGCAGGATCAACCGTACCGGCTTGGCCGGCCATGACTGCGAGAACGCGCCGCCGGCAGCGGTTGCAAGGAAGACCACCGCAAGCACGCGCGCCGCGCGAAATCGCACGGTCGGTGAACCTTCACGTATCGGGACTGACCTCTTCATCGGTACTGATCTCCTGATATTCAGCCGGCAGCGATGGTGGAAAATGCAGCCCCCCGCAACCGGCTCGCCCGTGCGAGCCGGGACCGCACCGTGTCGAGCCAGCGCCGCGTAGCCGCGACCGCGTCGGCCTGCTCGTCCTGCATGGATTGCACCTCGGCCAGTTGCGGGCCACCGCGTCCGCGCCGCCCGAACACCATGTACTCGGGGCTGATCGCCTCTCGGAACTTCGCCTCGTCGAGCGGCAGCGGCGTGCCGGTCTGTTCGAGGTAGATCCGCTGCGCGTCCGCGAAGTCGATCTCGTGCAGCCGCAGGCCCCGGCTGCGGCCGTGGTCGGTGAGCAGCGATGCGTAGTGATGGCCGGTGCGGAACGGCACTTCGAGCCGGGCCAGCGTGTCGGCGATCTCGGTGGTCGTCGAATAGTCGTCGCGCACCTCGGCCAGCGCGCGCTCGGGGTCGACCACGAGGCCTTCGACCACCCTCGCGATCAGGTCGATCACCGCGACGGGACGCACGCTCGGCACCGGATCGTACATGCGGTAGTCGAACATCCCGGTGCGCACGTTATGCGAGAGCATCGCCACCGACTGCAGCTCGACCAGCAGGAGGCTGGCCTGCGCGCGCAGCTGCTCGATCGCGGCCGGGTTGCGCTTCTGCGGCATGATGCTGCTCACGCCGGTGAGCGCGCCGGTGCGCAGCAGCAGCCAGGGGCGCGGGCTCGAATAAGGCGCATGGACATCCTGCGCGAACTGACCGGCCTGCACGGCGAGGATCTGCAGCGCGCAGGCCACCTCCATCGCGCAGTCGACGCTGGCGAGCTGGTTGGCGTCATAGGCGTTGATGACCAGCGCGTCGAAGCCGAGGAGTTCCGCCAGCCGATCGCGATCGATCGGGAAGCTGGAAGTCGCCAGCGCGCCCGTGCCCAGCGGGCTGACATTGACCCGGGCCCACGCCTCGCACAGCCGCTCGGTGTTGCGGGCGAGCATCGCGCTCACCGCGAGCAGGTAGTGGGCATACGTGGTCGGTTGCGCCTGCACGCCGTGCGTGAAAGTCGGGATGATCGTGCGCGCGTGGCCTTTCGCGACGGTGAGCACCGCTTCGCGCGCCGCGCACAACGCGTCGATCTCGCGCAGCAGGCCGTCGCGCAGGTTCATCCGCGCCAGCGTCGATGCCAGGTCCTGGCGGCTGCGCCCGGTGTGCAGGCGCGAGGCCTCGGCGCCGCCGATTTCGAGCAGGCGTGGCTCGAAGTCGAGGTAGTCGGCGGTGGTACGAGGTGGCGCGGCGGCATCGCGGATGCGCAGTTCGGCGAGCGCGCGTGCGATGCGTCCACCGGCGGCTGCCGGCAGCACGCCCGATTCGACCAGGACCACCAGCGAGGCCGCGTTAACCTCGTCGAGGAACTCGACGGAGCGCCCGCCGCCGCGGAACGACTGATTCAGGTCGCCACTCATCGGGGCGGCTCTTCACGGACCGGGACCATGCTTCCTCCTCTGCCTGCCGCCGGGATTATGCCTCGGCACGCGACTCACAACCGAATCGAGGCCCTGCAGAAGCGGCGCGTCCCTGCAGACCGGCCCGGATCTGCGCAAGGCTTGCGCTCCGCGACCATCGATATTACCGACTGCAGCGCAGGCTCATGGTGCCCCACCGCCCCTTCCATCCCGCTGCCACACACACTACCCTCAACCCTGTGGAACGATTCGGCTCCTCGACGGGCCGACGTTACCGGGCCGTGCCCGGACAATCGTGGAGGAGGAACGGTTCGATGGCGATACACCGTCACACGGGGTACGGCTGCAGCGCAGCCCTGCTCCCGCTGTCCCTGATGACCGGCATCGCGTGCGCCGCCGATCCCTACCCCGTCAAGCCCATCCGCTGGATCGTACCCACCTCCGCCGGCTCGGGCGCCGATACCGTCGGGCGTATCGTCACCAACGGACTCGCCCAGGTGACAGGCCAGACGGTGGTGGTCGAGAACCGCGCCGGAGCGGCCGGCAACATCGCCGCCGAGTTCGTGGCCAAGGCGCCGAAGGACGGCTACACCGTGCTGCAGGCGAACTTCAGCCATGGCGTGAACATGAGCCTCTACAAGAAGCTCGGCTACGACCTGCTGCGCGACTTCGCCGCGGTGACCAACCTCGGCGCCTCACCCGCGCTGCTGGTGGTGCATCCGTCCCTGCCGGTGAAGAACGCGAAGCAGCTGGTCGCGCTGGCGAAGGCGCGGCCCGGTGCCATCAACTACGCATCGGCCGGCGCCGGCTCACCCACGTTCATCGGTGGCGAACTGTTCCGCTTCATTACCGGCGCCAACATGCTGCACGTACCCTATCGCGGCGGCGGCGAGGCAATCAACGCGATGGTGAGCGGCGAGACCTCGGTGTACTTCGCCCCACTGGCCTCGGCGCTGCCGCATGTGAAGTCCGGGCGCCTGCGTCCGATCGCGGCCATGAGCGAGCGGCGGATCTCGCTGCTGCCCGAGGTGCCGACGATCGCAGAGGCTGGCTTCCCCGGCGCGGAATCCGGCTTCTGGCACGGCTCGATGGTGCCCTCGGGGACGCCGGTCGAGGTCATCAACGCACTGCACGCCGCGACCACGTCCGCGCTCAAGCGCGACGACATCGCGCGCCGGCTGACCGATGTCGGCTATTCGGTGATCGGCGATCCGCCCGGTCCCTTCCTGGAATTCGTGAAGTCGGAGGTGCAGAAATGGCGCAAGGTCGTGCAGGCCACCGGGCTCACCGCGGAATGACGCAAGACCCGGTCGCAGCGAGGAACGTACAATGAGCGGCCCGCGCAGCCTGTTGTTCGTGCCGGGCAACAGGCCCGACATGCTGGCCAAGGCACCGAAAAGCGGCGCCGATGCCCTGATCATCGATCTCGAGGATTCGGTGCCGGTCGCCGAGAAGGACCGTGCACGCGGCATCGCGCAGGACTTCATCGCGAGCCATGGCGCATCGAACGTGCTCTACGTGCGGGTGAACGCGATCGGCACCGGCCTGCTCGAGGCAGACCTTGACGCGATCGTGCGCCCCGGGCTGTCGGTGGTGCGCCTTGCGATGACCGACAGCGCCGAGACGGTGCGCGAAGTCGACCGGATGATTACCGCGCTCGAGAAGAAGCAAGGTATCCGCGAAGGAACGGTGCGCATCACGCCCAGCCTGGAGACCGCACGCGGCTGCTGGTTCGCGTTCGACATCTGCTCGGCCTCGCCGCGCGTGAATGCCGTGAGCTGCGGCACCGCCCAGGACGGCGACCTGCAGGCAGACCTCGGCTACACCTGGTCGCCCGAGGGCCACGAGGTGCTGTACGTGCGCTCGCATGTACTGCTCGCCGCCAAGGCTGCGGGCGTCGGGCATGTACTCGACGGCACCTACGCGAAGATCCGCGACCCGGAGGGGCTGCGTACCTGCTGCGAGGCGGTGCGCCGGCTCGGCTATCGCGGCAAGTCGTGCATACATCCGAACCAGGTCACGCTGGTGAACGAGGTGTTCACGCCGACCGAGAAGGAGCTCGACTACTACCGGCGGGTGATCGTGGCGTTCGATGAAGCCGTCGCACGCGGCTCGGCCGCCACCACGATCGACGGCGGCACGATGATCGACTATGCAATGGCCGAGACGGCACGGCGGGTGCTGGTCTGGGGCGACAGCGCGAAACGCGGGGGACAGGACGTTGGCTGAGAACGGTATCGGTAAGGACACATCGTCGGCGCTGCCGCTCTCCGGAATCACGGTCTTCGATTGCGGACAGGTGGTGGCCGGCCCGACGATCGCGATGATCCTCGGCGACTTCGGCGCCGAGGTGATCAAGGTCGAGAACCCGCGCGGCGGCGACCAGGGCCGCTACTTCGGGCGCAACAAGGGCGGCGTGCCGCTGGTCTGGAAGCAACTGTCGCGCAACAAGAAGACGATCACCCTGTCGCTGAGCAAGCCGGAGGGCCAGGCGCTGTTCTGCCGGCTGGTCGAGACGCTGAAGGCCGATGTGGTGATCGAGAGCTTCCGCGCCGGCACCTTCGAACAGTGGAACCTCGGCGAGGAACGCCTGCGCGCGCTGAGCCCGGGGCTGGTGATGGTGCGCGTCTCCGGCTTCGGCCAGACCGGCCCGTACAGCGACCGCCCGGGCTTCGGCACGCTCGCCGAAGCGATGAGCGGCTTCGCCCAGATCACCGGCCAGCCCGACGGCCCGCCCACCCTGCCGCCCTTCCCGCTCGCCGATACCGTCGCCGCGCTGTACTCGACGATCGGCGTGCTGCTGTCGCTGTACCAGCGCGACGCGAAGGGCACCGGGCGCGGCCAGTCGATCGACACCAGCCTGGTCGAGACGCTGTACACGGTGCTGACCGGGCATGCAGTGTCATGGGACCAGCTCGGGTTGCCTGGCAAACGCTACGGCAACCGCACGACCGGGTCGGCACCGCGCAACACCTATCGCACGAAGGACGACCGGTGGGTCGCGATCGCCGGGTCGACGCAGGCGATCACCGAGCGGCTGTTCGCGGTGATGGGACAGTCGGACCTGCTGAAGGACGAGCGCTTCGCGACCAACCAGGCGCGGCTCACGAACGTGGATGCGGTCGATGCGGTGGTGTCGGCCTGGATCGGTGCGCGTACGCAGGCCGAGTGCATGCAGGTGCTGCTGGCGGCGGAAGTGGCCGCGGCACCCATCGCGGACTTCAAGGACCTGGCGGAAGACCCGCACATGATCGCGCGTGGGGCGCTGACGGAGATCGATGATCCGGAACTGGGGAAGCTGAAGATGCCGACGGTGCAGCCGCGGTTGTCGGAGACGCCGGGGCGGATCGAATACGCCGGGTTGCCGATAGGGGTACACAACCGGGAGATCTACATCGAGCGGTTGGGGATGGGGGAAGGGGAGTTCGAGCGGTTGAGGGAGAATGGCGTCGTCTGACAGGCACAGGAACAACCAGGGCGGCCCCGCACGCGGCGCGCGCCGTTCATGAAGGAGCAGGAACTGATGGGCACCACCGAGACGCTTGCACGCTTTGCCGTCGAAACACCGGCCGGCTTCCTGGACGCAGCCATGAAGGATTCGGCGCGGATGAAGTTCCTGGACACCATCGGAACGATGGTCGCCGGCGCCCGCCATCCGTCGGGCAGGATAGCCATCAACATCGCGCGCAAGCTCGGTGGAAAGAAGCAGGCGACGCTGTGCGGCACGCCTTCGCAGACTTCGGTGGAACTCGCTGCATTCGCCAACGGCGTCAGCGCACACGCACTGGAGTATGACGACTACACCCGCAGCGTCGGCCACGCCAGCGTCTGCCTCGTGCCCGGATGCCTTGCCGTCGCGGAAGCGGAAGGCAAGAGCGGCATCGCCATGCTGGAGGCGTTCGCCGTCGGTTTCGAGGTCACCGCACGAATCGCCAAGGGCCTGCGCCCCAGGCTGATCAACAACGGCTGGCATCCCATCGGCATCGTCGGTGGGCAGGGCGTCGCGGTGGCAGCAGCGCGGTTGATGGGCCTCGACCAGATGAAGACACGCATGGCGATGGGCGTGATGGCTTCGTCCGGCGGCGGCGTGCGCAAGAACGTGGGCTCCATGGGCAAGGCCTTCCATGTCGGCCATGGCGTCAAGTCCGGCGTGCTGGCGGCGTTGCTCGCGCGCGAGGGCTTCATCGTCGACCCCGACATCATCGAGGGCGTGGATGATGTCGGCGAAGGCCACCAGCGCTACGGCATGGCCGACACCTTCAATGGCATCGGCGATTACCGTCTGCACCTGATGACCGACGGGCTCGGGCGGGATCTCGAGCTGGGTCGAAACTCCACGATGATCCGCATGCATCCCGGATCCACCGCGCCGGGCGCCGCGATCGACGGCATCATCGCGATCGCCACCGAACGCGGCCTGACCGCGAAGGACGTGAAGGAGATCGTCGTCGAATGCACGCCGCAATGCGCGGCGATCGCACCCTATCCGGAACCGACGAACGAACATCGGGCCAAGTTCTGCCTGCCCTACTCCATGTCGGTGGCCTTCCTGGACCGAAAGGTGGGACTGGCGCAGTACTCCGAAAAGCGCATCCGGGACAGGAAGGTGCTGGCGTTCATGGAACGTATCACCATCGAACAG
>CANGXU010000020.1 GCA_947457885.1 Betaproteobacteria bacterium
GTCGATCCCCGCTCGCGCGGGGCCCCTCGCCGGGTGGCTCATGCTGGCACCCCCTTCATCAGGCGTCGGTTCTCGTAGTCGACGCGCAGGAGCAGGGCGAGGGCGAGGCAGTTGGCGAGTACGGCGCTGCCACCAAAGGAAAGCATCGGCAGCGTCAGGCCCTTGGTGGGCAGCACGCCCATGTTCACGCCCATGTTGATCACCGCCTGCGCGGAGATCCACAGGCCGACGCCTTGCGCGACCAGCGCCTGGAAGCTGCGCTCGAGCCGCGCGGCCTGCGCGCCGATCGCGAACGATCGCCAGGCGATCCACGCGAACAGGGCGATCACGCCGGCGACGCCGACGAAACCCAGTTCCTCGGCAATCACCGCGAGCACGAAATCGGTATGGGCTTCGGGCAGGTAGAACAGTTTCTCGACGCTGGCACCCAGGCCGACGCCGAGCCATTCGCCGCGCCCGAACGCGATCAGCGCGTGCGACAGCTGGTAGCCCTTGCCGAACGGATCGGCCCACGGGTCCATGAATCCGATGATCCGCTGCAACCGGTACGGGGAAGTCACGATCAGCGTGACGAAGCCGGCCGCAAGGAGCACCAGCAGCCCCGCGAACAGGCGCCAGTTCATCCCGCCCAGGAACAGGATACCCATCGCGATCAGGGTGATCACCGCGAACGCGCCGAAGTCGGGCTGGCGTAGCAACAACGCCCCGGTGAACAGCATCACGACCAGCATCGGCAGAAAGCCCTTCTTCAGGCTGTCGACATAGGCAGCCTTGCGCACCGTGTAGTCGGCTGCGTACACCACCGCGAACAGCTTCACCAGTTCCGAAGGCTGCAGGTTGAACACGACCAGCGGCAGCCAGCGCCGTGCACCGTTGATCTCGCGGCTCACGCCAGGCACCAGCACCAGCACCAGCAGCAGCACGCCGAAGCCGAACAACCATGGCGCGAAGCGCTGCCAGATCGCCGTCGGCACCTGGAACGCGATCGCGGCAGCGACCAGGCCGATGCCGACGAACATGGACTGACGAACGAGGTAGAAATGCGCGCGATTGCCGGTGAAACGCTCGGCTTCGGCAATAGCGATCGAGGCCGAGTAGACCATCACGATACCGATCGCCATCAGCAGCAGCACGGCCCAGACCAGGCTCTGATCGTAGTCGGCCATCACCCGCCGCGGACGTTCGGCCTCGTAGTAGATCGCGCTCATGCGGCGTCCTCTCCGGCGGCAGGGCTCGTCGATACGAGCGCGCTGACCGCCTTCAGGAACACCTGTGCCCGGTGCACGTAGTTGCGGAACATGTCGTAGCTCGCACAGGCTGGCGACAGCACGACCGCGTCGCCGCTGTGCGCGAGTTCGCGTGCACGGGCCACCGCGGCCTCGAGCGATGCCGCCCGCTCGACTGGCACCGCAGT
This sequence comes from Betaproteobacteria bacterium, assembly GCA_947457885.1. Classification (GTDB taxonomy): domain Bacteria; phylum Pseudomonadota; class Gammaproteobacteria; order Burkholderiales; family CAIKXV01; genus CAIKXV01. The sequence continues at coordinate 1,415 of CANGXU010000020.1, forward strand.
GCCCTCGAGCGCACGCGCGATGCGTTCGCCGTCGACGCCGATCAGCACCACCGCACGCGCAGCCCTCGCAACCACCGCCGCCAGAGGCGCGAAGTCCTGGCCCTTTCCGTCTCCACCGGCAATCAGCACTACCGGCTTCGGGAAACCGGTGAGCGCCGCGACCGTTGCGCCGACATTGGTCCCCTTCGAGTCGTCGTAGAACCCGATGCCATCGATCTCGGCGATGCACTGCATCCGGTGCGGCAGGCCGCGGAAACCGCGCAAAGCATCGAGCAGCGGCGGGTAAGGCAGGTCGATTGCACGCGCCAGCGCCAGCGCAGCCAGTGCATTGGCCACGTTGTGCATCCCAGGCACCGGCAACTGCTCCACTGGCATAAGCTTCGCATCGCCCTGCGCGAGCCACAGCCCGCAGCCACCGGATGCAGGCGCCACGCCCCACTCGTGCTCGGCGCACGGACGATCGTCGCCGAACGAATACAGCGTACGGCCGTCGATACGCATCGCCATCGAGGCCGGGTCGCGCCGGTTGAGTACCTGGATGCCTTCGCCCTGGAAGATGCGCGCCTTCGCGGCGCCGTATTCGGCGATGTCGGCGTAGCGATCGAGGTGATCCTCGGACAGGTTCAGCATCGCGGCTGCGTCCGCTCCCAGGCTGGAAGTCGATTCCAGCTGGAACGACGACAGCTCGAGCACGATGGCCTGGGGCTGCCGGCCCGACGCACCGCCGCCGGACTCGATCTCGCCCAGCGCATCGAGCACCGGCAGGCCGATGTTGCCCGCGACCAGCGTCTCGAGGCCGGCGCAGCGCGCCATTGCACCCGCCATCTCGGTCACCGTGCTCTTGCCGTTGGTGCCGGTGATCGCGATCGTCTTCGCCGACGGCGCGACCGCATGGCGGTGGCGCGCGAAGATCTCGATATCGCCGAGCACAGGGACGCCGCGTGCGAGCGCGCGCGCGACCGCCGGCTCCGAGCGCGGCACGCCGGGCGACAACGCGATCCAGTCGGCCGCGTCGAGCGCGGCGGCATCGATCGGCCCGAGGTGCATCGGAACGTCCGGAAGCGCAGCACGCAGTTCGCGCGCGCCGGGCGGATCCTCGCGTGTGTCCCAGGCGTCGACCGTCGCACCATGGCGCACCAGGAATCGCACGCAGGACACGCCGGTCGCACCGAGCCCGACCACCGCGACCCGTTCCGCCGCATGCCGACGCCCGACCGCGCCGGCACCGATCGCGCGGGCGGCCGGGCCCGCGGCGAAGGCGATGGCGGCGGAACGGGTGGCGTGGGCGTAGGTCATCTGGCGCTCAGCGCAGTTTCAGCGTCGACAGACCCGCGAGAACCAGCAGCGCGGTGATTATCCAGAAGCGAACCACGACCTGATTCTCCTTCCAGCCCTTGAGTTCATAGTGATGGTGCAGCGGCGCCATCCGGAACACCCGCTTGCCGGTAAGCTTGAAAGAGGCGACCTGAATCATGACCGACAGCGTCTCGACCACGAATACGCCGCCCATCACGAACAGCACGATCTCCTGGCGCGTGATCACCGCGATCGTACCGAGCGAGGCACCCAGTGCCAGTGCACCGACGTCGCCCATGAACACCGCTGCCGGATGCGCGTTGAACCACAGGAACCCGAGCCCCGCCCCGGCGATCGCGGCACAGAACACCGTCAGTTCACCCGCACCCGGGATCAGAGGAAAGCCCAGGTACTTGGCGAACACCGCGTTGCCGGCCACGTAGGCGAAGATGCCCAGCGCGGAGCCGATCATCACGATGGGAAGGATCGCCAGCCCGTCCAGTCCGTCGGTCAGGTTCACCGCATTGCTGGTGCCGACGATCACGAAATAGGTGAGGGTCACGAAACCGATCGCCCCGAGCGGATACGCGAAGTTCTTGAAGAACGGCACGATCAGTTCCGTCTGCGCGGCGCTGCCGCTCCAGGCAAGGAAGATCGCCGCCGCCAGCCCGATCACCGACTGCCAGAAGTACTTCGTGCGCGCAGACAGGCCCTTCGGATTGCGATGGACGACCTTGCGGTAGTCGTCGACCCAGCCGATCACGCCGAATCCGAGGGTGACCACGAGCACCACCCACACGAAGCGGTTGCTCAGGTCGGCCCACAACAGCACGGTGACGGCGATCGACACCAGAATCAGTGCACCGCCCATCGTCGGCGTGCCGCTCTTCGAAAGGTGCGACTTCGGACCGTCGTCGCGCACCGACTGTCCGATCTTGTAGAGCGTGAGCTTCCGGATCATCGCCGGCCCGACCATCAGGCAGATGAACACCGCGGTGATCGTCGCGAGCATCGCGCGCAGGGTAAGGTAGCTGAACACGTTGAACGAGCGTTCATACTGGGTGAGCCACTGGGCGAGGGCGAGCAGCATCGGTCAGTGCACTCCGTCGGCCGGCGTGGCGGCCAGTTGACCGACCACGCGTTCCATGCGCATGAAACGCGAGCCCTTGACCAGGACAGTCACTTTCGGGTCGAGAACCTGCCGCGCCGCGATGACCAGTTCATCGACGTCCGTGAAATGGCGACCAGGCGGACCGAAGGCCTCGCTCGCCCGAGCCGATTGTTCGCCCAGCGTCAGTACGAGGTCGAGTCCGAAGTGGCGCGCGGCTGCCCCGACTTCGGCATGCATCTGCGGCCCGCCGGCGCCGAGTTCACCCATGTCTCCGAGCACCAGCACGCGCACGCCGTCGCGCTCGGCCAGCACTTCGATCGCAGCGAGCGCCGAGTCCGGGTTCGCGTTGTAACTGTCGTCGATCACCATCGAGCCTTCCAGTCCGGGGAGCAGTCGCAGCCGTCCGGCCACCGGACGGAAGCCGTTCAGTCCAGTCAGCACCGCATCGAGCCCGGCGCCGCAGGCAATGGTCGCGGCGGTGGCGGCCAGTGCATTGCGCACGTTGTGCAACCCGGGCACGTTGATCCGAGCCTTTGCTTCGCCGAGCGGCGTACGCAGATTCAGCGCCGCGCCGTCCTCGTCGAGGCGCCATCGGGCCGAGACCGCGGCTGCATGTTCGAGCCCGAAGTCGACGACACGCTTCGTGCCGGCCAGTCCGCGCCACAAGCCCGCGAAGCGATCGTCGGCATTGATGACGACCGTACCACCCGGCCTCAGGCCTTCGATGATCTCGCCTTTCGCCTCGGCGATCGCCTCGCGCGAGCCGAGATTCTCGATGTGCGCGACGCCCGCGTTACCGATCACCACGACGTCGGGCTGCGCGATTCGGGTCAGGCGGGAAATCTCACCGCCGTGGTTCATTCCCATCTCGATTACCGCATAGCAATGCGCCGGGCCGATCCCCAGCAGGGTCAGCGGCACGCCGATCTCGTTGTTCAGGTTGCCGGGCGTGGCCAGCACGGCCGCCGCGGCTACCCTGGCGGCGTCCGACGGATCGGCCGGCGCTGCGCTATGCAGTGCGGCCTCCGCGCGCAGGATCGCTGCGGTCATTTCCTTGATGGTGGTCTTGCCGTTGCTCGCGGTGATCGCCACGAGCGGCCCTTGCAGCCGGGTCCGATGGGCAGCCGCCATCTGGCCGAGCGCGAGACGGGTGTTCTCGACGACAACGAGCGGCAGGGCAGGGACGGTCCTGGCGCAGCCCTGCGCGAAGGCCTCGCCGCCAACCATGGCGGCAGCCGCGCCGGCAGCAGCGACCTGGCCCAGGAAATCATGTCCGTCGAACGTCTCGCCACGGATCGCAACGAACAGCGCACCCGGCGCAAGCCGCCGGCTGTCGATGGTGACCGAATCGAACGGCACGTCCGGGCCGCTCAGGCGGCCACCGGTGGCGCGGGCGACCTCGGACAGTGTCATCAGGGCCATCGGATCAGGCTCCCGTTCCGGCGCGTGCGCGCTGCGCATCGGCCGCGACCGACCTGTCGTCGAACGGATGCCGGACACCCGCGATGTCCTGCCAGGCCTCGTGCCCCTTGCCGGCGACCAGCACGATGTCGGAGCTTCCGGCCTCGGCCACCGCGCTCGAGATCGCGCGCGCACGGTCGGCTTCGACATGCAGCAGCGAGCACGTACGCGCGTCGTGCGCGCCGGCAATCACGGCCTCGATGATCCGCTCGACGGGTTCGCTGCGTGGGTTGTCGCTGGTCACCCACACGCGATCGGCGAGCCGTGCAGCGATCGCCCCCATCAGCGGACGCTTGCCGGGATCACGGTCTCCGCCACAGCCGAAAACGCAGGTCAGGCGACCACCGGCGGGTAGTGCGGCGCGCAGCGTCTCGAGGGCCTTGGCCAGCGCGTCGGGCGTATGGGCGTAGTCGACCACGACCAGCGGCACGCCTGCGGCCGTGCCGGCAGCCACGCGTTCCATCCGCCCGGCGGGTGCATCGACCGCAGAGAGCAGTTCGCCGAGGCGCGTTGCGTCGACACCCGAGGACAGCAACGCGCCAGCGGCCGCTAGAAGGTTGGATGCGTTGAACTCGCCGAGCAGACCGCTCTCGACGGGCACGCGCGTCGAACCGACCACGATATCGAGACGCAACCCGCGCCGATCGAGGCGCAGGTCGTGCCCGGCGAGCGCCGCGCCCGGATGGTGCAGTCCGAAACCCAGCACCGGCACGCCGCGCGCCGCGACGCGGGCGGCGAGGCCGTACCCGAACGGATCGTCCAGGTTGATCACCGCGGCACCGAGCGCAGGCCAGTCGAACAGCTTCTCCTTCGCGGCGCCGTAGGCCTCGAAGTCGGGGTGGTAGTCGAGATGGTCGCGGGTGAGGTTGGTGAACACCGCCACGTCGATCTTCACCGCATCGAGCCGGTGCTGATCGAGCGCGATCGAGGATGCCTCGATTGCAACCGCCCGGGCGCCTTCGCGCACGAAACGGGCGAGCGCGGCATGCAGCGTCACCGCATCCGGCGTGGTGTTCGCCAGGGACTGCATCGACGCATCGTCAGGATAGCCGGCGCCGAGCGTACCGACGACCGCGCACTTGCGCCCACTGGCCGCGAGCGCCTGGGCAATCCATCGGGTGACCGAGGTCTTGCCGTTGGTACCGGTCACCGCAATCACCGACAACGAACGCGAGGGATGACCGTACACATGGCTGGCCAGCGCACCGAGCCGTTGCTGCAGGCCATCGATCGGCAGGTTGGGTACCCGCCACGACGCATCCCAGCGAAAGCCGTCCGTAGCATCCCAGATCACCGCCGCCGCGCCCTGCCCGATCGCCTGCGCGATGAACGCACGGCCGTCCCGCGAGCGGCCCGGGCAGGCTACGAATACGTCGCCGGGCTGCACGCGGCGGCTGTCGAGCGCGAGCGAAGTCACCGGCACGCCCAGCGGTGCGAGCGAGGCCGGATCGAAGGCCGGCATGGCGGGCGCATTGACCGTCACACCTCCTCCTTCACTTCGACACCCGGCGGCGGCAGCACGATGTTGTTGACCGGCGCGTCGTGCGCGACGCCGAGCATGCGCAGCGTGCCTGCGGTGATCTGGCTGAATATCGGCGCGGCGACCGCGCCGCCGTAGTACGCTCCGTTCGAGGGTTCATCGATCATCACGGCCACGATCACCCGCGGCGCCGACGCCGGCGCGAAGCCGATGAACGATGCGACATAGCGCGATACATAGACGCCGTTCTCGATCTTGCGCGCGGTGCCGGTCTTGCCGGCAACCCGATAGCCGGCGACCTGGGCGCGCGGTGCGGTACCGCCCGGGCCGGTCGCGAGTTCGAGCATCTCGCGCACCCTGCGCGCGGTCTCGACGGAAATCACGCGCGTGGCCGGTGGTGGGCTGTCGACGCGCACGATCGAGGTCGGCCGCATCTCGCCATCGGTGGCGAAGATCGAGTAGGCACGCGCGATCTGAAGCAGGGTGACCGACAGGCCATGGCCGTAGGACATCGTCGCCTGCTCGATCGGCCGCCAGGTCTTCGGCGCGCGCAGCCGGCCATGGCCTTCGCCCGGGAACCCGACCTTCGTCGGCAGCCCGAAGCCCGCATCGCTGAACGACTGCCACAGCGTCGCCGACGGCAACTGCAGCGCGATCTTCGCCGATCCCACGTTCGATGACTTCTGCAGCACCTGCGTCACGGTAAGCGCGCCGAGGGGATTGACGTCTCGAATCGTATTCGGGCCGATCGTGAGTGAACCAGGACCCGTCTGGATGATGCTCTCCGGGCTCACGATGCCAGCCTCGAGGCCGGCAGCGATGGTGAAGGCCTTCATCGTCGAACCGGGTTCGTAGAGATCGATGATTGCGCGGTTGCGCGTCTGCTGGCCGGTCAGCTTGCCGCGGTTGTTCGGGTTGAATGCCGGCAGGTTGACCAGCGCGAGCACTTCGCCGGTCTGCACGTCGATCACGATCGCGCTGCCAGCCTTGGCCTTGTGCTGCGCTACCGCGGCCTTCAGTTCGCGGTAGGCGAGGTACTGGATCTTCTGGTCGATCGACAGCGCGAGGTCGCGGCCCTGCTGCGGCACGCGCAGGCTCTCGATGTCCTCGATGATCTGGCCGCGCTTGTCCTTGATCACCCGGCGGCTGCCGGGCTTGCCTGCCAGCCACTCCTGGTAGGCAAGCTCGATGCCCTCCTGGCCATCGTCCTCGACGTTGTTGAAGCCGATCAGGTGCGCGGCCACCTCGCCGGCCGGGTAGTAGCGGCGATACTCGCGCTGCAGCAGCACGCCCGGGATCTTCAGTTGCAGTACGCGTGCCGCCTGGTCGGGCGGCAACTGGCGCTTCAGGAACACGAAGTCCCGGGTGGACTCCGCCAGCCGCTTGCGGATGCCGGTGACGTCAGTCTCGAGCAGCTTCGCCAGCGCCGCTGCCTGCGCGTCCGTCATCCGCACATCCTCCCGGCTCGCCCACACCGACTCGACCGGGGTCGAGATGGCGAGCGGTTCGCCGTCGCGGTCGGTGATCACACCGCGGCTGGCAGGGATCTCGATCACGCGCGTGAAGCGCGCTTCACCACGGGCCTGCAGGAAATCGTCGTGAACGCCCTGCAGGTAGAAGGCCCGGCCGAGCATCACTGCGAACGCAGCCATCACCCCTGCGAACAGGATCCGTGCGCGCCAGCGCGGCAGTTTCAGCGCGACCGTGGGTACCGAGGATGCGCGGGCCAGACTCATCGGGCCGTCCGTTCCGACGGCCGGGCCGCCGGCTTGCCCGGCTCGCCGCGCGCGACCACCTGCACCTTCGCAGGCGACGGCATCTGCATCTTCAGCTGTGCCAGCGCGACCTTCTCGATACGCGCATGCATCGCCCAGGTGCTCTGTTCGAGCTGAAGCTGCCGGAATTCGGTCTCCAGCCTGCGCTGCGTCACCTGCTCACGATCGAGTTCGGAGAACAGCCGCCGCGCCTTGTGCTGCGCCGAGACGGCACCCAGGGCCGAGGCGACCAGCAGCGCGAGCAGGATGAGGTTGACCCGGGTCATCGCGCGCTCAATGCTCCACGCCGGGTACCGGCGTTGCCGGGGACACGCGCTCGACCCAGCGCATCACCGCACTGCGCGCGCGCGGGTTGACGGCGATCTCCGCGGGATCGGGTCGAACCGCCTTCGCCGGCCGCGCGACCAGCGGTGCCGGCATCTCGGATGCGCGCAGCGGCAGGCGCAGCGGCGGCTGCGCCGGTTGGGCGGCGGCGCGCATCGCCTGTTTCACGATGCGGTCCTCCAGGGAATGGAAGCTGATCACGACGAGGCGTCCACCCGGATCGAGCATGTCGATGCATTTCGGCAGCGCTATCTCGAGACGCGCAAGCTCTTGATTGACGTGAATCCGTAGAGCTTGAAAGGTGCGTGTCGCCGGGTCCTTGTCAGGCTCCCGCGTGCGGACCGCAGACGCCACGAGTGCGGCAAGCTGACCTGTGCGAGTGATCGGCTGCTGCGTTCTTGCCGCAACAATCGCTCCTGCAATCGATTGAGCATACCGTTCTTCGCCATAGTCCCTGATCACCCTGCGGATGTCGCGTTCGGTTGCGCGCGCAAGCCACGCGCTGGCCGTCTCACCCTGTGTCGTATCCATCCGCATGTCGAGCGGACCGTCGTGCCTGAAGCTGAATCCCCGCGCGGCGGTGTCGAGCTGGGGCGAGGACACCCCGAGATCGAGCAGGATGCCGTCGACGCTGGCGATGCCGCGCGCATGCAGCCGCTCGTCGATCGAGTCGAAGCTCGCATGATCGATATGGAAACGTTCATCGATGATCTGCCGCGCGCACTCGACCGCCTCCGGGTCCTGGTCGAATGCGAACAGCCGGCCACCCGTGCCCAGGCGTCCGAGCAGCGCACGGCTGTGGCCGCCGCGTCCGAACGTACCGTCCACGTAGGTTCCTGATTGCCTGACTGCCAGCACCTCGACCGCGGCTTCCAGCAGCACCGGGGTGTGCCGCGAGCCGTCGTTCACAGCGAAAACCCCTCCAGCCCGGGCGGCATGCCGCCCCCGGGGAATCCGGAGACGCGCGCGCTCTGTTCGCTCCAGCGCCCGCTATCCCACATCTCGAACTTGCGACCCTGACCGACCAGGGTCACCGCACGCGAGAGCGACGCGAACTCGCGCAGCGCCGGACCGACCAGGATGCGGCCGTGCGCGTCCATCTCGACATCGTCGGCGTAACCGCCGATAAGCCGCTGCAGCCCGCGCACGCGGTCGTCGAAACTCGGCAGCTTCATCAGCTGGTCGTAGATCGGCTCCCACTCGGGCAGGGTGTACAGCAGCAGGCAGCGGCTGGGGTCGGCGGTGATGACCAGGCGGCCGTCACCCTGCGCGAGCAGCGCATCGCGATACTTCGTCGGGATCGCCAGCCGGCCCTTGCCGTCCATGCTGAGCTGTGCGACACCTCGAAACACCCGGACTCCCTCGGCCCATCGGCCCTGTCTTTGCAGAAAGGAAAGAGGGTGCTGCCGGATCTCCAGCTGGATCGAGCCTGGAATCCCCCTAATTCACCACTTCTTCCCACCAGGCCCCACGTTAACCCTAATTTTTCCGCCGGTCAACGGATCAATCGTGATTTATCGTGGACGAACAAGGACTTATCTGGCAAAGCAGACAAGCGGGCACATCTTCATTACTCGAATGAAATGAGCCGCGTAACCGTCGAACTGAAGGTATTACTTTAAGTTCGATGCGGTCGACCCCGTTCGAAGAACCCCCGGCAGCCACGAATGGACGACCGACGGAGGCTGCGGTGGGATGAGAGGTGCGTGAAGTCGGCCGATAAGCCGGGTTCTGTCGAGGACAGTCATTCATCTGGGCCGGCGGTTACCCGACGGCTCGAGCGACATACCCGGGGGCAACGCGAGCAGCGCCAGTGCCCGCCTATATGGTCTTGCTCTGGATGGGCGTTGCCGTGCCGTTCGAGTTACCGCGAACGCGGTGCGCTCTTACCGCACCGTTTCACCCTTGCCTGTGCCTTTCGGCCATCGGCGGTCTGTTCTCTGTGGCACTTTCCGTCGCCTTGGGCGATGGCTCTCGCCACCGCTTGCTGCGCCCGGCCGTTAGCCGGCATCCCGCTCTGTGGAGCCCGGACTTTCCTCCGCACCGACGAGCGGCACGGCGACTGTCTGGCTGGCTTCACACGGACGCAGTGTAGCCCAATGTACGGCCACGGCCCGATGTTTCGGCGGCTGCGTGCCCTGCACTGCCCCGGACGGCCAGTTCGTGCGCGACTCAGGCCTCGGGCAGTTGCCGCCATTGCAACGGCTCGCCCGCCCGCAGGGGTACCAGCGTGTCTGCCCCGTACGGATACTCCACCGGCGCATCCCAGCTTTCCCGCACCAGCACCACCTTGCCGGTATTGCGCGGCAGCCGGTAGTAGTCGGGGCCATGGAAGCTCGCGAACGCCTCGAAACGGTCGAGCGCACCGGCCCGGTCGAAGGCTTCGGCATACAGTTCCAGTGCCGCATGCGCGTTGAAGCAGCCAGCGCAACCGCAGTCGGTCTCCTTCGTGTGCCGTGCGTGCGGCGCGCTGTCGGTGCCAAGGAAGAACTTCGGGTTACCCGAGGCAGCGGCGTCCATCAGCGCCTGGCGGTGCACCTCGCGCTTGAGTACCGGCAGGCAGTAGTAGTGCGGCCGGATGCCCCCGACGAAGATGGCGTTGCGGTTCATCAGCAAATGGTGAGGCGTGAGGGTCGCGGCGACCTCCGGGCCACACGACTCGACGAAGGACACCGCGTCGCGAGTGGTGATGTGCTCCATCACCACTCGCAGCCCCGGCATGTCGCGAACCAGCGGCGCCAGCACGCGGTCGATGAACGCACGTTCACGATCGAACAGATCGACGCTCGTGTCGGTGACTTCGCCATGCACGAGCAGCGGCAGGCCGAGGCGCTGCATCGCCTCGAGCGCCGGACGCGCGCGGTCGACATGGGTCACGCCGGAATCGGAGTTCGTCGTCGCGCCTGCCGGGTAGTACTTCACCCCCTTCACGACGCCGGAGGCCACGGCGGTATCGATCTCCGCGGCGGTGGTGCGATCGGTCAGGTAGAGCGTCATCAGCGGCTCGAACCGGCTGCCGGCCGGCAGCGCCGCCAGGATGCGTTCGCGGTATGCAAGCGCCATGACGGTGGTGGTCACCGGCGGGCGCAGGTTGGGCATCACGATCGCGCGGGCGAACTGGCGCACCGTGTGGGGCAGCACCGCGGGCAGGTACTCGCCATCGCGAAGGTGCAGGTGCCAGTCGTCCGGACGGGTCAACTCGATACGGTCGATCCGTGCACTGGTAGTGGTCGTTGCGGAAGTCTTCGATTCGGTGAGGGCGACGGTGGCGTTCAAGGCAGCATCCCGGGTTATGGCAGTGCGTGGCCGGACGATACACAAGCCATCAGCTTAGCGGCTCTTCAGCGCAAGCGCGAGCTTGTACGCATGGTCGCGCGGCACGCCGCAAAGGCGCGAGGCCACATGCGCAGCCCGGCTCGCGGGCAGCTCGGCGAGCAGTTCGGCCAGCACGCGCTCGGTCTCGACATCGCCGGCTGCGGGCGCCTCCCCCGGTTGGTCGACCACTAGCACGAATTCGCCGCGGCGCCGGTCGGCATCCGCCTCGATCCAGTCGACCGCGTCGGACAGCGGACAGACATGGACCGATTCGAACAGCTTGGTCAGCTCGCGCGCGACGACCACGATGCGACTGCCGCCGAGCAGCGCACACAGGTCACCCAGCGACTCGACGACGCGATGCGGCGACTCATAGAAGACGAGCGCGGCCGGCACATGGCGCACCGCCTCGATCGCGCTGCGCCGCCGCTCGCCGGTAGCCGGCAGAAAGCCGCAGAACAGGAAGGCGGACGGCTCCAGCCCGCTGACCGACAGCGCCGCAATCGCCGCATTGGGACCCGGCACGGCAAACACCGGCTGGCCGGCCAGGCGCGCGGCGCGAACGACACCCGCACCCGGGTCGCTGATGGCCGGCGTCCCGGCATCGCTGACCAGCGCAATGGTCGCGCCCCCTCGAAGCAACTCGACGATGCGTTCAGCCTGGGCACGTTCATTGTGGGCATGGAGCGGCAGCATGCGCCCGCGCGGGGCCGCAGCGCCTGCCGAGAACAGCTTGCGCGTGACCCGCGTATCCTCAGCGGCTATCCAGTCGGCGGCTTCGAGTATCGACCGCGCCCTCGGCGATAGATCACCGAGGTTTCCGATCGGAGTGGCCACCACATATAATCCACCCGGTTCAGCGGCGGGTCGGCCAGGATCTCTTCCTTCATGCTGCATGTCGTAATCCTCGCGTTGCGCCGCCAAGTCTGCGGCATCCGCATTCTGGTGACCAGCGTGCTGTCGGCTGCCGTGCTGCTGGCAGGCGCGGTAGCGACCGTGGCCGCCCAGCCCCAGCTGCCGCCTGCCGCCAGCCCGTCGACCGCCAATCCAGGCGCGCGGGTCATCGCCGTGCTGCTGCCGCTCGACTCCCCCGTGTTCGGCCCGGCGGCGACGCACGTGCGCAACGGCATCAGGGCCGCGTGGGCGCACTCCGCAGCCAAGGGTCGCATCGACCTGCGCTTCATCCCGGTCGGCGACCAGCCGAACGATGTGATCGCCACCTACAACCAGGCGCTGGCCGCCGGCGCACACGCAATCGTCGGGCCGCTCATCCGCGACCAGGTCACCGTGCTGGCCAACGCGCTTGCGCTCAGTGCACAGGTGCCCACGCTGGCGCTCAACGTCGCCGACGGCGACGTGCGACTGGCACGCAACCTCTTCCTGTTCGGCCTGTCGACCGAAGCCGACGCACGCCAGGTCGCGCGGTTAGCGCTGCGAGACGGCCGTCGACGTGCGCTGATCCTGACCCAGCCCAACCAGTTCTCCCGCCGTTTGCAGCAGGCCTTCATCGAGTCGTTTGCCGAGGGAGGCGGCGCGATCGCAGGCCAGCACGCCGCAGTCACCGACCTGGCCGCGATGAACCGGATGCGCGCAGCCGCGGCCAGCCAGGGCGCAGACATGATCTTCATCGCGGCCGACCTGCCGACGGCGCGCATGGTGCGTCCGTTCCTCGATACGCAACTGCCGACCTATGCGACGTCGCAGCTGTGGTCGGGCCCGATCGACCCGAACGCCAACATCGACCTGAACGGCACCCGCCTGCTCGACATGCCTTGGCTGCTGGAACCGGACCATCCCGCGGTGATGGTGTTCCCGCGCAGCCAGCCCGTGCTCGCGCCGGAGAACGAGCGCCTCTATGCGTTCGGCATCGATGCCTACCGGCTCGCCGAACTGGCGATCGAGCGCGGCATCCAGCCCGGCCTCTCGCTCGACGGGGTCACCGGGCGAATCACGCTCGAGCGAAGCAACTGGCTGGTGCGCGAGCCGATCCCGGCGCGGGTCTGGCAGGGGCAGCTCGTGACGGGCACCGAACGCCGGTAACGCCCGGGTCATGGCGCGTACCACCCGTCAGGCGGATGGCAGCGAAGGCGAAGACCGGGCCGCCGCGCACCTTGCCGGGGCTGGCCTGCGCGTGTTGTCGCGCAACTGGCGCTGCCGCGCGGGTGAGCTGGACATCGTAGCGCGCGATGCGGACGGCACGCTGGTGTTCGTCGAGGTGCGGCGGCGGGCATCAGCGGCTTTCGGCGGCGCGGCAGCCAGCATCACCCCGGCCAAGCAGCTGCGGCTTGCCCGCGCCGCGGAGTTCTACCGACAGGTGATGCGCTGCACGCAACAGCCCTGCCGCTTCGATGTCGTGCTGATCGAGTCGGGGCAACTCGAATGGATCCGCGACGCGTTCCAGCCCGGCATCTGACCGATGAAGCAGCGGAAGGTCGGCATTACCGCACCTGCCCGCGTGTTGCGTCGTAGAATGGGCGCATGGAATCCAAGGAACTGCTCGAACGTATCGCCGCTCGATTCGAGGAAAGCGCCCGCCTGAAGCGGGAAGTCGCCCCGATGCTCGCAGAGCCCATCCTCGCCGCGGGTCGCGCGATGGCAGAAGCACTGGTCGCCGGCGGGCGCGTGCTCGCCTGCGGCAACGGCGGATCGGCGGCCGACGCCCAGCATTTCGCTGCGGAGCTGCTCAACCGCTTCGAATGTGAACGCCCGCCGCTGGCCGCGATCGCGCTGACCACGGACAGCTCGACGCTGACCTCCATCGCGAACGACTACGACTACCGTCAGGTGTTCTCCAAGCAGGTGCAGGCGCTGGGGCGCGGAGGCGACGTGCTGCTGGCGATCTCGACGTCGGGCAATTCGCCGAATGTCGTCGCCGCGATCGAGGCCGCACGCGCGGTCGGGATGCGTGTGGTCGCATTGACCGGCCGCGATGGCGGCAGCATCGGGCGCAGCCTGACCGATGGCGACATCGAACTGCGCGTGCCGCACCCGAGCACCGCACACGTCCAGGAAATCCACATCCTCGCGCTGCACTGCGTTTGCGATGCCATCGACCAGATCATGTTTCCCGAGGAGACAGAATGAACCGACGCCTGGCTGCACTCACCATTGCGCTCACCGGCCTCGCTGCTGGCGGCTGCGTGCCGCTGATGGTCGGGGGCGTCGCAACCGGCGTACTCGTCGCCGACGACAGGCGCAGCAGCGGCACCGTCATCGACGACCAGAACATCGAACTGCGCGTGGCCAACGAGATCAGCACGCAGTTCGGCAAGGTCTCCAACGCCAACGCGACGTCCTACAACCGCGTCGTGCTGATCACCGGCGAAGCCACCACCGAGCAGGTCCGTGCCGGTATCGACAAGGTCGTGCGGGCGCAAGCGGGCGTGCGTCACGTCCAGAACGAGATGCAGATCGCGGGGCCCAGCTCGCTCACCGCGCGCAGCAACGACGCATTCATCACCGGCCGGGTGAAGGCACGCATCGTCGACAACCAGGCCCGGGGCAAGGATCCACGGGTGCAGGCCAACCACGTGAAGGTGGTGACCGAAGCCGGCGTCGTGTACCTGATGGGGCTGGTCACCGCCGCAGAAGCCGACCAGGCCGCCGAGATCGCGCGCACCACCAGCGGCGTGACCCGTGTGGTGCGCGTGTTCGAACTGATCAAGCGGGCGCCGGTGGAACCGGCAGCGGCGCCGCCGAAGTGACCGGCGCGCTCAGCCCGCGCCGAGCCGCTTCCTGAGCAGGCGCAGCACGCTGCCCAACAGCGGGATCGATTCGTACAATTCTCCGGCAGCGTCCCAGTAGTCTCGGTGGTCGGCGACGCAGCCGTCGGCATCGAACCGCAGCCGCGACGCGCCGTGGATGCGGCGCAGGGGCGTGCCTGGGCGTGTCCGGTACTCGAGGTCCCAGGTCAGCCAGGCGGTGCTCCCGTCGACCGCGCGATCGAGGATCACGAAGCGCGGTGAGTCCACCTGCCGGAACATGTGCGAGAAGATGCGCTCGATGGCCTCGGGACCGCGCACATCGTTGAACGGATCCCGGAAGCAGGCATCGGCCGCATAGACCTCGCGCAGTTCGCCGGTACGGGCGGGCGTAAGGCCGACGTAGAGCGATTCCAGGCGTGCCAGGGCTGCGCGCGTATCCATGCCGCTCATAACCCGGTGAAGCGCCGTACCAGCCGGAAGTACAGCCCGTACGGCAGCAGGCGGAACAGGCGCAGCCAGCGCGTGAACCGCTTCGGGAAGTGGATCTCGAAGCGGCCGCTGGCGAGGCCGTCGATGATGTGCGTCGCGGCTTCGTCGGCACCGATCAGCGCCGGCATCGGGAACTCGTTGCGATCGGTCAGCGGCGTCCTGACGAAGCCGGGGTTAACGATCCACACGCCGATACCGCGTGGCGACAGGTCGAGGTACAGCGTTTCCGCCAGGTTGATCAGCGCAGCCTTAGTGGCGCCGTACACCAGGCTGGTCGGCAACCCTCGGTAGCCGGCGACCGACGAGCAGATCGCGATGCCGCCGCTGCCCTGGCGCAGCATCTGCGGCAGCACGACCGCAAGCGAATCCAGGACCGACAGCAGGTTGGTGTCGACCAGCCGATGGGCAACCGCGGAGTCGAGTGTCCAGGCGCGCACCGGTTCGTGGGTCCCCTGCAGGAAGAGTGCGACATCGATGCCGCCCCATGCATCCGTCATCTCGCGCAGTGCCGCCTCGAGCTGATCGATGCGCGTTGCATCGAGTGGCAGCGGCAGCACGTTCGACGGCCGGGTGGAGGCAGCGAGTTCATGCAGCGCGGCACCGTTGCGAGCAGAGACCGCGACCTTCGCGCCGCGGGCGATCAACGCCTTCGCCAGCGAATGGCCGATGCCGCTGCTGGCGCCGATCAGCCAGACGCGCCTGCCTTTCCAGTCCGTGATCGGGGCATTCAACATGGCGGTCTGCGTGGGCCGGGTGCGTGGATCGGAGTGGACGGGTACATGCGCGGAGGGCTGGGCGGGCTCAACCGGCGATCGCTGCCGCGAGCGACGCGAACAGCAGCGACAGCAGCACTCCCGAGGTCAGCAACACCCGGAGCGCAAGGTACCACGCGGGCAGGCCGAGCGCGCCTGCGGCCCGATAGTCCACCGCCAGCTGTACGATGAAGCCGACCCCGAGCAGCGCGAGCGAGGCGATGAAAGAGGGGAACAGGGCGAGCCATCCCCACATTGCGGGAACCACCGACCAGCCGAAGCAGGCCGCGCTGGCCGGATGCCGTGGTGCCATCAATGCGATGCCCCAGTGGATTGCCCCGACGAAGGTCAAGATCACCGCACCGTAGGCGACCAGCGCCTGCTGCGCGAGCCGATGCCAGGCGGCGTCGGTCGCCAGCGGCAGCAGCGCGCACGCCAGGAACGGCAGCAAACCGGCCAGCCCCGGCCACAGTGCCGCCGGCGGAACATCCCGTAGAGTGCTACCGACGATCATTTGCGGCTGAAACTCAGCGTCACCTGCCCCAGCCGGATACCCCACTTGCTCATCACTGCCGTGTTGAGCATCACCTTGTCATCGATCAGGTACATCCAGTCGTCGAAGCGGACATGCCAGGTGCGGCCGGACACCGGCAGCGCGAGCGTATACGCCCAGTAGAGCGCGTTACCCGCCGCACGGCCCTCGGCCGTGCCGACCACGTCATCGGCTGTGCCGGTATACGTCCCCGCGCCTGTCCGGGTGATTGTCCACACCCGGCGCTGCTTTTCGCCATCCGACCATTCGAAGCGTTCATCGAGCGTGCCGACATTGCCTTCCCACCTGGCGTCGATGGTCACGACGAAGCGCCGCTCGACCTTGCCCGACCGGCTCTGGAACATGCCGTGCCCGACCAGTGTGCCGTTGAAATATGTCTGCAGGTCGAGTACCGGCTTCTCTGCGGAGTAGGCCTGCGGCTCGACCGACGCACATCCGGCGAACGTGGCAGATGCCACCAGCGCGGCGAACAGCGCGCGCAGGCTACGCACCGCGCGGCCGCACCGGGATTCGGAAAGGAATGCAGTGATCATCAGTACCTCCGGGGACGGTCAGAAACGAGCGTTGCGCCAGGCGGACCAGAGCAGCGCGGCCGCGACCAGCTTCAATGCACAGGGAACGAGCGCATAAGTGAAGGCCAGCGCGGACAGCGCGATGGCGTCCTGCGAGCCGGCGACGTAGCCCAGCCCTTCCAGCAGCGGCAGGGCGATACCGCCGGCCACCGCGAGGGTCAGCTTGTTCACGAAATTCCACAGGCCGAAGTAGGCGCCTTCGCGCTGGCTGCCATGCCCGTTGGCATCGATGACCCGGGCCAGGAGCGCCGGCGGCAGCGCAAGATCGGCACCGAACGCGAAGCCCGACAGGACGCAGATCGCCGCAAAGCCCCACACCGCGCCTGCATCCAGCCAGTACGCCCAGACGAAGGCGGCCACTGCGGCCAGCATGCCGGCCAGCCAGACCACGTGCAGGCTGAAGCGAGTGGCCAGTTTCATCCACAGTGGCATGCTGACCGCGCCGGCGATGAAGTAGAGCGCGAGGAAGGCAGGAACGTAACCGGCCAGGCCGAGTCGGTCGGCGACGAAGAACTGGAACACGGTTGCGGTGATCGAAGGCGCGATGGCGTTCAGTGCGAACACCAGCAGCAGCCAGCGGAAGCGTCCGCTCGCCAGCGGGACGACGAAGGCAGAGAACGGGTTGGACTGCGCGCCCGCGGAGTGGTTCAAACCAGCCGGCGCCGGCCGCGGCGCGCAACGCACGAGCAGGTAAACGGTGGCGCCCAGCGCCGCCAGGAACACCGCCACCATCGCGGCCATGCCGATCACCTGCGGCAGCACAGCGCCGGCCAGCACGCCGACCAGCCCCGCGCCTTCCCGTGCGCCGGTGATGCGCGCCCGGCCTGCATCGTCGCGCGCAAGTTCGGAGCCCCAGGCCTGGTAGGCGACGATCGCCAGCGAGTAGCCGACGTAAGCGGTAGCCAGCGTTGCGGCCAGCCAGCCTGCGCTTGCCGCCTCGCCCATGCCCGCAGGCGGCATCAGCAGCAGCGCGAATCCGACGGCCAGCACCGGCGCACCGATCAGCACGGGCGGCAGGTAGGAGGCGCGCTGCTTCTGCACATCGACCCATGCCCCGAGCAGCGGATCGACGACCGCGTCGATGAGCCGGGTGAGAAAGAAGACGATACCGATCACCGACAGCGAAAGCCCGGTGCGCTCGTTGTAGAACGCCGGCAGCAGGATGTTGATCGGCAGGGCGGTCATCAGCAGCGGCACGCTGAACAGGCTGTATGCAGCCAGTTGCGATGAAGCGAGGCGACCTGGACCGCCCTGCCGGGATGGGGCTGGCGACGGCACGGTCAGGACTTGCCGAGCAGGCGGTTGCGCAGTTGCGGTTCGCGCGTCCGGGGGTCCAGCCAGATGGCGAAGAATGCGCGTGCGAAGACCGGATCATCGATGGTGCCCAGCGAGCGATCCTGGTTGAAGAAGGCGGCACCCCCACCTTTCAGGTTCAGGCCGACCAGCCGATCGCCGCGGCCGACGTCCGGGAACATGCGCACCATCGCCGGCAGCCAGCGGGCGTGCCTGGTTTCGTCCGTGAAGCCGACGCGCTTCATCTCGGTGATGCTGCTCTCGGCCAGCGCCTTGCCCGTGATGTCGCGGCCATAGACGATGTCCAGCGCGAAGGTATCGGCGCTGTCCCAGCTCGCATCGCGCACCCATAGTGCCGCATCGTACACATGCAGGCCGAACCAGCGCATGGTGCCGGCGCCGAGCCGTCGCAGTTCGCCCGACTGCGCGACGACCAGCGGCGGCAGCGCGGACAGCGCATGGTTCACGGTAGCCGCCGCGCCGGCCTGCCCGGTACGCAGCGCCACGACCGGTGCCAGCAGTGAAAGCGCACCACCCAGGCCGAGCAGCCTGCGCCGGCCGGCAACTGGCATGCGGCTCATCGGGAGCCTCCCCGGGCGGGACGCGACAGTTCGAAATGGAGCACGTCGGTGCGGCCCGAATCGAAGCCTGCGGCGCAATAGCACAGGTAGAACCGCCACATCCGGATGAATCGGTCATCGAAGCCGAGCGCACGCACCCGCGGTTCGGCTTCGGTGAATGCCTTCAGCCAACGGCGCAGGGTCTCCGCGTAGTCGCGCCCGAACGCCTCGCTCGCGTGCAGTTGCAGGCCCGCGCGCCCGGCCTCCCTGGCGAACGCGGTCTCGGACGCGAGCATGCCACCCGGAAAAACGTACTGCTGGATGAAGTCGGTACCCCTGCGGTAGCGACCGAACACTTCGTCGTGGATCGTGATGCCCTGGATCACGGCACGACCGCCCGGTTTCAGCACGTCGCGTACGGCACGGAAGTAGGCCGGCCAGAACCGCTCGCCGACCGCTTCGTACATCTCGATCGACACCACATGGTCGTACTGACCTTCGATGTCGCGGTAGTCGGTGTACGAAAGCTCGACCAGCCCGGACAGACCGGCCGCCTCAATACGCTGCTGCGCGAACTCGAGCTGTGCCGGCGACAGCGTGATGCCGCGCACCCTGCAGCCGCGGCGTGCAGCCGCTTCGGCAAAACCACCCCAACCGCAGCCGATCTCGAGGATATGCTCCCCCGGCCGGGCACCGAGCCGGTCGAGGATGCGTTCGTACTTGGCCTGCTGCGCACGGTCGAGCGGCTGCGCCGGGTTGCCCCCGAACCATGCCGACGAGTAGCTCATCGTCTGGTCCAGCCACAGCCGGTAGAAGTCATTGCCCAGATCGTAATGGGCGACGATATTGCGCCGGCTGCCGGAGCGGGTGTTCGCGCGCGACCAGTGGCGCAGCCGGTACCAGAGCACGGCTACCCAGTTACCGTAGAAGGCGCGCTCGATGTGCTGCTGGTTGAGCAGCGCGATGGTCAGCAGGTCCGCCGGACGATCGATGTCGCAGTCGCCCGACATGTAGGCCTCGGCCAGCCCGATGTCGGCCTTGCGCAGGATATCCTCGGCCGCCTCCCAGGAGCGCAGGGTCAGCGTGGCGTGGGGACCGGCTTCGCCGCCGCACGACAGCCACTCGCCATCCGGCGTCACCAGGTCGATACGCCCGATGCGGATCTGGTCGAGCACTCGCATGAACAGCTGGCCGGCCGGGGGCATCGCGGCGCGGATCCGGCGCACCGATTCCTGGTCGGTGACCGGCTGCGCATCCGTGTCGCGCGACTGCTCGACGGTAACTTCAGTCATCAATGAACCTTTCAGAGGGATCGGGACGCAGCTTCGACTGGCCGGTACGCCGGCGAATCTAGCGTGTCGTCGTTTCAACCGGTGGCACCGGCTTTCGATGGAACACCGCGCCCTTGAGCCAAAGCCTGAATGCCTGCAGGTGGATACGCGCGATCACTCCCACCATCAACCAGGGCAGGCGCAGGAAGGCGCGCAGAAGCGCCGTGTCGGATGGCGACCTGGCCGCGCCCGACAGCGACGTGGTCAGTTGCGGCACGCCAGCGCACTGATAGTCGATCCTGAACAGGCAGCGCCCTTCGTCTTCATGGAAACGGAAACCGTACTCGCCGTCGACCGGAAAGAACGGTGACACATGGAACACCTTTCGTGCATGCAACCGCATGCCGGTGCCGATCACGGCGCCGTCGGGACGAGCCACCAGGTAGTTGTGATGCTCGCCGAACGTATTGCTGACTTCGCACAGCACAGCCTTCAGTCTGCCCTCGCGGTCATGGCACATCCAGAAACTTACCGGGTTGAATGCATAGCCGAGAACCCGCGGGAGTGTGTAGAGAACCACTTCGCCATCGGCAGCCTGCAGGCCGTTGTCCAGCAGCAGCAGCCGTATCCAGGGCCCGAGCGGAGAACCGTCGCGGGGGCCGTAATCCCGCCGCATCAGGCTGAACAGGTTGAAGCGATCGATCCCGAACAGCCGCGGATGGTCGTGGGTACGACCCGATTCGATCCAGGTCAGCGGCAACCGGAGGAAGAATGCCGGATATCGAAAAGAATGTCCGACTGGCGACATGCGACGATGCAGCACTTCACCGGCGCAGATCGCCGGTGTGAGTCCGCCGCCGACCGTCATGCCGTCCACGGCGCCTGCACGCCGAGCCCGGCGGCCACCGCCAGCGCCGATCTGAGCCCGTCCTCATGGAAGCCGTATCCGGTCCATGCGCCGCAGTACCAGGTGCGGTTGACCCCCTGCATCGCAGGCAACCGCTGCTGCGCGGCCAATGCAGGCGCGTCGAGCATCGGGTGGGCGTAATCGATGCGCCGGATCACGTGCGCCGGGGCGACCGGGCGGTGCGGGTTGAGCGTCACCATCACCGGAGTGGCCGTGGGCAGTGGTTGCAGGCGGTTGATCAGATAGGTCACGCTGACCGATGCACCGGCATCAGGCACCTCGCCCGAACCGTTCGCTCCGGCCGCGCCGCCCGGGCCGCCGGCACCTGTACCCGCGTAGTTCCATGCCGCCCACGCCACCTTCGAGCGCGGCAGGAACGAAGCATCGGTATGCAGCCACGCCACATTGGGCTGGTAGCGTACCGCGCCGAGCAGTTCCGACTCCGCCCCGGAGGGATCAGCCAGCGCGGCCAGCGCCTGATCGCTGTGGCAGGCGAACACGACCTGGTCGAAACGCCCGGCCAGGCCGCCACCCGTTACCTCGACGCCGTCCGGCAGCCTGCGCACGCGCGTGACCGGAGTCGACAGCCGTATGTCAGGCAGGTCTTCGCACAGCCGGCGTACGTACTCCCGTCCACCGCCCGTGACCGTCATCCAGCGCGGCCGCCGGGTGACCTGCAGCAGGCCGTGGTTCACGAAGAAACGGATGAAGCTCGCCACCGGGAAAGCCCGCATCGACTCGACCGGACACGACCAGATCGCCGCGGCCATCGGCAGCAGGTACCAGTCACGGAATGCCCTGCCGTAGCGGCCTCGCTCGAGGTAGGTCCCGAGATCCATCGGACGCACCGGGTCGGGGTCCACGAAACTGGAAGCCTCTCGGTTGAAGCGCGCAATATCGGCCAGCATGCCCCAGAAACGTGGCCTCAACAGGTTTCGCTTCTGGGCGAAGAGCGATGCGATCGACGTCCCGGCCCATTCGAGCCGCGGCGCTTCCATGCTGACACTGAACGACATGTCGCTGGTGACCGAGGCCACGCCGATCCGCTCGAAGAGCGCGATCAGGTTGGGATAGGTGCGTTCGTTGAACACGAGGAAACCGGTATCCACCGGAAAGCGCTGCCCATCGACATCGACGTCGATCGTGTTGGTATGGCCGCCCGGCCGATCGCCGCTCTCGAACAGGGTTACCTTGTACCGATCGCGAAGGAGCCAGGCCGTGGCCAATCCGGATATGCCGGAACCCACCACTGCTATCGTTGTCTGCTGCACCCGCCGTCATCCTTCTGGTTTGCTGCCGGGATCTTCAGGCCATGCGTCAACCTGGCCTGCAACGAGCGATGTTAATCGAGCGTCGCATCCTGACAATCCTGTTTGCGAGGGCTTGCCGTGTGCTGCATGATCTGCGCCGCCTGGTTACTGGACAGCTACGGCGGGGGCGTCGAGCACTCGCGGTCCCGGAAAAGCTTGCCCGCACAGACTACTTGTCCTAGTCAGTATCGCCCGCCTGATGTAACCTCAGCAAATCTCTTCGCTCGTGTCTAACCTGCACCATGGACAAAAAGAATTCGGCGGTTGAGGAATCGGGCGCTGAACGCGCACCGGTGAACATCAGCTCGGTCGAGCGCGACACCGGACTTTCCAAGGATGCGCTTCGCGTCTGGGAGCGCCGGTACGGGTTTCCGCAACCCTATCGCGACGCCCATGGCGAACGCATCTATCCGTCTGACCAGGTCGACAAGCTGCGCTTGCTCAAGCGGCTGCTCGACCAGGGCCACCGGCCGAGCAAGATCATCGACAAGTCGCTCGACGAACTCAACGCACTCTGCAACGAGGCGGAAAGCCCGGCGCACAGCCCCGATGTCGAGGCACTGCTCAACCTGGTGCGCTCTCACAAGTCGCTGGAACTGCGCCAGATGCTGACCCAGAACCTGTTGCGCGACGGCCTGCGTCCGTTCGTGCTCGATATCGTGGTGCCCCTGAACCGCGCGATAGGCAACGCATGGGTACGCGGCGAGATCGCCGTGTTCGAGGAGCACCTGTACACCGAGCAGATGCAAGGACTGCTCCGCAATGCGATTGCCAGCATCCAGTTGCGCGGTCATTCGCCGCGCGTGCTGCTGACCACGCTGCCCGGCGAGCTGCACGGCATGGGACTGTTGATGGCAGAGGCGCTGCTCACGCTCGAGGGCGTGTACTGCGTTCCGCTCGGCATCGAGACCCCGGCGGCCGACATCGTCGCGGCGGCTCTGGCGCACGACGTCGATATCGTCACCATTTCGTTCAGTTCCGCATTCCCTGCGCGCCTTGCGACCGGTAGTATCCGTGAATTGCGCGAAATGCTTCCCGCACGGATGGCCCTCTGGGTCGGCGGCGACGCCATGCTGCGCGCCCGTACGCCCGGGGAAGGCGTCGAAGTGCTCCGCGGGCTCGAACAGATCATCACCGCCCTGGGCGAATGGCGGGCCCGCCTGTCAGACTGAAACCCTGATGCTCTATCCTAAGATCTTCCGTCAGCTGGAAAAAGTCCGCTGGAACATGGCAGACGATATCCCGTGGGATACGTTCGACGCCGCATTGCTCAACGACGAGCAGGCGAAGACGATCAAGATGAACGCGATCACCGAGTGGTCCGCACTCCCGGCCACCGAGATGTTCCTGCGCGACAACCGGCACGACAGCGATTTCTCCGCCTTCATGTCGGTCTGGTTCTATGAAGAGCAGAAGCATTCGCTGGTGCTCATGGAATACCTGCGGCGATTCCGGCCCGACCTGCTCCCCACCGAAGAAGAACTGCACGCGGTGCGGTTCGACTTCGATCCGGCTCCGTACCTCGAGACGCTCACGCTCCACTTCTGCGGCGAACTCCGGCTGACACAGTGGTATCAGTGTGCAGCCGAGTGGCATACCGAGCCGGTGATCCAGCATATCTACCGGCTGGTGTCGCACGACGAGGCCCGGCATGGCGGCGCATACCTCCGCTACATGCAGCAGGCCATAGAGCGGCTCGGCGACGAGGCCAGACGCGCATTCGCCAAGGTGGGCGTGCTGATGGCCTCGGCCGGCCGAACTGGCCAGGCGCTGCACCCGACCAACCTGCATGTCAGCAAGGCCCTTTTCCCGAACGATACGGTACAGAGCCGCCTGCCCGACCCCGGCTGGCTCGAGCACTGGCTCGACCAGCAGATCCGCTTCGACCGCGACTGGGAAGGAAAGGTGGTTGGCTCGATCCTCAAGAAGCTTTCGACCCTGCTCGGCCAGAACTTCGACACGGTGCAGTCCCTCAATCGCTATCGGAAGATCCTGAACGCCGGCGCCGCGGCACCGGCTGCAGGTGCCACGGCGCCGGCCTGAGCCCGATGGCGGCTGATCCATCGTCGCTGCCGGCAGCGCCCGGTTTCGAGCGCAAGTTCTGCCCGCCTGAGCAAGTACAGCAGCGGACCGCACAACTGGCCGCACCGGTCGTTTTCACCAATGGCTGCTTCGACCTGCTGCACCGGGGTCATGTAACCTATCTCTGGCAGGCCCGTGCACTCGGTGCTTCACTGGTAGTCGCTCTGAACAGCGACGCATCGGTACGCCGTCTCGGCAAGGGCGACGATCGGCCCGTGAATACCCTGGCCGACCGGATGGCCGTGATGGCCGCCCTGGAATGCGTGGACCTGGTCACGTGGTTCGACGCCGACACGCCGCTGGAACTGATTGAAGCGATCGCACCGCAGGTGCTGGTCAAGGGTGGCGACTGGCCAGTCGATCGTATTGTCGGCGCAGCCGGCGTCACTGCACGAGGCGGCCAGGTCGTGTCGATCCCGTTCATCCACCAGCGCTCGACCACGGCACTGCTAGAGCGCATCCGGGCCCTGTAGCGTTCTGCCGGGTCAGAAGACCCGGTAGTGCAGGCCGAAACCGGAGCGGCCGCAGAGCAGCGGGTCGAAGCAGCGGGGCCCGTACCAGCCCGGGCCGTAGACCGGGCCGTAGATGGCCGGATGGCGCGGAACAACCCGGTACTCTTCGCGCGCCAGCGGCGCGGGCTGTATGTTCACCGGTGGCCCGACCTCTTTCGAGGGCGGCAGCGTGCCCTCGGGCAACCGTTCGGTGCGGCCCAGTTCGGTGGTCGTCTCACACCCGGCCGCGAGCGCGGCGAGGCACGCGAGAAGGGACGCACGCCCCATGCGCACGGCTGTCGCGGCCGGAACGCCGGGACGTGAATGACGCAGCATCGGAACGGCAGGCATGGCGAACGATCTCCTCGGCACCATGAACGCGGCCACCGGCATCCGGGTTTACAGCATCGCTCAACCATGCGGCGCCACCGTACGGCGATACGATGCTTCCAGCAGACCGTTCGATCCCGTACCATCACGGAATTCGCGCAGGCGATCCTTCGGGCAGTCGTTACGACATGAGCAGCAGCGAGTCCAGCACCGACGCAATCGCCGCCGGCCTGCCGCAGCGGAGCGAACGGGTCGCAAGCCGCGTACTGCTCGGCATGATCGCGGGCGGTGCCAGCCTGCCCGATGTGCTCGCCGCGCTGTGCAAGAACATCGAGGTGCAGGCCCCGGGCGCCTGCTGTGCGGTGATGCTGATTCAGGACGAACGCATCCATCTCGTCGCCTCGCCGAGTCTGCCTGAGGCCTACGGCAAGGCGATCGACCGGCTGCCGATCGGCCCGCAGGCAGGCTCGTGCGGGTACGCAGCCTATTCCGGCCAGCAGGTCATCGTCGAGGACATCGCGACGCATCCGGCCTGGGCGACCTATGCCCCGATCGCACTGAAGCACGGCCTGCAAGCCTGCTGGTCGACGCCGATCCTCGACGCATCCGGCAAGGCCATGGCCACCTTCGCGGTGTACTACCGCGAACGCCGGCGCCCGGAACAGCGCGAACTCGACCTGGTGAAAGGCGCCACCGACCTTGCGAGCATCGTGATCGAACGCGACCGGTCCGCCGCGGCGCTGCGCGACAGCGAAGCGAGCTACCGCGCACTGGTCGAGACAGCACCACTGGGCATCTTCGTGCTCACTCGCGACCGATTCGTTTACGCGAACACGGCACTGGCCCGCATGCTCGGCGCGCCCAGCACGGCCGAACTGATCGGTCGCAGCATCGTCGGGCATGTGCAACGCAACTCGCGCCCCGGGCTTGCCGAGCGCCTCGGCCATACCAGCAAGCGCGGCACCACCACCCGCGTCGAGGTAAAGCTGCTACGGATGAACGGCACCGAGTTCGAAGCCGAACTGATCGCCACGCCCATGAGCTTCGGCGGCGCGCACTCGATCCAGTGCATGGTTTCCGATATCTCCGAGCGCAAGCATGCCGAGAGGCGCATCAACTACCTCGCCCACTACGACGACCGCACCGGGCTGCCGAACCGCAACCTGTTCGTCGACCGCCTGTCGCAGGCCCTCGGGCATGCGCAGCGCAGCGGCAAGGCCGTCGCGCTGCTCTACCTCGACCTCGACCGTTTCAAGACACTCAACGACACACTTGGCCATGCTGCCGGTGATGCGCTGCTGCGCGCAGCCGGCACCCGCCTGACGGAATGCGTGCGTGCCCACGACACGGTGGCCCGACTCGGGGGCGACGAGTTCGCCCTGATCCTCGCCGACCTCGCGCAGGCCGAGCACGCGGAAATGGTGCTCGCCAAGATCTTCCAGGCCTTCGAGCGACCCTTCACCATCGATCGGCGCCAGCTGTTCGTATCTACCTCGATAGGCGTCGCCGCCTACCCGCGCGACGGCGCGACCTCCGAACTGCTGCTCAAGCACGCAGATATCGCGATGTACCGCGCGAAGGCCGCCGGCAGGAACACCTACCGCTTCTATCTGCCGGCGATGGGGCTGGGACTGTCTGAAAGTCTGGCGCTCGAGACCGACCTGCCGGGCATCCTCGAGCGTGGCGAACTCGAACTGCATTACCAGCCGCAGATAGAGTCGTCGACCGGACGGATCATCGCGGTCGAGGCGCTGCTGCGCTGGCAGCATCCGCAGCGCGGTGAACTGCATCCGGATGCGTTCATCCCGCTGCTGGAAGAGACCGGGCTGATCCGCAACGTCAGTGCATGGGCCATACGCCGGGCCTGCCGCGAGGCACGCGAATGGATCGACGGCCAGGGTCGTCCGCTGCGCCTGGCGATCAATCTGTCGGCAAGCCAGTTCAAGGACCCGCGGCTGGCAGAACTGGTCGGGCAGATCCTCGCCGATGCGGACTTCGATGCGAAGCGGCTCGAGTTCGAGATTACCGAGCACACGCTGATGGAAGACACCAAGGGCACGCTCGATACGCTGCGCGCGCTGGCCCGGCTCGGCGCCTCGATCTCGGTCGATGATTTCGGCACCGGCTATTCCTCGTTGTCGTACCTGAAACGGTTTTCGGTACAGCGCCTGAAGATCGACCGCTCCTTCGTCGCCGAGATCACCGAGAAACGCGATACCGCGGCGATCGTCGAGGCGATCCTCTCGCTGGCGCGCAGCCTTTACATCGAAGTCGTCGCCGAGGGCGTCGAAACCACCGGCCAGCGCGATTTCCTGGTGTCGCGCGGCTGCGCGCTGATGCAGGGGTACCTGTTCCGTGCTGCGCTGTCACCGACACACATGGAAGCGCTGCTGAAGGGCGAAGAGGCGGCATGGCAACAGCCGCCGCCGTTGCAGGACGATGCAGCGCCGTCAGCAATTTCACCCGAAAGACGAGCCCCGGCGATCCCCCTGGCGGCCGTCGGCGCGGTGACTGCTTTGCGCCCGAGGTCAGCCCACTCCTGACCGGCCGCCACGTACGGGATCGGCGCGCAGGAGAGCCGTCGATCAGCGCGCTGGCAAAGGCACCGCTGGACACTCGATCTTGCCCAGCGAGCTGTCCGGGAAGTTCGCCTGCTTCAGTTGCAGCACACGAGCCATCACCGCCTCGCCGGGCCCGCGTACCAGCCACTGCACGCCGGGCGCTGCCTGCCGCTCGATCACCCTGGCCGTGCGCACGCCGAGCTGCTGCAGCTTCGCGAGGTATTCGCGCGCCGTTGCCTCATCGGGGAACACGCCCAGTTCCACCGCGTTCTGCCAGTCGTCGCCATTCTCGACCAGCGAATAACCGGTCACGCCCAGCGCCTTCAGTTCAGCCACCTTGCGCTGTGCATCGGCCCGGCTCTTCTGGGGCGGCAACCCGACCCACCATGCCCCGGCGCCGATCACCTCCCACGGCGTGATCGCCTCGGCCGGCACCAGGCCTGCAAGCAGTTCACGCGCGCGCGCTGCATCGGTCTGCGCGAAAGGCCCCCAGGCCAGGCAGGCCGACGGGGCTGCCGCCGCAACCACCGGGCGGGGTTTGTCCTGGCCGCCACCGACCACGCGTACCTGCTGCGCGTTCATCTGGAGGTCGAGCAGTTGGGCATCCGGGCTGCGCGCCGGATTGCCGAAACCGACCAGCGCGCCGAACAGCACGTTGGCTGCCAGCAGCAATACGACAACCCAGCGGATCATCGCGCCTCCTCGTGCAAATCCGCTCGCCCGGACGCGGCCAGACGCGCCTCGAGGGCAAGCACCAGCACACCTTCGAGCACCAGCCACGGCAGGTACCGCGGCGCGAATGCGGCCAGCAAGGGCTGCAGCAGCGGCGCGCAACCACCGGTGAGCATCAGCTGCGGGGCTGACTCGCCGGCCGCGAGCATCGCGTCGCGCGTTCTCGACACCGCGCCCGCCATCGCCTGCAGCGCGCCGGTGACGATGGCATCGTCGGTGGACCGGGGGAACGGATCGAAGCTGCCCGCAGCCACCGGCAGGCGCGCGGTACCACGGGCGAGCGATGCACGCATCAGGTCGTAGCCGGGAACGATCAGGCCACCCATGAAACGGCCGTCGGCAGCGAGCGCGTCGACGGTCATTGCGGTCCCGGCATCGACCACCAGGGCCGCCTCGCAACTGCGCGCCCGGGCACCGGCCAGCGCCGCCCAGCGATCTGCCCCAAGGCTGGCGGGGTTGCAGTACAGGTTGCTTACCCCTGCTGCCAGCGCGAGCGGTCGGATACGCCGTAACGGCACTCCGAGACGTCCTGCGAGGCGCTCGAGCGCAGCGTCGGCGGCGGAGCCGGCGACGCTGCAGGCGGCGATCTCGTCCGGGCGACCCCACGCCGCCCAGCAGTCAGGCAGCGCATCGACACCATCGACATCCACCGCGCCGTCGGCCAGCATACGGCCGGCGACCGGCAGCCCGCCAGGGTGCACCGCCCACTTGATACGCGTATTGCCGAGATCGAGCGCGACGATCATTCGATCTCCGCCTGCCGTGGCCGGCGCACGGCACCGCCAGCGGCCCGGGCGCGTGCACGTGCCAGACCGGGCTCGAACAGTTCGCCGCTGAACACGCGCCGGGTCTCGCCACCGACTTCGATGCGCAGCGCGCCCTGCGCGTCCACACCGAGCATCGTGCCGCGCACCACGCCGCCGTCGGGCAGCGCAACCTTCACCGTGCGATGCAGGCTCGCACTGTGTGCCTGCCACTCGCGCCGGAACGGTGCGAAGCCCTCGCGTCCGAACCGCTCGAGTGCCGACGCCAGGCCGGAGAGCAGCGCGCCGAGTATGGCGCTGCGGTCGAGATTGTCGAATCCGCTGCGCGCGAGATCGGTCACCGGCTGGTCGATCGCGTCGATCGTCGCCTGCGGCAACCGCACGTTGAGCCCGATGCCGATCACCGCTGCACACGGACCGAGGATATCGCCGCGGATCTCGGTCAGCACGCCGGCGAGCTTGCGCCGGTTTACAAGCACGTCGTTCGGCCACTTCAGGCGCACCTCGCGCAGGCCGAGCACGCGCAATGCATCGGCGATGGCAAGACCGACGACCAGGCTCAGCCCCGCGAGTTGCGACCCCTTGTCGAAGCGCCAGAGCAGCGAAAAGGTGAGCCCCGCACCCGGTGCGCTAGACCAGCGTCGATCGAAGCGACCGCGACCGGCGGTCTGCCATTCAGCAAGCAGCACGGTACCGTGCGGCGCGCCGGTCTCGGCCTGCCGGGCAAGCGCGGTATTGGTCGACTCGCAATGGTCGAGTACGGTCAGGGCGAGCCCGCGGGCCTGCTGACCGAGCATCGACTGCACACGCGCGGCGTCGATGAAATCCATCGGCTCGACCAGCCGGTAGCCGCGACCCAGTCCATGCTCGACGCTGACGCCAGACCGCTCGATGTCACGTACCGCCGTCCAGATCGTCGAACGCGATACCGAGAGTTCTCGCGCCAGCAACGTGCCGGAGGTAAAGGCGGCAACCCGGAGGCGCCGCAGCACCCGGAACGACAGGGGGCGCATCGCCTGGCGCGCTGCCAGCCGGGAATCGTTGGCGAGCACACGCCTCGAGGGTCGGTCGTCGCGCTGTCGTTGCGGGCCGCGGTTCACTGGGTCATCGCTCTTGTTCGTTCGATGCTAGCACAGGCACCGGCGGCGACCGGCGCGACACACCAGCC
Organism: Betaproteobacteria bacterium; assembly: GCA_947457885.1. Lineage (GTDB taxonomy): Bacteria > Pseudomonadota > Gammaproteobacteria > Burkholderiales > CAIKXV01 > CAIKXV01. The sequence continues at coordinate 31,716 of CANGXU010000020.1, forward strand.
CCAGCAGGCCGAGCGGCGCGCGGTGTCGCGGCTTCATGCACGAAGGTGGACGCCGTGTTCTGAGTTAAGCTGATGGAGGTGTCGGGCCATGCAGACAGATGCCACAGAACATCAGGCACCGGCGCACGCGACAACACAGGAGGAGACATCGATGCAAGGATCTGCCGTGGTCCCGAAGGTCGTGCCCTGCCCGGCGCTGCTGCTCGCGCTGCCTGCACTGGTGGGGATGCTTCTCGCCACCGCGCCTTCGCCGGCATCCGCACAGCCCGCCTTCCCGACCCGGGCGCTGCGCATGATCGTGCCGTTCACCCCGGGCGGATTCACCGACCTGATGGCGCGCACCGTCGGCGAGCACCTGTCGCGGTCGCTCGGCCAGCCTGTGCTGATCGACAACCGTCCCGGCGCGAACGGCATCATCGGCGCAGAGGCCCTGTCCAAGGCCGCGCCGGACGGTTACACCACCGGCATGGTGATCGCCGGCCACGCGGCGAGCCAGTCGCTTTATGCGAAGCTGCCCTACCATTCGGTGAAGAGCTTCGAACCGGTCTCGCTGGTCGGCGTGGCGCCGCTGCTGCTGGTCGCCGGCAACGGGCTGGCCGCGAAGGACCTGAAGGAGATGCTCGCGCTGGCCCGGGCGAAGCCGGGCACCGTCTCGTTCGGGTCCAGCGGCGTCGGTGCCGCTGCGCACCTGACGATGGAACTGCTCGCGCAGCAGCAGGGTCTCAAGATGACCCATGTGCCCTACAAGGGCACGACACCGGCGCTGGCCGACCTGATGGGCGGCCACATCCAGCTGATGTTCGACACGATGTCGGCGATGCTGCCCCAGGTACGCGCCGGCAAGATCCGCGCGCTGGGCCTGTCGAGCGCCACCCGCTGGCCGACCGCCCCCGAGATACCGACGATCGCCGAGGCTGGCGTGCCGGGCTTCGTGTCCGGCTCCTGGGCCGGCGTACTGGCACCCGGCGGCACGCCCGGGCCGCTGGTGGAACGGCTGTCGGGCGAGATCGCGAAGATCGTGCGGCTGCCCGACGTGCGCACCCGGCTTGCCGAACTCGGCGTCGAGCCCTCGGGCAATACGCCCGCGGAGTTCCGCGCCTTCATGGAAGCGGAGGTCGCCCGCTGGGCGGCGGTGATCGACCAGGCGAAGATAAGGCTGGACTGATGAAGCGCACATCCCTTCTCCTTCCCGCCCTCGGTGCGCTGCTGGGCACGCTGCTGCCCGCGACCGCCGGCGCACAGGCCTGGCCCAACCGCCCGGTGCGGATCGTTGTGCCGTTCGCCCCTGGCGGCGTCACCGACATCGTCGCGCGCCTGCTGGCAGTCAAGTACGGCGAATCGATGGGACAGCCATTTTCCGTCGACAACCGCGCCGGCGCCGGCGGCAACATCGGTGCCGAACTGGTCGCCAAGGCCCCGGCCGACGGCAGTACGCTGCTGTTCTCGTCCGCGGCGCTGGCGGTAAACCCCAGTCTCTATACGAAGCTCGGCTACAACCCGCTGAAGGACATCGTACCGGTCACCGGCGTGGTGTCCTCGCCGCAGCTGCTGGTGGTGCATCCATCCGTGCCGGCGCGCAACGTGAAGGAACTGGTCGCGCTGCTGAAGAAGCGCAAGGGCGGGCTCAACTTCGGCTCCAATGGCATGGGCACCACCAGCCATCTCGCCGGCGTGCTGTTCGCCTCGCTGACCGGTGCCGAGGTCACGCATGTGCCGTACAAGGGTGCCGGTGCCGTCGTCGGCGCGGTGGTCGGGGGCGAGGTCGACATGAGCTTCTTCGCCACAGTGGTCGCGATGCCGCACCTGAAGACCGGACGGCTACGCGCCCTGGCGGTCACCACGGTGAAGCCGACCGCCCTTCTGCCGCAGCTGCCGACGCTCGACAGCATCCTGCCCGGCTTCGACACCGACAACTGGTTCGGCATGTTCGTCGCCGCCGGCATGCCGCAGGCGATCATCGACCGGCTGAACGCCGAGACGCTGAAGGCCATGCAGACGCCCGAGATGCGCGCCGCGTTCGAACGCGACGGGCTCGAGCCTCTGGGCCTCGGCCCGGCCGAGTTCCAGCGCTTCTTCCTGCGCGAGATCGAGAAGTACGCGAAGCTGGTGAAGCTTTCAGGGGCAAAGGCCGACTGATGCCGTGGGCGGCAGGGGGTCCGGTATGCTTTGCCGACTGCGCCCACCGGCCTGCCTTGAAGGCACCATGTCAGACGAAAACCAGATTGCCATCCCCCGCCCGTTCATCGACCTGTTCATCCCGAAGGGATCGATCAAGCCGAGCGAACCACGCGCGGTGATCGCCGAACGCTATGAACTGTGCGAAGACATGGCGCAGATGCTCACCGAGCATGCGACCCAGCGCAAGCTGGATCTCGGCGTGCCGGAGGAGATGGTGCTGGAGCGCATCCATCGCGGCCTGATCGCCGAGGCGTCGGTGGTACGCACCGAGGAAGCCGGATGGGTGGTGTGCAGGCTGGCAGAGTTGCTGGGGTGGCCGATGCCCGACGGGCGTGTCTGAATTTTTGTGTGTGAGGCTTTTGGGCGACCTTTCCGCTGAGCGTCGAAAGCCGCCTGGCGAGGGAAAGTCGATCCCCGATTTTCACGCAACACTCCTGGTAAATCGATCCCCGTACGCGATGGCAAAC
>CANGXU010000021.1 GCA_947457885.1 Betaproteobacteria bacterium
CAGATACGTCAAACGACTCTCTTCATCTTTCGTGCAAGTACTCGATCTCTTCAAGCTTCCAGTCACCCTTCAGTCTTTCAACCAAAACGTAACCTTCCACCCGCCTGTATCAAGCACCCACACCTATCGGCTGTAGTTTGTTAAAGAGCAGTTACGCCTTTCGGCGCATCCGGCAGCACGGTACTCGGTGCTGCCAGCTTCGTTGAACGCCGCCTCTTTCATCGGGCCTATTCGCTGTTGCTTCGATGCGAACCGGCAGAGGGGTGGTCAACGGGGAGGCGAATATTAGCCCCGGGGCCGGTCGGATGCAACCCCCTTCAGCGCGTTATTCCACTATTTTTTCAGCGTCGCCCCTTTACGTCGAGCAATCAATGGCCTGGCGTTCGAGCCACGACGCCGACAGCGCAGCCGACGGCGCCGCAGACACGCCTGCGCCCCTCAGCCGGCCTGATTCTGGTACCAGTCCATGATGCGTTCACCGGTCCAGAAGACCACGCCCGGCTGCTGGGCAAGGCGCGCGAACACGCGCTCGAAATAGCCGATGCGATGTGGCACGCCGGAGATGTAGGGGTGCACCGCGATGGCCATCACCTTCGGCCGCTCGGCAGACTCCGCGTACACGCAGTCGAAGTAGTCCATGCAGCGCTGCTCGAACTCCGCGGCTGCGTGGCGCGACACCATCATCATCGAGATGTCGTTGAGTTCGACGGTGTAGGGCATCGTCACCAGCGGACCGTGGCGCGTCTGGATCGTGCAGGGTTCATCATCGATGACCCAGTCTGCGGTATAGCGGATACCTGCTTCGGCAAGGAAATCCGGTGTCTGCAGCGTCTCGGTGAGACCCGGGGCGAGCCAGCCGACAGGTGCCTTGCCGGTGAACGCCTTGATCGACTCGACCGTGCGCGCGATCGTCGCCCGCTCGTCCAGTTCCTGGTGTGTAGGCCGCTGGTCGTAGCCGTGACCCATGAACTCCCAGCCCGACTCCAGCGCCGCCCTCGCAACTTGCGGGTACTCGGTGCACACCGCGCCGTTGATCGCGAGCGTGGCTGGCACCTTCAGGCGATCGAGAACCTGCTTGATGCGCCAGAACCCCACCCGCATGCCGTACTCGTGCCAGCCCCAGTGCGGCACGTCGGGTACGGTGGTCACGTGGGTCGGTGGCGGCAGCACCTGGCGAGGCATTGCCCGTTCGATGCGCCACACCTCGACGTTGACGATGGGCCACACGATCAGCCGGGCGTTGTCCAGCTTGAGCGGCCTGCGGCCGACGATCGGATCGTAGGGAATGCGTTGCGACGGAATCATCGAGTGAGGTCCTCCAGACCGTTCTTGAGGTGGCTTGTCCCGATCGGAACCGGGCTGCATCCGCCACACACGGCGCGGACGCGAGCAAAGATTAATCGATCTTCGCCCCGGAGGCCTTCACCACCACGCCGAGCTTGGCGATCTCGGAACGGATGAACTTCGGGAACTGTTCGGGCGGCAGCGTCACCGCTTCCGCACCCTGCTGAGCGAGAACTTCGCGCATCTCGGGCAGAGCCGTGATCTGCACGAGCTCGGTATAGAGTCGGGCAACGACGGGCTTCGGCATGCCCGCCGGCCCCATGATGCCGCTATAGAGCATCAGGTCGAAATTCGGCACTCCGGACTCGCCCATTGTCGGCACGTCCGGCACCGAAGCGTTGCGCTTGAGGGTGCTAACGGCAAGGCCTCGCAGCTTGCCGGCCTTTACCTGAGGCAGTGCTGCCGGCATCGTCGAGAAGACAAGTCCGACCTGGTCAGCCAGCAGCGCCGCGACCGCAGGACCACTGCCGTTGTAAGGGATGTGTGCCATCTCGAGCTTCGCAGCCATACGGTAGCTCTCGCTCGCCAGATGCAGGATCGTCCCGTTGCCCGAAGATCCGTAGTTGAACTTGCCGCCGCGCGTACGGATCAACGCGGTGAGCTCGGCCACCGTCTTTACCGGCAGGCTCTGGTTGACCACCAGCAGCAGCGGCGTCTGCGCGACCAGCGTGATGCCGGTGAAGTCTTTCACCGAGTCATAGGGCAATCGCGAGTACAGCGTTGCGTTGATCGCATGGGTCGTCATGTCCTGGATCATGATCGTGTAGCCATCCGGGTTGGCCTTGGTCACGATGCCCGAACCGATCAGCGTACCGGCACCCGGCCGGTTGTCGACCACGACCTGCTGCCCGAGCGAGCCGCTGAGTCGCTGCGCAATCAGGCGCCCGAGTACATCCGAAATGCCGCCGGGTGCGAACGGTACGATCATACGGACGGACCGCGTCGGATAACTGCCCTGGGCAAGTGCGCAGGACATCGGAGCAAGCGCTGCCGCAGCGGCAGCGACGGAAGCGAAGAGGACGGCAGGCAGTCGCATCTTTGGGAACCCTGGTTCTGGTTGAGGAAAGGCAAACGGGAAACGCGCGGTCGGGCAGACCGCGGCGATCAGCGCAGTCCCGGACAATAGCAGGGAGCGTGCCACTCTCATACAGCGGACCCATAAAGCAAAAAGGCCAACCGTGAGGTTGGCCATTGCGCTTGAAGCTTTGGTTGCGGGGGCAGGATTTGAACCTACGACCTTCGGGTTATGAGCCCGACGAGCTGCCAGACTGCTCCACCCCGCGCCAGAGAAGTGATACTACTCGCAGGCGCTGCGTAAATCAACCTCATTCTGAAGTTGTCCCGGAAACGCCCTCAGGGGGCATACCGGAGGCCCCCGCATCGTTGTCCCCGTCGCCCGTCGCCCCCTGATCCTGATCGTCGCGGGCTTGCAGATCTGCAGGGCCATCCGGGGCCTCCGGCAGTTCCGTGGCTGGCGCATCGAGCAGCACCGGCTCTGCAACTTCCGCGGACGATGGCGGTTCGTCGAGCGCCAACTGCGACGCGCCCTCGACCAGCGTCCCGAGGTCTTCCAGCGGTGGCAGGTCGCCGAGCGACGTGAGATTGAGGTCGTCCAGGAACTGGCTCGTCGTCGCGTAAAGCGCGGGCCGTCCCGGCACTTCCTTGAAGCCGACGGCCTCGACCCACCCGCGCTGCTCCAGCGTCTTGACCAGCGCGCCTGAGACCGTCACGCCGCGTATCGCCTCGATGTCGCCACGCGTCACCGGTTGCCGGTAGGCGATGATCGCGAGCGTCTCCATCACCGCGCGGGAGTAGCGCGGAGGCTTGTCCGGCCGCAGCCGGTCGAGGTATTGCTGAAGGTCGGGGCGCGCCCGGAAGCGCCAGCCACTGGCAACGTGGGTCAGTTCGATTCCACGTCCCTCCCAGTCTCCGCGCAGCGTTTCGAGTACCCGGCGCAGCGCATCCGCTCCGAGTTCGTCATTGAACAGGCGCCGCAGTTCCAGCACCGACAGCGGATCGTCGGCCACCAGCAGCGCCGTCTCGAGCACCCGCTTGACCAGTTCAAGGTCGAACCCTGAATCCACGCCCTCGCGTATCGCCGGCATGACCGACGCCGGTGAATCGGACGGCACCCCGGCATCGGTGTCGGCAGCCCGTGCGGCCGAAGACTCAGCATCGCTCGTAGCCACGGACGTCGTATCGTGCGCAGCAGTCCCTGCCCCGCCCTCGGTAGGGCTCTGTTCTGTGTCGTTCATCTGGCTAGGTTCAGGTTTCCGGGGAGCCGATCGCGGCGACGGTTTCCTCGTCTTCCGGATCGGCTCCCGCGAGGCGGACATGGATCGGCGCGAAGGGCGCCTGCTGGGTGATCTGGATCATCGACTCCCGGCACAGTTCGAGCAGTGCCAGCAGGTTCACGACGATCACCGGCACTCCTGCATTGGCATCGAAAAGACTGAAGAATTCCACGAACCTGTGGTCCTTCAGACGCCGCAGGATCCGGGTCATGTGTTCGCGGACCGACAGTTCCTCCCGCGTCACCCGGTGATGCCGGTTGAGCTTCGCCCGGGCGAGCAGCCGCAGCCATACGGCCTTCAGATCCTCGGGGTCGACCCTCGGGGGCAGTTGCAGGTCGAGGCGCTCGAACAGCACATGCGCGGCCTCGAAATCGCGCCCCACCTGGGGCATGGCCGCCAGTTGCTGGGCCGCGAGCTTGATCTGTTCGTACTCGAGCAGGCGGCGCGCCAGTTCCGCACGCGGATCCTCCTCGTCGGCCGATGCCGTCGGCGGCCGCGGCAGCAGCATGCGCGACTTGATCTCGATCAGCAGCGCTGCCATCAGCAGGTACTCGGCCGCAAGCTCGAGCCGGTTGTCGTGCATCACGTCGATGTACTCGAGGTACTGGCGCGTCAGTTGCGCCATCGGAATATCGAGTACGTTCAGGTTCTGCTTGCGGATCAGGTACAGCAGAAGGTCGAGCGGACCCTCGAAGCTCTCCAGGATGATCTGCAGCGCATCCGGCGGGATGTACAGGTCCTGCGGCACCGCGAGCATCGGTTCGCCGTGGATTCTTGCAATGCCGGCTACGACGGCGACGACCGGCGGCGCTTCCACGCCGGCCACCGCCAGCTCGGCAGGTGCCGACACGGCTGGATCCGGTGCGTCGATCGCGGCTTCCTCGAGCTGGGGAGTGATGGTCATGGAGCGGCGCAGTTTACCGCAGCCTGACCCTCCGGGCCGCCCGCGCGCTGTCCCGGCCTAGCTGTAATCGAGCCCCATCACCTCGCGGACATCGCGCATCGTCTCGCCGGCGAGCGCGCGGGCCTTCTCGCAGCCGTCCGCGACGATGCTGCGAAGCAGCGACGGATCCTCCTGGTATGGCCGCGCGCGTTCGCGCATCGGCGCCTGCTCCTCGAGTACCCGGTCGATCACCGGCTGCTTGCACTCGAGGCAGCCAATACCCGCGCTGCGGCAGCCCTCCTCCGCCCACCGCTGCACCGATTCAGGGCAATACACCTGGTGGAACGCCCACACCGGGCAACGCGCCGGCTCGCCTGGATCGGTGCGGCGCACCCGCGCCGGGTCGGTCGGCATCGTACGGATCTTCTTCACGACGCTGTCGCGGTCTTCGCGCAGGGAGATCGTGTTGTTGTACGACTTGGACATCTTGTGCCCGTCGAGACCCGGCATCTTCGACGCCTCGGTCAGCAGTGCCTCCGGCTCGGCGAGGATCACCTTGCCACCACCCTCGAGGTAGCCGAACAGGCGTTCGCGGTCGGAAAGGTTGAGGTTCTGGACTTCCTCGAGTAACGCCCGCGCCGATTCGAGCGCCTGGTCGTCGCCCTGCTCGAGATACTTCGATCGCAGGTCGCGGTACAACATCGCACGCTTGCCGCCGAGGCGCTTGATGGCCGCCTCGGCCTTGTCCTCGAAGCCGGGCTCCCGGCCGAAAATGTGATTGAAGCGGCGCGCGATCTCGCGCGTGAACTCGATATGAGGTACCTGGTCCTCGCCCACCGGCACCTGATTCGCACGGTAGATCAGGATGTCGGCGGCCTGCAGCAGTGGATAACCGAGGAATCCGTAGGTCGACAGATCTTTCTCGGCAAGCCTTTCCTGCTGGTCCTTGTAGGTCGGCACACGCTCCAGCCAGCCCAGCGGCGTGATCATCGACAGCAACAGGTGCAATTCAGCGTGTTCCGGCACCTTGGATTGCAGGAAGATCGTCGCGTGCGCCGGGTCGACGCCGCCGGCCAGCCAGTCGATCACCATCTCCCAGGCATTCTGCTCGATCACCTGCGGCGTGTCGTAGTGCGTGGTCAGCGCATGCCAGTCGGCGACGAAGAACAGGCACTCATGCTCATGCTGCAGGCGCACCCAGTTCTTGAGCACGCCGTGGTAATGGCCCAGGTGAAGTGCGCCAGTCGGACGCATCCCCGACAGCACGCGATCGGCATACATCGTGTTCGACTCCGTTGGTGGCGACCGCCGGAAATGCGCTCGCAAGTCGGCGAGTATAAGCAACCCGGCGCATTGCGACCGTCCGGCCCGCAATCACCGGGTGCCGAGCACCGCGGCGCTGCCGCGCCCCTGCCGGGTGATTTCAGGCGGGTCACGCGTGAGGTCGATCACCGTGGTCATCTCGATGCCGCACGAGCCGGCGTCGAGCACCAGTTCGAGTTCGCGCTCGAGCCGCTCGCGGATCTGGGCGCCGTCAGTCACCGGCAGGTCGTCGCCCGGCAACTTGAGCGTCGAGCTGAGCAGCGGCTCGCCGAGTTCCTCGAGCAGCGCCGCCACGATACGATGCTCCGGCACCCGCAGCCCGATGGTCGATCGCTTCGGATGCATCATCCGGCGCGGCACCTCGCGCGAAGCCTCCAGGATGAAGGTGTAGCTGCCAGGGGTAGCAGCCTTGAGCAGCCGGAACTGACGGTTATCGACGCGCGCGTAGCGGCCGAGTTCGCCGAGATCCTTGCATACCAGCGTGAAGTGGTGCCGCGGCTCCAGCTGGCGTATCCGCCGGATACGCTCGGCAGCCTCCTTGTTCCCGAGCTGACAGCCGAGCGCGTAGCAGGAGTCGGTCGGATAGGCGATCAGCCCTCCACCGCGTACGATGGCAGCCGCCTGCCTCAGCAGCCGCACCTGCGGGTTTTCCGGATGGATGACGAAGTATTGCGACATGGCGATGGCGGCCGATGGCAGGACAGACAGGTAGCGGGCCAGCGCCGGCCCCGGATACCGGATGCCAGCGGCCTTTGGCGGCACCGGGCGCGCTTGCGAAATTTCCCCGACCGTAGCACGCTCCGCCGTCATCGACAGTACCGGCAACAATAGCCGCCTGGCTGGCCTGCGAGGCCACGGGCCCGTGCAGCACAGCGCCAACCCACCGATAGAGGTGAAGCATGTACAAGCACATTCTGTTTCCGACCGATGGTTCCGAGCGGTGCGCCAATGCGCTTCAGCACGCGATCGGGCTGGCAAAGGCCGTCGGCGCGAAGATCACGGCCTTGCACGTGGTTCCCGAGTACTACCCGCCGGTCTACGAGGATTCCGGCCCGTTCGACCCCGAGATCGAAGCCCGCTTCGAGCGTGAAGCGATCAACCGGGCCAACCGCTTCCTGGCACAGGTCACCGATGCGGCGGAGGCGGCAGGTGTGCCCGCCGGTTCAGTACACGTCACCAGCTACCACACGGCCGACACCATCATCAAGGTGGCGGAGGAACAGGGCTGCGACCTCGTGCTGATGTCCTCGCGGGGGCGCAGCGGGCTGGCGAGCCTGTTGCTCGGCAGCGAGACCAAGAAGGTACTCGCACACGCGCGTACCCCGGTACTGGTCTGCAAGTGACGGCAAGGTTCGACCTGACGATCCGCAACGGTACGCTGTCGACCGCCAGCGAGACGTTCAGCGCGGACATCGGCATCAGCGACGGGCGGATCGCCGCGCTTGCGGAGCGGTTGCCACCGGGCGAGGCCGATATCGACGCCGCCGGTCGCTGGATACTGCCGGGAGGGGTCGACAGCCACACCCATATCGAACAGCGTTCGAGCAACGGCGTGATGTGTGCCGACGACTTCGCCTCGGGCACCACCTCGGCGGCGTTCGGCGGCACCACCACGATCATGTCGTTCGCCGCGCAGCATCGGGGCGACAGCCTGACCGACGTCGTTGCCGACTATCACGCCCGCGCGGCAGGCAAGGCGGTGGTCGACTACGCGTTCCACCTGATCATCTCGGACCCGCGCCCCGAAGTGCTCGACGGTGAACTGCCGGCCCTGATCGCCGGCGGCATACGGTCGTTCAAGGTCTACATGACCTACGACAAGCTGAAGCTGGACGACGGGCAGCTGCTCGAGGTGATGGCCGTCGCGCAGCGCGAGCGTGCGATGGTGATGGTGCATGCCGAGAACCACGAAGTCATCCAGTGGATCGCCCGCCGCCTGCTCGACCGCGGCCACCGCGCGCCGCGGTTCCATGCCGTCGCCCACGCGCCGGTGGCCGAGGGCGAGGCCACCCACCGGGTGATTGCGCTCTCCACCCTCCTCGACCAGCCCCTGCTGGTCGTGCATGTGTCGGATCCGACGGCCATCGGTCACATCCGGGCCGCGCAGACCCTCGGCGTCCGGGTCCATGGCGAGACCTGCCCGCAGTACCTCTTCCTCACCGCGGACGATATGGACAAGCCTGGCATGGACGGTGCCATGTGGTGCTGCAGCCCGCCACCACGGGATGCAGCCGCCCAGGAAGCCGTGTGGCGGGGCCTGCAGAACGGAACGCTGCAATTGTTCTCGTCCGACCATGCACCGTACCGCTTCGACGCGAGCGGCAAGCTGCCGCTCGGTGCCGATACGACTTTCAAGGAAATGGCCAACGGCGTTCCCGGCATCGAACTGCGGCTGCCGCTGCTGTTCTCCGAAGGCGTGATGGCTGGTCGCATCACGGTGAACGAATTCGTCGCGCTGACGGCGACCAACCATGCACGCATGTACGGCCTGCATCCACGCAAGGGTACGCTCGCCGTGGGCGCGGACGCCGACATCGCGCTCTGGGACCCGAATCGGCGCACCACGGTCGACTGGTCGATGCTGCACGACAACGTCGGCTACACGCCGTACGCAGGCCGTGAACTGCGCGGCTGGCCGGTCACGGTGATCCGTCGTGGCGAGGTGATCGTCGACGGCGGCAGGCTGAACGCAGCGCCCGGATCCGGGCGCTACCTTCGCTGCGACGTGCCGCAGCCGCTGCGCGTCGAGCGGCCTGCGCCGCCACAGCGACGCCTGTTCAGCTGAACCGGCTGCCTACTTCTGCAGCGAGTCGCGAATTTGCCGCAGCAGCACCACTTCTTCCGGATCGGCTGCCGGCGCGGGCGCCGGCGCATCGGCCTTGAGCCGGTTGATCCACTTGACCAGCATGAAGATGATGAAGGCCAGGATGACGAAGTTGATCAGGATCGTGATGAAGCTGCCGTAGGCGAAAACCGGGATGCCCGCCTTCTTCAGGTCGGCCAGGTTCATCGCCACCTCGGGTGGCACTGTCTTCAGCGCGATGAAGAAGCTCGAAAAATCGAGCCCGCCGACCACGCGTCCCACGACCGGCATGATGAGGTCACCCACCACTGAATCGACGATCTTTCCGAAGGCAGCACCGATGATCACGCCGACAGCGAGATCCATCACGTTACCCTTGATCGCGAATTCCTTGAACTCCTGCATCATCCCCATCGACACCCTCCCTACGCATTTCGTGGAAACATTGGAGCCAGTACGAGCTGCACCCGCCGCCGGATGATAGCAGCGCCATCTTGATGCAGCGACCCTGAGGAACTCCCCGGAAGGCCCGATGAAACTCCTGCTCGTCAATCCGAACATCACCGACCGCATCACCGCGATCATGCTGGAAGAGGCGCTGCGCTCGGCCGCGCCAGGCACGCAGCTGCAGGCCGTCTCGGCGCCGTTCGGCGCGCAATACGTCGAAAATCGCGCCGAAGCGGCGATCGCCTCCCATGCGGTGCTCGACGCGGTCGCCACCCACGGAGGTGGCTGCGACGCCGTGATCGTTGCCGCCTTCGGCGACCCCGGCGTCGAAGCGGCGCGCGAACTGTTCGACATGCCGGTCGTGGGCATTTCGGAGGCAGCCTTCCACATGGCCTGGCTGCTCGGCCGCCGCTACTCGGTGGTGTGTCTGACCCCGCGCCTGCGCACCTGGTACCTCGAATGCGCACGCGACACCGGACTCGACGGCAGGCTTGCCAGCGTCCGCGCACTACCGCGCCTGGACGCCGATATCAGTGAAGCCCGGGATGCCGCGCGCGAAGCGCTGCTGGAACAATGCCGCCGCGCGGTCGAGGACGACCAGGCGGAGGTGCTGATCGTGGGCGGAGGCCCGCTGGCCGGCGTCGCGCACGAGATCGCTCACCTCCTTCCGGTGCCGGTGATCGACGGGGTCAGTTGTGCCGTCCGGCTCGCGGAAGCCCTGGTCGGACTGCGCCCGGCGACTCCCTCGTCGGGCAGCTTTGCCCGCCCGCCGGCCAAGCCCGCGCGCGGCCTGGGGACGGCACTGCAGGCTCGTATTACCCGCGAAGCGGACTGACCGCCGCCAGGCCCGGCGCCAGCACCTCGGTGCCGTAGTCCGCGATCGGCTGGGGAGGCGCCCGGAACTTGCGCACCTTCGAATGGCTGATGCCCATGCCGACGAAGGCCTCGGCCATCTTCACGCCCGCCACAACGGGGTCGATCACAGGCACGCCGGCCAGCGCAGACAGCGCCTCGTCGTAGCCGCAAAGGCCAGCGCAAGCGAGGATCACCACTTCGGCCTGGTCGCGGCTGACCAGTTCCTTCACCTGAATCGACAGGTCGCGCAGTGCGCGTTCGCGGTCGGTCGCCGCCTCCTCGACGTTGATGTTGATCGCGCGCACGGACGCGCACTTGGACTCGAAGCCGTAGAGCCGGACCAGGTCCTGCTGGTAAGGGATGAACTGCTCGAGCATCGTGAGGGTGCTGAAGCGATGTCCGAGCAGGCAGGCCATCGCCATGCTGGCCTCGGAGATCGACACGACCGGGATATCGAGCAATTCCTTCAGCGCATAGATGCCTACATTGCCGAAACCCGCCAGCACGACGGCATCCGGCCGGTCCTCGGCCACGCGGCGGCGTACCGCCTCGATCATGTGCGGCGCGCTCATGTAATCGCCGTATGCGCAATCGATGCTGCGCGTGCCGTTCGGCGAGGACAGCCCGGTGATCACGGTTCCGGGCAGTGCCCGCCGGCGCGCCGAGGCCAGGATCACGTCGAGCACCACAGCGGATGTGTTCGGGTTTGCTACCAGCAGTTTCATAGTCGTTCCGGCGGTCGGAAAAGGGCTGTGTTCAGGATGCGGCCACGTCCCGGCGTCAACGGCCGAGCGCCTCAGGGTTCACCACGTTGACCGGCTCGCCGCGGGCGAACGCATCGACCTGCTCGAATGCAGAGTCGAACATGATCTCGAAGCGGTCGCGGGTAACATAGCCGACGTGAGGCGAGCAGATCACGTTGTCCATCGACACCAGCGGGTCGAGGGCGCCCACGACGGGTTCTTCGTCGTACACATCGAGCGCCGCATGACCGGGCCGCCCGGCACGCAGGGCTGCAAGCAGCGCCCCCTTCTCCACCAGGGCTGCGCGGCTGGTATTGACGAACAGCGCGTCGGGCTTCATGGCGGCCAGGTCGGCCGCCGTGACGATGCCGTCGGTCTCGGGCAGCATCCTCAGGTGCAGGGTCACGATGTCGGAGGTCTCGAAGAACGTGCGCTGGTCGGGCGCCGTGTCGTAGCCCGCCTCGCGCGCGCGCGCCAGGCTGCCTTCGCGCCCCCACACCTGCACCTTCATGTCGAAAGCACGGCCATAGGACGCGACCAGCGCGCCGATCCAGCCGTAGCCGAAGACGCCGAGCGTGAGCCCGCGCAGCCCTCGGCCAAAGCGCGTCTGCCAGCGCCCCTCGCGCAGCGCCACCGCTTCCTGCGGAATATGGCGCATCGAGGCCAGGATCAGCCCCCAGGTGAGTTCCGCCGTGGTGTATGACGGCCCGGTACGCGTCGAGCACACCACCACCCCGCGCCGCGTACACGCCGGCACGTCGATGTGCGGTATGACGCCGGTCTGGCTGATGATGCGCAGGTTCGGCAGGCGGTCGAGCAGGTTCGCCGTTATCCTGGTGCGCTCGCGCGACAGCACCAGCGCATCGAACCCCGCGAGGCGCTGCCCGAGTTCATCGACATCGGTCAGCGGGTCCCGGAACACCGTCACCTGATGCCCGTCGAGCTTGCGATAGACGTCGAGCGACGGCACTACGCCGAGGAAATCGTCGAGGATGGCGATGTTCACGGCAGGGCTTCAGTTCAGCTGCGTGACAAACTTGGTGACGAGGTAGCCGTCGAACGTCTCGGCGCCGCCCTCGCTGCCGTAACCGCTGTCCTTCACGCCACCGAACGGCGTCTCGGACAGCGCAATGCCGAAGTGATTGATGTTCACCATGCCTGCCTCGATCGCATTGGAGATCGCGGTCGCGTTGCGCGACGAGCGGGTGAATGCATACGAAGCCAGGCCGTAGGGCAGGCTGTTCGCCCGGCGCACGACCTCGTCGAAATCGCTGAAGCGCACGATCGGTGCGATCGGACCGAACGGCTCCTGCGTCATCAGCTTCGAGTCGTCCGGCACGTCGGTGATCACCGTCGGCGAGAAGAAGTTGCCGGCACCATCGATCTTAGAGCCGCCGACCAGCACCTTGCCACCGCGCCGGTCTGCATCGTCGACGAAGCTTTCCATCGTGGGTACCCGGCGCTGGTGGGCGAGCGGCCCCATCCGGGTGTCCTTGTCGAGCCCGCTGCCGACCTTGATCGAAGATGCCACTGCCGCGAACTTCTCGACGAAGCGGTCGTAGGCCTGCGCATGCACGAACATCCGCGATGGAGACACGCACACCTGGCCGGCGTTGCGGTACTTCATGTTGGCAAGAAGTTCCGCGGCGCGGTCGACATCCGCATCCTCGAACACGATGGCCGGGGAATGTCCGCCCAGCTCCATCGTGCAGCGCTTCATCAGCGAACCGGCCAGTGCGGCGAGCTGCTTGCCGACGGGCACCGACCCGGTGAACGAGATCTTGCGTACGATCGGCGAACGGATCAGGTAGTCGGACACCTCGGCCGGGACACCCCACACGATGTTGAGGCAGCCTGCCGGCAACCCGGCATCGGCGAACACCTGGGCGATGATCACCACCGCACTGGGTGCATCCTCGGGCCCCTTGAGCACCAGCGTGCAGCCGGCGCCGATCGCCGCGACCACCTTGCGGATCGCCTGGTTGAACGGGAAGTTCCACGGCGTGAAGGCAGCGCAGACGCCGATCGGCTCGCGCAGCACCAGTTGCCGCACGCCATCGACGCGCGGCGGGATCACCCGGCCATAGATGCGCCGGCATTCCTCGGCGTGCCATTCGCAGTGTTCAGCGCCACCCATCACCTCCGCCATCGCCTCGGCATACGGCTTGCCCATGTCGAGCGTGATGCCGTGCGCCATCTCGGGCGCGCGCTCGCGGAACAGCTCGGCTGCGCGCCGGAGGATCTTCGAGCGTTCGACCGGCGAGCTCTTCTTCCATGACTGGAACGCACGGTCGGCCGCCCCGAGCGCAGCGTCGAGGTCCTCGCGCGACGCATGCGGCAGCCGGCCGATCACCGCGCCGGTCGCCGGGTTGGTCACATCCTGCTCGACCCGGCCCTCGCCGCCGATGAACCTGCCATCGATGTACAGACGGAGCGGAGGGTAGGCAGGCGGGGACACGGTATCCATCGAAGCTCCTTGGTGGGAAAGGCTGTAACGGGAAGGCCAAGGGTAGCCTCGGCGGGTGCCCGGTTCAACCGGCACGCATCAGGCACCCGGCCGGTATGGCTCCGCGAGCAGCCGTTCGAGTTCGCGCACCAGCCTGGGGTCATCCGGACGGATCGTCGTCGCGAAGCTCTGCACCCGGTTGCCGGAGCGATCGACCACGTACTTGTGGAAGTTCCAGCCCGGTGCGGCACCGCTGCGCCGGGCGAGTTGGGCGTAGAGAGGATTCGCACGCTGTCCGACGACCTCGGTGCGTTCGAACATCGGGAACGAAACCCCGTAGTTGAGCTTGCAGAATTCGGCGATGGCCTTGTTGCTGCCGCGCTCCTGCTGGCCGAAATCGTTCGACGGGAACCCGACGATCACCAGCCCCCGCGGTGCCAGCCGTCGGTACAGCGCCTCGAGCTGTTCGTACTGCGGGGTGAAGCCGCATTCGCTGGCGGTATTGACCACCATCAGCACCTTGCCACGGTACTGGCAGAGCGACACCGGCTTGCCGCTGACCAGTTCGGGAAACGTGAAATCGAGCAGCGCCGGACAGGCCACCGCCGCGGCAACCGGGGCGGCAGGCGCCGCAGGCACCGCAGCCGCGGCGGCGGCCCACGCGGGACACACGAGCCCTGCGAACAGGCAGGCGGCCAGCCCAATGCCGCGCACGGCCAGCCCTTCGCCCCGGCCTGGCGCCACTCCCGCATTGCCTGTCGATTGCGCCATCGTGTCTTGCTCCAAGCATGGATCGTGCGGGAGTCTACCGTCGGGCGCGGGGCGCGCTCGTCGCCGAGCGCCTGACCATTTGCGCCACCGGCTGCCGGATGTTGCAGAATCCGCTACTTCAGGCGCATCGTCGACACCGTCAGCGCGGCGCATCGCCGGTGCCACCGGTACAGACCGATCGAGGAGAGGGCGATGACTGGAATCCACCTGCGCAGCACACCCGATCGCCTCGCGCTTGCACTGGCCGCCGTCGCCATGCTGGCGGCGATGACCGGCTGTACCAGCCTCCCCGACGCGCGCAGGATCGCCGATGCCAGCGCGCAGCTCGGCTCCGCCGTGGCCGCCAGCGGCGCAATGGCCGCCGACGAGCTGGACGCCGCGGGGCTGCCCGAGCGCGCCCGGGAACTGCGCAAGGCCTGGCAGGTGCCGGAACGATCGACCGCCGCGCTCGCAGCCTATGCCGAAGCCCTGGCCGCGATCACGCAGTCCGGGCGCGAGGGCGCCGAAAGCGTGCGAAGGGTCGCCGACGCGGGCACTGCGCTCGCATCCGGGGTCGGGATCGCCCTGCCCGTCTCCGCCGCTGCCGCAACCGGTCTGGACATCGCCGCCACGGTCTACCGCCAGCTGGCCAGCGTGCGCGCAGCCAGTGCCCTCGTCGATGCGCTCGAGCGCATGCAGCCGGTGGTCGAGCGGACGGTTGAAGTCGTCACCCTGCAGCTCGATGATGCTGCGGTGCTGCTGGTGAGCGCCAACCGGATCGCCGAGGTGAAGCTGCGCGCGGAGTACGCGGATGAAACCGGGTACCTGCTTGCGCTGCGCCGGGAGCGTGTCGCGCTCTATGCGCAGTCTCCGCTGACGCAGGCGAATGCCGATCGACTGCTGCAGATCGACCGGATCGAGCGCACCGTTGTTTCCAGGCTCACCCCGATGAACGCCACGCTCCGAGCTTCGGAGGGCAGACTGCGCGAGATGCTTGCCGTGACAGGCCGTACCCGCCAGGCCCTGGCGGACTGGGCGCTCGCGCACCGGCAACTGCTGCACGGCATGCGCGCGGGCACCGCAGTCGATCCGCAGGCGCTGGTGCAGTCGGTGTCCGAGCTGCGGGACCTCGTGCACCGGGTGCGCGCCCGCTGATCGCGTCCGTCATTCCTGTTCGATACGCGACCGCGCGAGGTCGACATGAGCGTTTCCACCACTGCAGACGAGGGTTCTCCGATGACCGATGATGACTGGGACGCGATTGCCGGAGTGGACGGCTGGACTCGCAAGCTGCGTGAACTGCTGCAGGACGCCGCCGCCATGGCGACAACCGACACCACGCCAGCCATGCGGCTCGGCATGAGCGAGCGCCTCACCCGCTTCGTCGAACACTCGTTCCCGAACACCGGCGCGATCCGCACGCTCGACGATATCGCGACCCGGGCGGCGATCAGTCTGCTCGAACAGAACGTCGACGACCGGCTGAAGAGCATCGTCACGCGCAACCTCGAGCTGACCACGCTGGCCAAGCAGCTCGAGGCAGGGGCCGAGGATGCCCAGGAATCGGCCGCACAGATACGTTTCGCGCGTGCCGGCAAGGCCATCGCCGCCTTGAACGATGGCGTGGCGACGATGCGCGAGCTGCGTGAGGCCCTGACGGGTGCGGACGATCATGCCCTGATTGCCCGGATCGACCGGGCACTGAACGCCATCCAGCAGGTCAGGACCCTGCTCGAGCGGACAGGCACCTGAAGCGGGCACCTGAGGGCTCGCCCATGAGCGAATCGCGCTGAGCCCCTGTTTTGCGATGAGGCGACCGGCTTGCGCGGTATTCGTCAGTGATAGCGGGACCGCTCGACCGTCGACGCCACCGGCGTCTCGTCCATGCCGAGTGCGCGCCAGCGCTTGATCCCGCCCGAGAGTTCGATCGCCTTCAGGCCACGCAGCGTCAGCAGGCGCGCGGCCCGCGCCGACAACGTGCTCCACTCGTCCCAGCAATAGACCACGATCGTCGCGTCTTGCGGCAACTGGCGCCAACGCACCTCGAGCTCTTCGACAGACAGCACCTGCGCGCCCGGTAGCGTGCTGCGGAGCAGTTCCTTCGGACTGTTCCGCACGTCCACCACCACCACCTTGTCGCCCAGCCGTTTGCGCAGCGCGACCAGATCGGCCGGCTCCACCGAACCGATTTCCTCGACGGACCCGCGGTTCGCGCGCACGCGACGCGGTTCTACGCCGCCCATCATCACTTCCAGACCTTTCCAGGTGTCCAGCATCTTGAGCCTCGGAGTTGGAACGACAAGGGAAAAATCGCTGCGCTGCGCCGCAGCGGTGCATGAACCGATCAGGGTTGAATCGGGAATCTGTGCCACCCGTTCTGACGCATGGTTCCAGCCCGCGCGAACGCCAGACAGAAAGTGTTCGAAAGGCAGGATTCCATGATGACGACGCTTTCTTTCTCTACGGTTAAGCACACTGCGCCGGTGCGTTGATGGTAGTTTGTCCTAGTCAAAGACGCAACAGTCGCAACGTGACTTCTTAGTCATTTTTTGTACAATAAAGTTCCCGGCTTGATTCGAATGCGTAGCCCATGTTCCAGACGAAAGCGCCACAGATGAAACTTTCTTTTCAGAAACAGCAGTTTGCAGCGCGGGAAGACGCGATTCTCGACGCCGTCAACGTGTTGCTGGCGAAGAAAGGCTTCGATCTCATGACGATGGACGACGTCGCGGCCGAAGTCGGCATCGCCAAAGGCAGCCTCTACAAGCACTTCGCGTCGAAGGAGAGCCTTGCCGCCGCCGCGCTCTGTCGCATGACCCGGGACACGATCGACGTCCTGGCCGCAATGCCGCCGGACCTGGCTCCCATCGCCAAGCTGAAGGCTACCCTGCGCTGGGCGCTCGAACGGCGCATCAAGGGCGCCGTTCCGCACCTGCCATCGACCAGCGTCGCGCTGCAGCGCAGCCTGATGCTGAACCTCAGCTATGTGCGACTCATCATGAAGCTCAACGCCGAACTCAAACTGCTGGTGATCGCCGCGCAGAACGAAGGCGCGCTCGACCGCACACTGCCGCACGAGGTGATCGTTTACACCATATACGCCCGCTCCTGCGACCCGACGCTCGAGTACCTGCGCACGACCGGCCACTACGATGACGCCCAGACTGTGGATTTCCTGGTGCGAACCTGCTTCGAGGGACTGAACGGCTAGGCGACCGGGCGCGGCGAGTGGCGCGTAAGCAGGCTTCCCGCGAAGATCAGCGCGATGCCGAACAGGTTGAGCACCCGAACTCCATCGTCAGGAAAATTCAGCCTACAAGATGGGCGCAGGCCCGCCTCAGGTAAATGAACCAGCCAGTTCGGACAGGATCCACAGGTCGCCCGCTTCCAGCGACCATTGAACAAGCGAACCGGGGCGACCGAGGGTGACGATCCACAGCGCACCGGTCGAGGCCACCGTCACCCCTGCCGGCGGCGCGCTCGACACCGCACTGCAGTAGCCCTCGCCGGTCGATCAGCCGGCACGCAGGAATCCGCGCGGCGCGCGATGCAGGCTCTCGAAGCCGGTGGCGGTGATCCGCACCAGTTCGCCGACCTGCACGCCTGCGGTGCGCGCACGGTCGATCACGTTAGGCTGCACCACCATCGTCATGTTCTCGGCGAGCACGATATCGGGCAGCGGCCCCGCCGGACGGCTGCGGCTGCCGAGGATCGGCTGGAAGTAGCCGCCGCCGAAACCGTGTACCAGGTCGTCGCAGATCGTGAAGCCGCGCGCCTCGATCACCGAGGCGGCATCCACGATCTCGTCCATCGTGCAGCCGGGCCGCATCACGCCGGTGACCGCGTCGTACGTCGCCTCGGCCGTGTCGTGCAGGTCGCGATAGAGCGCCGGCGGCTCGGCACCGACCGCGAAGGTGCGCAGCACCTGGCCGCCGTAGTCCCAGAAAGAGCCGGTGATCTCGGTGAACACGCAGTCGCCATCGCGCACGATGCGGTTCATGGGATGCTGGCGAGGAATGTAGCAGTCGGGCGCAGCCATCGACGTCACGCCGAAATAGTGCAGCATCGTTACGCCACCGAAAGGTGCATAGGCGCGCTCTGCGATATCGCCCAGGTCGCGCTCGTTCAACCCGTCGCAGAGCCCCTCGGAGAGCGCCGCGATCGACGCGTCGGAGAACGCCGCACCGATGCGCAGCCAGTCGATTTCTTCCTCGGACTTGGTGAGGCGCATGCGGCTGTATGCAGGGTTCAGGTCGACCACATCCGGAAAGGCGGTGGCCAGCTTGCGGTACTTGCCGAAGTTGAACACGCCCATGATGCCCACCCGCCGTGCGCCGCGCCGCTTCAGTTCCGCGACCACCTTTTCGACGCTGCGGTGTTCGCTCCACTCGACCTCGCATTGCCAGGCGATCTGCTTCGCAAGCGGTGCGTGGTTCACCCATTCGACGAACATCTTCGGCTGCTCGCGGCCGTCGAACACGATGATCTGCTCGCTGGTGGTTACCCAGCCGGTGAGCCAGGAGATGCCGGTGCCGGCGCGCTGCTCGCCGCAGACCAGCAACTGGTCGACATCGTGCTTTCGCATGACGTCCACGAGCGCCTGCCGCCGGCGCAGCATCTCCGCGTCGGAGAACCTGGGAAACGGTTGGTCGAGGATCGCGCGCAGGTGAGGCGCTAGGCCGAGGCGTGCAGGGTCGGCGGGCTTGAGGCGAGGCATGAGGACTCCAGATACCGGCAGGAAGGGATCACGAGGCAAACCCCGATAGAATCGGGAACCTTCCAATCTTACCCAGCTTCGATGACCCCCGTGCCCCATACCGTGTCCAGCACCGCCCGCGCCGCCTGCACCGAGAGCGGCGTCCCCGGAAACCAGCGCCGCGCGCTGCTTGCCTGCGCGATCGGCTGCGTCATCGCCAGTGCCGCTGCTGCAGGTACCGCCTCGGCCCAGGCCTGGCCGACCAGGCCAGTGCGTCTGATCCATGGCTTTGCCCCCGGCAGCGCGATCGACGTGTCGATCCGCCCTCTCGCCGCGCAGCTCGCCACCGAGTTCGGGCAGGGCTTCACGGTCGAGCCGAGGCCGGGCGCCACCGGCCAGCTGGCCAATGAATTCGTGTCGAAGTCGGCACCGGACGCCTACACGCTGCTGGCCGCGCCGGGCTCGTCGCTGACCTCCGCGCCGCACCTGCAGAAGGCCCCGTACGATTCTCTGAAAGACCTGGCACCGATCGCGATGATCACGGCTTTCTCGTTCGTGCTGGTCGCGCATCCGTCGGTGCCCGCGAAGACCGCACGCGACCTGGTTGCCATCGCCCGGGCGAAGCCTGGCGTGCTCACCTACGGCTCCACTGGCATCGGCAGCGCGTTCCATCTCGCGGGCGAACTGCTCGCCTCGCTCGGCGGCGTGAACATGGTCCATGTGCCCTACCGCGGCGGCGGCAGCGCGACCATGCCCGACCTGGTCAGCGGCCGCGTCGACATGATGTGGGACAGCTATGCGTCAGTGCGCACGCAGGTCGAGGCCGGCAAGCTGCGCGCGATCGGAGTGACCGGCACCACGCGCATCGCGGCACTGCCAGACGTGCCACCGATCAACGACAGCGTGCCGGGCTACGCCCTCGTCGGCTGGCACGGCGTGTTCGGGCCGGCGGGAGTATCGCGCGAGGTCGTCGACCGCATGAACGCATCGATCAACCGAGCGCTCGACCGCAAGGAGTTGCGCGCGCTGTGGGCGCAGCAGGGCTTCGACACACCGCAGCTGGCCGCCGACTCGTTCGCGCAACGGGTGCGTCGCGACCACGCCTTCTACGGCAAGTTGATCCGGTCCATCGGGCTGCAGGCGCAATGATCGACATCCGATGCTCCTGGCACTGAATCGTGTCTCACTCGGCTTCGGGGCCGGCCTGCTGCTCGACCAGGCAGAGTTCGTCCTCCAGGAAGGCGAGCGGGTCGGCCTGATCGGCCGCAACGGCACTGGCAAGTCGACGCTGATGAAGCTTGTCGACGGCCGAATTGCCGCCGACAGCGGCGAGATTGTCCGCACGCCCGGCCTGCGCTGCGTACTGCTCGACCAGGAGCCCACGTTCGAACCGGGGCTGACCATCGGCGAGGTGATTGCCGGCGGGTTCGGCAGCATCGCCGAGGTCTTCGCCGAGCACCAGGCCCTGGCCCACGCGGAAGACACGCCGGCAAATGCCGAACGCATGCAGTGGCTTCACGACCGGCTGGACCATGAGCAGGGCTGGGACCTTCCCTCGCGCGTGTCGGCGCTCCTCCTGACCCATGGGTTCGACGGCGCGACACCGTTCGACACGCTGTCGGGCGGCGGGCGCAAGCGCGTCGCACTGGTGCGCGCGCTCGCTGGCGAACCGGACCTGCTGCTGCTCGACGAACCGACCAACCATCTCGACATGGATGCGATCGAGTGGCTGGAGAACACGCTGCTCGGCTTCCGCGGTGCAGTGATGGTGGTCAGCCATGACCGGCGCTTCCTCGACCGGGTGATCACCCGGATCATCGAACTCGACCGTGGCCAGCTGACCAGCTATCCCGGTTCGTTCCGGGACTACAAGGCACGCAAGGCGCAGCAGCTGGCCGACGAGGCCGTGGCCGCGGCGCGCTTCGACAAGCGCCTGGCAGAAGAGGAAGTCTGGATCCGCAAGGGCATCGAGGCGCGCCGCACGCGCAACGAAGGCCGGGTACGACGGCTCGAACAACTACGCCGTGACCGGGCTGCGCGCCGTGAGCGCATCGGACAGGTGGGTTTCAAGCTGGCAGCCGGTGACGCGTCCGGAGAACTGGTCGCCGAACTCGAACATGCGACGGTCGCGCTGGGCGGGCGCACGCTGATCCGCGATTTCTCGACACGCATCATCCGCGGCGACCGGATCGGCCTGGTCGGCCCCAACGGTGCTGGCAAGACCACGCTGCTTCGGGTGCTGCTCGGCCAGCTCGAGGTCGACTCCGGCAAGGCACGGCTCGGCACCCGGCTCGAGATCGCTTACTTCGACCAGTTTCGCGCGCAACTCGACCCGGACGCCCGCCTCACCGACGTGGTAAGCCCCGGCTCCGATTTCGTCGAGATCGGCGGCACGCGCCAGCATGTGATCGGCTACTTGTCCGAGTTCCTGTTTCCCCCGCAGCGGGCGCGCTCGCCGGTATCGGCGCTGTCCGGCGGCGAGCGTAACCGGCTCCTGCTCGCTCGACTGTTCGCCCGCCCCGCCAACCTGCTGGTGCTGGACGAACCGACCAACGACCTCGACATCGAAACCCTCGACCTGCTCGAGTCGCTGCTCGCCGAGTACCGCGGCACGGTGCTGGTAGTCAGCCACGACCGGGAGTTTCTCGACAACGTGACGACCCAGGTGATCGCGTTTGCCGGCGACGGTCGCCTGGTCGAGATCGCCGGTGGCTACAGCGACTGGCAGCGCTACCGCGCAGGTGCTGCGGAGCCGGAGGCAGGTGGCGCAGCCAACAGGACAGGCTCGAAGCCGGCCCCAGGCGCTGCCGCCCTGCCCGCCAGCGCAGCGCCGACGTCGCCCGCGAGCGCGAACGCTGCCCGTCCATCGGCCGCGAAGCCGAAGCCGCGCCTGAGCTTCAAGGAAGCCCGCGAACTGGAATCGATGCCCGCCACCATCGAGAAGCTCGAAGCGGACATCGCGACGGTCGGTACCGCCCTCGCCGATCCCGCCCTATACACACGTGATCCCGCGGACCTGAAGGAACTCCAGGCAAAGCTGTCCGGGCTGGAAGAGAGTCTCGCACACGCGATGGAGCGCTGGGACGACCTCGAGCGTCAGTCCCGCGACGGCAGCGCCGGCTGACACCACGATGCCACTGTCGCTGCCGGACGCAGCCGGATGGGGAGCCCTGGCGATCGGCATCACGCTGGGCGCCATGCTGTTCTTCTCGGCCTGCGTCGCGCCTCTGGTCTTCATGCGGCTGCAGCCCGACATCGCGGGGCGCTTCATCCGTGGGCTGTTTCCCTGGTACTACGGATTCGGATTGATCGGCAGCAGCCTGTCCGCCCTGCTCTGCGCCCGCACTGCACCCGGCGCTGCCGGCCTCGCATTCGCGACAGCGCTCGGCTTCATGTTCGCCCGGCAGACGCTGATGCCGGCGATCAATGCCGCACGAGACGCGTCGATGGCCGACACAGTGGCCGCGCGCCGCTTCGAGCGCCTGCACCGCGCCAGTGTGGCGCTGAACCTCGTGCAGGTCGTGCTGCTGCTGGGCGCGTTCGCAGCTGCAATCCCTCACACCTGAACGGATGTCTCGAGCGGGGAATGCCGTCGGGCCGATACCTCCGGACCGACGGCGGGATGCGCCCGATCAGTACGTCTTGTAGGGCAGGAACTTGCCGCTGAGCACCACCTTCACCCGGTCGCCCTTCGGGTCGGGCTCGCGCGTGATGTCCATCGAGAAGTCGATCGCGCTCATGATGCCGTCACCGAACTCTTCGTGGATCAGTTCCTTGATCGTGGTGCCGTACACGCTGACGATCTCGTACCAGCGGTAGATCAGCGGATCGGTCGGCACCGCCGTGGGCAGCGAGCCCTTGTACGGCACGACCTGCAGCAGCGTGATCTCTTCCTTCGTCAGCCCGAGCAGCTTGCCCAGGGTGTCGGCCTGCTTCTTCGTGAGCGTCATCTGGCCCAGGCAGGCTGCAGTCACCCACTCCTTGCTTTCGCCGACCTTCGTCGCGATGTCGGCCCACTTCAGTGCCTTGTGGATCTTGATCGACACGATGCGCGCGGTCACGTCGTCGCGGGTCATGGGACGGGCCGGCATCGCCGGCGCACCGCTCGGTTCTCGTTTCATGGTTTCTCTCCTCTTGCGATGGGTATCAACGACTACGGTCCGGGTACTGGCGATCAGGCAGCGGCGCCGGCGAGCGCCCCGGCGCCGGGTGCCTGCGCCGGATCGAGGCCCGGCGTGAGGTACGGCAGGTTGCGCGGGTCGAAGCCGGCCGGTGGTTCGTCCCGGAAGGTCTTCGACCGGTTGACCAGGAAGTCGACCAGGTGGTTGCGGATCCGGTAGAACTGCGGGTCCTTGTGCAGCGTCTGCCGGTTTCGGCTGCGCGGCATCGTGTTGACGACCACCTCGGCGATACGCGCATCCGGGCCATTGGTCATCAGCAGGATCTTGTCGGCCAGCAGGATCGCCTCGTCGACATCGTGGGTGATCATGAACACGGTCTGGCGGGTCTGCGCGCAGATCTTCAGCAGTTCCTCCTGGATCACGCCGCGCGTGAGCGCATCGAGCGCACCGAAGGGCTCGTCGAGCAGCAGCATCTTCGGCTCGATCGCGAACGCACGCGCGATGCCGACCCGCTGCTTCATGCCACCGGAGAGTTCCGACGGCCGCTTGTGCTCGGAACCGGACAACCCGACCATGCCGAGGTACTGATCGCACACTGCCTTGACCTTGCGTGCGTCGTACTGCGGCCAGCGCGACTGCACCGCGAACGCCACGTTGCGTTCAGCGCTCAGCCAGGGCATCAGCGCATGGCCCTGGAACACCACGCCACGGTCCAGGCTCGGCCCGCGCACCTCGCGTCCGTCCATGATCACATAGCCGGAACTGGCCTCGTCGAGGCCGGCGAGCACGTTGAGGATGGTCGACTTTCCGCAACCCGAGTGGCCGATGATGCAGGCGAACTCGCCCTGCTCGATGGTGAAGTTCACCTCGTCGAAAACGGTCAGCGGTGCGCCGCCCCGCTGTGACGGAAAGACCTTGCGAAGGTTGTCGACTTGCAGAAAGGCACTCACCGGTTCACTCCTGGTAGCTGACCAGCCGGGTCAGCAGTCCGAACACCAGGTCGAGCAGCATCCCGACCACGCCGATCATCAGGATCGCGAAGATCACGTTGGTCAGCGACAGGTTGTTCCATTCGTTCCAAACGAAGTAGCCGATACCGGTGCCTCCGACCAGCATCTCGGCTGCCACGATCACCAGCCAGGCGATGCCCATCGAGATGCGCATGCCGGTCAGGATGGTCGGCGCTGCCGCCGGCAGAACCACCCGCAATGCGGTGCGCACGCGTCCGACCTCGAGCGTGCGCGCGACGTTGAGCCAGTCGCGGCGCACCGACGCCACGCCGTGCGCCGTGTTTATCAGCATCGGCCAGATCGAGCAGATGAAGATCACGAAGATCGAAGAGATCGTCGAATCCTTGATCGTGTATAGAGCGAGCGGCATCCAGGCGAGCGGCGAGATCGGCTTGAGCACCTGGATGAACGGATTGAGCGCCCTGAAAAGCAGCGGCGACATGCCGATCACGAAACCGAGCGGGATCGCGACGGCCGCCGCCAGCAGGAAGCCGAGCAGCACGCGCCCGATCGAGTAGCCGACCTGGATACCGATGCCCTTGTCGTTCGGACCGTTGTCGTAGAACGGGTTGGACAGATGCTTCCAGATGGCCGTCCCCATCTGCGGCAGCGAAGGCAGCCCGGAACTGGTCTGACCCTTGCCGCCCATCAGCCTTGCATACTCGGGATCGGCATACTGCGGCGCGGCTACGGGCGCGGTGGCGAGATGCCAGAGCACCAGCACCAGCGCAAGAATGCAGGCCGACAGGACCCCCGCACGCAACCCCTGCGACCTTGCGAAACTCTTGAACATGTGGACTCCGGATCGTGCGGTGGTCAGGTGCGACGGATCGCGAAGCTGTTGATGTACTGGTCGACGTTCTTCGCCGGGTCGAACTCCTTGCCCATGACGCGGATGCGCGGGTATGCATCCTTCGGCGCGGTCATCTTCAGTTCACCCATGGCCTTGCGCGCGTCGGTGATCATGAACACCTCCTCCGCGATCTTGCGGTAGTTCACATCGCCCTTCACATAGCCCCAGCGCTTCATCTGGGACAGGATCCAGACAGCCATCGTGCCCCACGGGAACGGATCGAAATCGACGCGGTTGGGATCCTTGCGCACGTTGCCCAGGCCGTCGGCGTAGGTGCCCACCAGCACCTGTTCGATCACTTCGTAGGGCTGGTTCAGGTACTGCGATGGCGCGATTGCATTGGCGATCAACGGCCGGTGCTTCGGATCGCGGGCCATTGCATGCGCGTTGAGGATCGCGCGATAGAGTGCTGCGAAGGTGTTCGGGTTCTGCTTGATCCAGGCATCCGACACGCCGAAGGCGCAGCACGGATGTCCGTCCCACAGTTCCTTGGTGAGCAGGTGGATGAAGCCGATGCCGTCGTACACCGCACGCTGGTTGAACGGCTCGGGCCCGAGGAATCCGTCGATGTTGCCGGCGCGCAGGTTCGCCACCATCTCTGGCGGTGGCGTCACGCGGATCTGGATATCCTTGTCCGGATCCAGGCCCGCCTCGGCGACGTAGTAGCGCAGCAGGAAGTTATGGATCGAGTACTCGAAGGGCACGGCGAAGCGCATCCCCTTCCAGGCCTTCGGATCGCGCCGGTCCTTGAACTTCTGGTGCAGCGTGATGGCCTGGCCATTGACGTTCTGAATGGTCGCGACGTTGATGCCGGTGGCCACCGAGCCCAGCCCCATCGAGATCGAGAGCGGCATCGGCGAGAGCATGTGCGAGGCGTCGTACTCGCGGTTGATCATCTTGTCGCGCACCAGGGCCCAGCCAGCGGTACGCTGCAGTTCGACGTTCAGACCTTCCCGCTCGTAGAATCGCAGTGGGTGCGCCATGATCAGCGGCGTTGCACAGGTGATCGCGACGAAGCCCACCTGCAGGTTCTTCTTCTCGATCGCCAGCTTGCTGTCCTGGGCGATCGCCTGCATCGCGCCGATCGGCAGCACCGAAGCGATCGCGCCCATCGCCGTACGCACGCCGACGGCTTTCAGGAAACGGCGGCGTACGTTGTCGTCGGGGAACAGCGCGCGCACCACTGCCTGTTCGATGATGCGGTTGCTCGCCGCTTCGGTGGCCTGATTGCCATCGAACCAGGTGTCCGGCGATGCCGGCCTCTCGGCGACCGTCGCGGCCGGCTGCGTCAAGGCTGCATGCGCGTCGTGATCGGCCTGGGACGCATGCCGCCCGCATTCGCAGGGGTTCAACGTTACCGAGGGATCGAAGGGATTGTCGAACGCGGCCACTCGAATCTCCAGTGTGGTGGGGTCAGGCTCCCGTAAAGCAGCAGTCATGCCAGCACGCACTTTCCCGGTGCGAAGGCTGCGGACATCGATCATCAGTCCCTGCAACGGTGCACGGAACGCCGCGCATGCACTGGAGTGTGGCGCCGTCGGGACGCCCCGGGAGGACCCTGCAGGTCAGCGAATCACGGCGCCCGGTGCGAAGCCGGCGTGACAGACAGGTCGTCCGGCAACCCGCGCGCGGTGAAGAACGTGGACGGTGCCGAGCGCAGGCGGCGGCCGAGGTGCCGCCCGAGCCCAAGCAGTTCGACCCGCGGCGCGATCGCGCGGGCGCGCATCGCCATCCACAGGGCAAGCGAGAAGCTCACCAGCAGGTTCACGGTGCCGATCAGCAGCACGCCCAGCAGGCCCCATGCGAATACCTGCCAGGGCAGCGCGAAGCCCGAACCGGCCAGCGCGTAACCGAGGTTCGCCGACGAGAATGCGATGTGCCGGATGTCGATCGGCAGCCCCAGGATCATGCCCACCGTGCCGGCGGTACCGAGCATGCAGCCGAACAGGAAGTTCCCGAGGAGGCCGCCGAGGTTGGCTTCCAGGTAGACGCCGACCTTCGACGCACGCGCCGGGCCGGCCAGGCGGCGCAACCAGGGCAGCCTCTCGACCCGCTGGCCAAGCCGTGCGTAACCGGCAGTGTTGTCGAAGTAGCCGGTCAGCACGCCCGACAGGAACAGAAACACGCCTGCGAGTGCCGCATGGGGCAGTGCCCAGCCGGCGATGTCGAGGTCTTGCAGCAGGCGTTCGGCCTTGGCGGCGTCGATCGGCGGCGCTCCGGAGATTGCGACGAACACCATCGACAGGAGCAGCGCGACCGGAAAGGCCACGGACACGTTGCCCAGAATGGCCGCGACCTGGGTACGGCCGACCGCCGCGAACAGGTCGACCACGCGCTCCAGGCCGGCCGCACGGCGGGCACCGTCGGCATGCAGTTCACCGACATAGCTGGCGATCGTCTGCGCGGTCATGGCCGGCTGTTTGGTGGCCACCGTCAGGTGCAGCATGTAGATGATGACGAAGCCGAGGCCGTAGATCAGGCTGTAGCCGAGCGCATACCCGATCGGCGCGAGGTCGAGCTTGCCGGCGAAGATCTTCAGCAGCGCCATCACGCCGATCAGGGCGCCCGCCCCCATCGCCGCACGCCACATTGCATGGTAGGCGGCGCGTGTCTCCGCGATGTAGTGCTCGCCCGTCTTCGCCGCATTCTCGGTGACCCGCAGCGCCAGCATGGAGACCCCCACGCCGACATGGCTGCGCAGGCTGCCGCGGCGGCTCTCGGCAGCCAGTGCCGAGCGAACCAGCCCGCTCCAGCGCTCGACCACTTCAGGCTGGCGCAGGTCGGCTTCTTCGTTCACCACGCCGGCATCGAGCAGGTATCCCAGGTCGCTGATCCGGCGCAGGCTCTGCGCACTGCGCCGGATCACGTACGAGAGCCGGACACTCGTACCCCGCGCCGACGCCAGGCGCCGTGCGCGGTCGATCACCGAGCAGCACTGGTCGACCAGCACCTGCACCTCGGCGCTGTCGAGCGGCTTCACGCCGGGGTCGGCGAGATGCGCGCGAAGCGTGTCGACGTAGCGCTGACTGGCACCGGTCAGCCCGCGGAAGCACGCACCATGGTCCTTGAACTCCGGGCCCAGCCGGCCGAACTCCGCCTCCACGTCGATGCCGCCCATCCGATAGGCGAGGATCAGCAATGCCTCCAGCATCTGGCCGACGATGCCCCGCGCCATCGCCTCGTCGTCGGCCGCCTCGCGCGCGATCAGATGCCAGAAGCGCCGCGACAGTTCGGCGGGCAGCGCGGAGAACCAGACCCAGTCGCCGCGACGATGGAACACCTGGCGCAACGCGCTGCGCAGGTCTTCCGGATCAGGGACATCGGGAAGCAGGCGGTCGGCGACGATACGTCCGAGTTCGGTGAAGAAGCCGGTTCCGGGAAGGATTCCGCTGTCGGCGAAGAATCCGACCAGCCGGCGTGTCGACAGCAGCCGCAGCACATGGCCGCGCACGTCGGCTGCACGCGCCGGATCGGTCTCGAGCAGTTCGATGACCGCCGTGTATCGGGCCACGCTGCCCTCGATCTCGCGCGCATCGCGCGGCCGCACGAAATCGAACAGCGCAGCCAGCGCGCCCGCGGAGTCACCGCCAGCATTCGCGAACGGCGCCAGCGCGGCGGCAGCAGCCGATCGGCCGTCGGCCAGCGCGCTGGCAGCGCCCATCAGGACGCCGCCCGCCCCGTTTCCGCCACCGGCCTGGGTACGAGCTTGGGTTCCGACGGGTCGCTGAAGTAGTGCGGCGACATGATCTGTACGCCGCGCTCGTTGAACACGTCCAGCAGGTGCTGGTGCAGCGCCGCGAGTACCTCGGCGCGCGGACGCGGCTGGGAGGGCACAGCCTGGCAGACCAGCCGGTACTCGACGTAGAAGTCCGACAACGATGTCTGGAAGACCCTCGGCGCCGGCGCTGCAAGTACGCCAGAGGTGCGCTGCGCGGCTTCGAGCATCATCGACTCGACCTCGCGCCACGGCGTATCGTAGCCGATCGTGAGGGTCGTATCGATGATGTAGCCCTTGCCCTGCACCGACCGCGAATAGTTCTTCGTGACGGTGGTCAGCAGCAGGGCGTTGGGCATCGTGATCTCCTCGCCCATGCCGGTCCGTATGCGCGTGGTGAACGTACCCAGTTCGGTGACCGTGCCTTCATGGTCTGCCACGCGAACGTACTCTCCCACGCGCAGCGTGCGCGAATACATGAGGATCAGGCCGCTCGCGCCCTGGCTGACCAGGCTCGCGCCACCGACGGTCAGCATCAGGCCGATCAGCACCGACATGCCCTTGAAGGCCTCGCTATCCGCGCCCGGCAGGTAGGGATAGGCCATCACCACCGCGAACAGCCACACGCCGATGGTGAACAGCATGCGCGTCGGCCGTACCGTATCGGCATCGAGCCAGCCGAGTGCCCCGCCATGCTCGCTGGCGCGGTCGAACAGAGGCAGAGCAAGGCCGATCGCCCCGCGTGCCAGCATGAAGATCAGCACCGCGACCAGCAGGTCGGGCAGCGCCCCGAGGACCCCGGTGCCGATGCTGTATGCCACGCCCAGCAGGTAGGCCTGCAACTGCTCGCCCCAAGGCCGTGTATACGGAAAGCGCTCGAGCACGAAGCTCAGCCACTGATAGCCGAACAGCAGCAGCAGCAGCCATACCGTGAGCGTGATCGACGCACTGGCGAGTTCGATCAGCTTCCCGGGTTGCAGCAACTGTGCATCGCCGATGCGCAGCCTGTCCGCGCGCTCCATGATCAGCGCACGTGCGCGGGCCCCGAGCACGCGCCGGACCCGCAACACGGCGGCTGCGAGCAGCGCCAGCGCAACGGTCGCGGCCAGTGCCATCGCGAGGCCGCGCAGCAGCAGCGAGCGGTTGTTTCCTTCGCGTGTCTCGGCGGAGACCTGCCGGAGCGCTTCGACCGTGCGCGCGCTCGCGCTCTCCAGCGTTTCCCCGCGCAGGCGATCGGCGTCCTCCGGCAACAGGATCATCGCGAACCCGCCATCGATCCGAATCACCGTTCCCTGCGGTTCGGGATGGGTGGTGATCTCGCCCGGCCCGCCACGCGCGAGCAACTCGGAAATGACCTGCCGGGCGCGGCGGGCACGGTCGTCAGGCGGCGCGCCGAGGAAGGGCGCACGGTAGACCGCGACAGTGCGGTTGAACACGACCACCGGCGCTTCGCGAACGGCGGCCATCGGCGCCGCTGGCTCGGCGGCCAGTGTCGGCAGCGCCGCAGAGAGCAGGCTGATCAGCAACAGAAACGCGAAAGTCAGTGCGGCCATGTCGGTATCCGGAACGCAAACGACGCCAGCAGGCTTGGCGTCCCCAGGGGGATTCGAACCCCCGTTACCGCCGTGAAAGGGCGATGTCCTAGGCCTCTAGACGATGGGGACGAGGCGTGGTGCGGACTTTACGGAATGAAACGACTGCTGCTGCGGGTGAATCTGCGGATACGTCTACGGATGATTGGTGGAGGTAAGCGGGATCGAACCGCTGACCTCTTGCATGCCATGCAAGCGCTCTCCCAGCTGAGCTATACCCCCACACGAGAGGCGCGAATTATACGCAGGCCTTCGCCCGCATGTAAACACGCAAACGGTTGAATGTTAGATTGTGCGGCTTCCCCGCCATCCCCCACGGACGCTCTCCCATGCCGACAGCCCCCGCCAGCGCCCTGCCCCCGGTTGCAGCCCGTTTCGCCGATGCCACCCGCGCCGCGATGCCGGTCGCACACGGGCTGTTCGAAACCATCGGCGCCGAGACCGGCGACGGCGTCGGTATGGCGCGCGAACCCTACAGCGCGAACGAGCAGAAGGCCTCGGACCTGCTCGAGACGAAGGCCCGCGAGCTATGCCTCGAGATATCGAAGGATCCGTTCGGCAACCTCTACATGACCCTGCCCGGAGCCGACCGCAGTGCCCCGGGCTGGATCACCGGCTCGCACATCGACTCGGTGCCCAGCGGCGGCAACTTCGATGGCCTCGCGGGCGTGGTCGCCGGCCTCACTGCAGTAGCGGCGCTGCGCGCGGCCGGCATCGTACCGACCACAGACGTCACGGTGATGGGCGTACGCGCCGAGGAGGCGAGCGCCTGGTACGCGGGCGCGCACGGAGGCCATATCGGCAGCCGGTCGGCGCTGGGCATCCTGCCGCCGGCGGAACTCGACTCGGCGATCAACACCCGCAGCGGCCGCCCGCTGCGCGCGCACATGGCGGACGCGGGCTTCTCACCGGAGCGCGTCGCGCTCGGCCACGGCACGCTCGACCTCTCGCGCTACCGTGGCTGGCTGGAACTGCATATCGAACAGGGGCCGGTGCTGGAGCGGCTCGGCCTGCCGGTGGGCGTGGTCACGGCGATCCGCGGTTCTGCCCGCGCGCGCAGCTGCCGCTGCACCGGCGCCTACACCCACTCGGGCGCGGTGCCCCATGAATACCGCAGCGATGCGGTGCTGGCCACCGTCGAACTCGTGCACCTGATCGAGCAGGAGGCGACGCGCGTGCGCGCCTCGGGTGGCGACCTCACCTGTACGGTGGGCAAGCTGTTCACCGACGCCGAGCTGCATTCGATCACCAAGGTGCCGGGACAGGTCGATTTCTGCCTCGAGTACCGCAGCCAGGAGCGTGCGGTACTCGACCACATGGCCGACTTCGCGCGCAGCCAGGCCGCCCGCATCGCGGCCGAGCGGCGGGTCGCATTCGAGCTGGGCAGCTTTTCTCCGCAGGACCCGGCCACGATGGACCCGGACTTCCGCGCCGCGCTCAGCCAGGGCGCGGCCGCGCTGGGCATCCCGGTGATGGACATCCCGAGCGGCGCCGGCCACGACGCACAGGACTTCGTGCACGCCGGCCTGCCGGCGGCGATGGTCTTCGTGCGCAACGCGAACGGCAGCCACAACGCGAAAGAGGCGATGGACTACGCCGACTTCGAACTGGGCACCCGCCTGCTCGCCTGGATGATGGCGCAGTAGGGCCGCGCACCAGCGGAGCTGGCGCCGTGCGGCCTCACAGCGAGACCGAGGCGGTCCCGCTCAGGACAGGTAGCACTCCAGCCGCCCCAGCACCCGCTCGCGGGGCGACAGGGCGATCACCGCATCGAGCGATGGCGTCTGCCCGGTGCCGGCGACGATCGCGCGCAGCGGCATCATCAGCTGCGGCAGCTTGAGTGAATGCTTCGCCGCGCTGCGCTTGACCAGCGCGCCGATTTCCTCGCGCGTCCATGCGAGTGTCGCCAGCTCGTTCGCCAGTTCGCGCAGCGGCCCGCGCACCGCGTCGGTGACATGCTGGGCCAGCAGCTCCGGCGTGGGTTCGGCCGGCGCGTAGAGCAGCCGCGCGCCATCGGCCAGCTCGACCAGCGTGCGCGCGCGGTCCTTGAACAGCTTCACCGCTTCCAGCGGCAACGGCCCGTCGACCAGCGACACCCCGGCCGCTTCAAGCCGCTGCGCGACCTCCCGGCCCAGCCGCGTATCGTCGGCAACCTTGATGTACTCGTGGTTCATCCAGCCGAGCTTTTCGGGGTTGAACTGCGCCGGCGAGCGGCTGATATGGCGCAGGTCGAACCACTCGACCAGTTGGCTGGCACTGAACACCTCGTCGTCGCCATGCGACCAGCCCAGCCGCGCGAGGTAATTGACCAGCGCCTCGGGCAGATAGCCCTCTTCGTGGTACTGCATCACGCTGACCGCACCATGCCGCTTCGACAACCGCTCGCCATCGGCGCCGAGGATCATCGGCACATGTGCGAACTGCGGCAGGCTCGCGCCCAGCGCGCGATAGACGTTGATCTGGCGCGGCGTGTTGTTCACGTGGTCGTCGCCGCGGATCACGTGCGTGATGTTCATGTCGAGATCGTCGACCACCACCCCGAAGTTGTAGGTCGGCACGCCATCGGCGCGCAGGATCACGAAATCGTCGAGCTCGGCGTTGGCGAACGAGATCGGCCCCTTGACCAGGTCGTTGAACACCACCTCGCCGCCGATCGGGTTCTTCAGCCGCACCACCGGCGGCACGCCTGGCGGCGGCGTACGCGTCGAATCGCGCCAGCGGCCGTCGTAGCGTGGCTTCTCGCCGCGCGCGCGCTGCGCCTCGCGCATCTCGTCCAGTTCCTGCTTCGTCGCGTAGCAGTGGTACGCATGGCCTTCGCGGATCATCCGCTCGGCGATCTCCTGGTAGCGCGCGAGGCGCTGCATCTGGAATTCCGGGCCCTCGTCCCAGTCGATGCCGAGCCACGACAGCCCGTCGAGGATGGCCTGCACCGAGGCCTGGGTAGAGCGCTCGAGGTCGGTGTCCTCGATGCGCAGCACGAACCTGCCGCCATGCTTGCGTGCATAGGCCCAGGAGAACAGCGCGGTGCGCGCACCGCCGATATGAAGATAGCCGGTCGGGCTGGGAGCGAAACGAGTACGGATCGTGGACATGTCGACTCTGGCGAAGAAGGCGGAACAGCGCTCGGGGTTGACGGCCGGGCGGCCTGGCGGCCGGGCGCGACCGGGCATACGGGAGCGGCGGCAGACGGCAGCGACAAAATGCGCGCACCTCACGACACCACAGCCTGCCGCGCTTTATACCCCAACCGCTGCGCGACCAGCCACCGCGCCAACCGATGCAGCCAGCGCCCCCCAGCCGGGCGAAGCCCGAGGCGAGGCGCCGGGAGTCCGCCCGAGGCAGCCGGGCCCGCCCTGGCCCGGCCCTCGCCGGCGGGGAACGAGAGGCTCAGTCCAGCCGCACCTTCGCGGTATCGATCACCTTCTTCCAGCGCGCGTGCTCGGTACGGACATGGGCGGCAAACTGGGCGGACGTGCTGCCCACCGCCTCGGCGCCCTGCGATGCGAAGAACTCCTGCAGCTTCGGCGTACGCAGCGCGGCCACCGCGTCGGCGTTGGTGCGCTTGACCACCTCGGGCGGCACGCCGGCGGGCGCCCACATGCCCAGCCACACCATCACCTCGAGGTCGGGGAAGCCCTGCTCGGCAGCGGTGGGGACATCGGGCAGCGAGGGCGAGCGGCGCGGGCCAGCCAGCGCGATCGCCCGCAACTTGCCGGACTTCACGTGCGGCAGCGCGGTGAGCAGCGTGTCGAACATGAAGGAGATGTGGCCGCCGAGGAGATCATTGGTGGCCAGCGCCGAGCCCTTGTAGGGCACATGCTGCAGCCGAATGCCGGACCCGGCCTGCAGCAGCTCGCCCGCGAGATGGTTGTTCGCCCCGCTGCCGTTGGAGCCGTAGGTGAGTTCGTTCGGGCGCTTGCGCGCGAGTGCCACGAGTTCGCGCAGGTTGCGCACCGGCAGCGCGGTGTTCACCACCAGCACGTTGGGCGTGGTGGCCACCTCGGTGATCGGCACGAAATCCTTCAGCGGGTCGTAGGCGAGCTTGGGGTAGAGATGCGGCGCGATCGCGTGGGTGCTGACCGAGCCGGTCATCAGCGTGTAGCCGTCGGCGGGCGCGCGCGCGGCGACTTCGGTGCCCAACGTGCCCCCGGCCCCGGGACGGTTCTCGATCACCACCGGCTGGCCCCACGCGTCGGACAGGCGCTGCGACACCTGTCGCGCGGCAATGTCGGTGGCCCCCGCCGCGGGGAACGGCACGATCATGCGTACCGGCTTGGCGGGCCAGGCCTGCGACAACGCATCACCCGCGCCGAGCACGGACACCACAGCCACGGCCAGGGCCACGGGAAGGAACGCACCCCGCGCGCGCGCGCGGCGGGCAGGCAGACGATGTCGGAAAGGCTTCACGGCAGGCTCCGCAG
>CANGXU010000022.1 GCA_947457885.1 Betaproteobacteria bacterium
CCGGCCGAGCCTGCGCCGCCGCATAGTCATCGCGTTCGAGATCGCTGGTGAGCTCGCCATGCCAGGCCGGCCGCACATAGGTGCGGCCGTTGAACCGGTTCACCCACCACGTACCGATAACGCTGTTGCACAGGACCAGCGCGTCGGCCGCACACACTCGCTCGAGCGATAACGCCTCCACGGTGGTCGGGATCCCGCGCTGTCGGGCCCAGTCGAGGATGCGGCCGCGCTGCACGCCCTCGACGCCGCAGCGAGCGAGGTCCGGGGTCGCAAGGCGACCGCCTTCGAGGATGAACAGGTTGCTCATCGTGCCGCAAATGGCATGTCCCTCGCGGTCCAGTGTCAGCCCCTCGGCGATCCGGTCGTCATCCCATTCGGCGCGTGCCAGTACCTGTTCCAGGCGGTTCAGATGCTTTACGCCCGCCAGCGCCGGCTGGTCGGCGAGGCGCAGCTTGCACAGGTGCAGCGCGACGCCGAGCGTCGCGACCTCCGCAGGCCAGAGCGGCAAGGCGGTGGCACGCACGATGGTGGTCGGCGGAGTGCCGTGCGTGCGGCGATAGCCGCGGGCGGACGCGCCCGCGGTGATGGTGATGCGCGCGACGCAGTCGGGATAGTCGACCCCGAGTCGTGCGAGGTCGTCTTCGATAAGGCAGAGATCGGGCGGCGCGAGTCCGAGCCGTGCAAGGTCGTCTTTCAGCTTCTGTGCATGGCGTGCCCAGCCTGCGACGCGCCCGCCTCTGACGCGTACGGTGCGGAACACACCGTCGCCGTAGCTGAATCCGCGGTCGGATGGCATCACGACTGCGGCGACCGGATCGACGTCCGCACCGTCGACACGCAGGAACAGCGTTCCCTGGTCACTCATCGGATGCTTCCCGTGCCGCACGCCGGGGTGGTCACCCGATCGCGCGTCCGCACGGACCGGTCAGCGCAGGCGCCGGAAGACCAGCGACCCGTTGGTACCACCGAAGCCGAAGTTGTTCTTCAGTGCGGCGTCGATCTTCATCGGCCGTGCTTCGTTGGCGCAGTAATCCAGGTCGCACTCTGGATCCTGGTTGAAGATGTTGATCGTTGGCGGCGAGACCTGGTGGTGGATCGCCAGGACGCTCACCACCGATTCCAGCCCTCCAGCGCCGCCGAGCAGGTGGCCAGTCATCGATTTTGTCGAATTGACGACGAGCCTCTTTGCGGCCTCGGTACCGAAGGCGGCCTTGATCGCGTCGGTCTCGTTCTTGTCTCCCAGGGGCGTCGAGGTGCCGTGGGCGTTCAGGTACTGGACGTCCGCAGGATCGACGCCCGCATTGCGCATCGCATTGACCATGCAGCGGCGCGGACCGTCCATGTTCGGCGCTGTCATGTGGTAGGCGTCGCTGCTCATGCCGTAACCGGACAGTTCGGCGTAGATCCGCGCGCCACGGGCACGCGCGTGCTCGTACTCTTCGAGCACCAGCACGCCGGCACCCTCGCCCAGCACGAAGCCGTCGCGGTCCTTGTCCCACGGACGGGACGCCGTCTTCGGGTCATCGTTGCGGCTGGACAGTGCACGCGCAGCCGCGAACCCGCCGATACCCAGCGGCGAAACCGTCGATTCGGCGCCGCCGGCAAGCATCACGTCGGCATCCCCATACTCGATCAGTCGGCCCGCCTCGCCGATGCAGTGAAGGCCTGTCGTGCAGGCGG
Organism: Betaproteobacteria bacterium; assembly: GCA_947457885.1. GTDB lineage: Bacteria > Pseudomonadota > Gammaproteobacteria > Burkholderiales > CAIKXV01 > CAIKXV01. The sequence goes on from CANGXU010000022.1 coordinate 1,681, forward strand.
TGACCACGGCAAGGCTGGGGCCCTTGAGGCCGAAACGGATGCTCAGGTGCCCGGAGATCATGTTGATGATCGACGCCGGCACGAAGAACGGGGAAATGCGGCGTGGCCCCTTCGCGACGAGATCGGCATGGGTCTGCTCGATCAGCGGCAGCCCGCCGATACCTGAGCCGACGATCACGCCGATGCGCTCGGCATTCTGCTCGGTGACCTCCATACCGCTGTCGACCCAGGCCTGAATACCCGCAGCCATTCCGTAATGGATGAAGGTATCCATGTGGCGGGCTTCCTTCGCCGGCATGTACTGCTCGACGTCGAATCCCTTCACCTCACCCGCGAACCGGCATGAAAACCCGGTCGTATCGAACCGGGTCACGTCGGCAATGCCGGTGCGCCCGGCCACGAGGTTGTCCCACGCTTCCGGGATACTGTTTCCGACGGGGGAGATGACCCCCAGCCCTGTCACCACTACACGACGACGTGTCATTAGCCCGCCTGCCGGTCCGTGAATGCCGAGATTACTTCTTGTGCGAGGTGACGTAGTCGATCGCCTGCTGTACCGTGGTGATCTTCTCGGCTTCCTCGTCGGGAATCTCGGTCTCGAACTCTTCCTCAAGCGCCATCACGAGTTCCACCGTGTCGAGCGAATCCGCACCGAGGTCGTCGACGAAGCGCGAATCGATCTTCACGTCCGCTTCGTTCACGCCGAGTTGCTCGGCGACGATCTTCTTGACACGGCTTTCCACGTTTTCCATTGCAAACCCCTATTGATAGTGTGAATCGTTTGAAGGCGCCGGGAAGTGTTCTCGCGAATGTTCCCGCGCTGCCCGCAGCGAAACGGCTGCGGATTCTACCAAAAACGAACCCTCGTTCCGCGAAGATCGAAACGCCCTGTCAGCCGGCGAAACCCGCCGCCCTACCGGCGTGCCGCAGTACTCATTCCATGAACAGCCCGCCGTTGACGTGCAGGGTGCTGCCGGTGATGTAGCCCGCCGCCGGCGTGGCCAGAAACAGGACGGCTGCGGCCACGTCGGATGCCTCGCCCAGCCTGCCCAGCGGCACCTGGCCCAGTAGCGCCGCCTTCTGTTCCGGCTTGAGGGAGCGTGTCATGTCGGTATCGATGAAACCGGGCGCCACGCAGTTGACCGTGATGTTCCGACTCCCGACCTCGCGCGCAAGCGCCCTTGTAAAGCCGAGCATGCCAGCTTTCGATGCCGCGTAGTTCACCTGGCCGGGATTTCCGATGGATCCGACCACCGACCCGATATTGACGATCCGGCCTCGGCGCGCCTTCATCATCGGCCGCAATACCGCCCGGGAGAGGCGCCAGACCGACTTCAGATTGGTGTCGATGATCGCGTCCCATTCGTCCTCGCTCATGCGCATCAGCAGGTTGTCGCGCGTGATGCCGGCATTGTTCACCAGGATCGATACGCCACCTTCTGCGCCCGTGATCGATTCGAGCAGCGCGTCTACAGCGGCGCCATCATTGACATCCAACTGTACGCCTCGTCCGGCAAGCCCGGCCTGCGCGAAGGAGGCGTCGATCGCACGCGCGCCCTCCGCGCTGGTCGCCGTGCCGATGACCCTGGCACCCGCGCCCGCAAGGGCCTGGGCGATGGCCTGCCCGATACCGCGAGTCGCGCCGGTGACAAGAGCCACCTCCGATTGCAAACGGTCCTGGTCGCTCATGCGCACACCGCCTTCAGCGCCTCGTCCAGGGATGCGGCATCGACCACGGCAAAGCCCTGCAGGCTGCCGTCGATGCGACGGGTCAATCCGTTGAGGACCTTGCCCGGGCCGCATTCGATGATGGTCGTTGCGCCCATGCCGGCGATGGCGCGGATGGTCTCCACCCAGCGCACCGGGGACCGTGCCTGCCGTGCCAGCGCACCCCGGATCGCTGCGGGATCGGACACGCAGGCCACGTCGACATTGTTGATGACAGGGATGACAGGTGCCGACAGCGCCACGTCGCGCAGGAACCCGGCCAGACGGTCGGCAGCCGGTGCCAGCAGGGTCGAATGGAACGGTGCGCTTACCGGCAGCAGCAACGCACGCTTTGCACCCGCCGCCTTGGCTCGATCCGCGGCACGTTCGACGGCAGCCTTGTGCCCGGCGATCACGACCTGGCTCGGGGCATTGAAGTTCACCGCCTCCACGACCTCCCCCTGCGCGGCGCTCGCACAGGCTTCGCGTACGGCATCGTCATCCAGGCCGAGGATTGCAGCCATGGCACCGGCTCCGACCGGCACGGCCTCCTGCATGGCCTGGGCGCGGAAGCGGACGGTCCGCACGGCATCGGCGAGGGTAAGCGATTCCGCGGCGACCAGCGCCGAATACTCGCCCAGACTGTGCCCCGCAACCACCGTCGGCGCGGGGCCTCCGCTGGCCAGCCACTCGCGCCATACGGCAACCCCGGCGGTCAGCATCACCGGCTGAGTGTTCACCGTCGCATTGAGGGCGGTGTCCGGGCCATTCTCGACCATCGCCCAGAGATCCTCCCCGAGCGCGGCAGACGCCTCGTCGAAGGTTGCGCGTACGCCCGGACGATCGGCAAAGCCGCGCATCATGCCGACAGACTGCGAGCCCTGGCCGGGAAAGACGATGGAGAAAGGTGTTGTCGAGGCAGTCATGCGGTCGAACGCTCCGTTGATCGAACTGGCTCGCTGCGTGTGCGGGAAGCTACCACCGCAGCAGCACCGAGCCCCAGGTGAATCCCCCGCCGACACCTTCGAGCAGCACAAGTTGCCCTGGCCGGATGCGGCCGTCGCGCACGGCGGTATCGAGCGCGAGGGGGATCGAGGCCGCCGACGTGTTCGCATGTCGGTCGACGGTGACCACGACACGCTCCATCGGCAGGCCGAGTTTCTTCGCTGTCGACTCGATGATGCGGATGTTCGCCTGGTGCGGTACCAGCCAGTCGATATCCGCCGGTGCGAGCCCGTTGGCCTCGAGCGCCTCGTGCGCGGCCTCGGCCAGTACCCGCACCGCGAAGCGGAACACGGCGTTTCCGTCCATGTGGACGAACGGCGATCCCACCACGCAGCCCTGGTCGATCCGGGCCGGCACCCCGAGGATGTCGTTGTAGCTGCCGTCGGCGTGCAGGTGCGACGACAGGATGCCCGGGCCATCGGTGGCGCTGAGCACTACAGCGCCGGCGCCGTCTCCGAACAGCACACAGGTCGAGCGGTCGTTCCAGTCGAGGATGCGTGAATACACCTCGGCACCGACCACCAGCGCGTGGCGGCACTGGCCGGCGCGTATCGCGAGATCTGCCGACGAAAGCGCATACACGAATCCGCTGCAGACGGCCTGCAGATCGTAGGCCGGACAGCCCGAAATACCCAGTTTCTGCTGGAGGATGCAGGCGGTACTCGGAAACACCACATCCGGTGTCGTAGTGGCGACGATCACGAGGCCGATGTCGGAGGGCTGCAGTCCGGCTGCCTCGATGGCCTGGCGCGCGGCAGGCAGGGCCAGGTCGCTCGTCAGTTCACCCTCGCCGGCAAAATACCGCTGTCGGATGCCGGTGCGCGTGGAAATCCATTCGTCCGAGGTATCGACCCGATCGGCCAGTTCGACGTTGCTCACGCAATGCGCTGGCAGGTAGCTGCCGGTGCCGCTGATCCTCGAATACATCGGCATCCGGGCTGGCGACGGGCGGCTCACGCCGCACCCTGCTGCAGCAGGTTCACGCGCTCGCTGATGCGTCCGGCGAGGCCCATGCGAACTTCCTCGACCGCGCGACCGATCGCGAAACCGTAGCTGAAGGCATCGGCCGAGCCGTGGCTCTTGACCACGACGCCCTGCAACCCGAGCAGGCTCGCCCCGTTGTATCGGCGATGGTCCACCGTCCGCTTGAAGGCGCGCATCACCGGCAGCGAGCACAGACCGGCAAGCCTGGTGAGCCAGGTACGATTGACCTCACGGCGGAGTACCGCGCCGAGCATCTGCGCCAGCCCTTCCGAGGTTTTCAGCGCCACGTTGCCGACGAAACCATCGCACACGATGACGTCTACCGTACCCTTGTAGATGTCGTCGCCCTCGACGTTGCCGTAGAAATTGAGACCGCTCAGGCGCAGCAGTTCCGCCGCCTGCTTTACGGTGTCGTTGCCCTTGATGTCCTCGACGCCGATGTTGAGCAGCCCGACGCTGGGTGCATCGACATGGTCGAGGGCACCAACGAGGCTCGCGCCCATCATGCCGAACTGCAGCAGTTGTACCGGGGTACAGTCGACATTCGCGCCCAGGTCGAGCATGTAGGTACGACCGTTGATTGACGGCAGCACACCACAGATCGCCGGGCGTTCGATGCCAGGCAGTGTCTTCAGCACGAAGCGCGATGTGGCCATCAGGGCTCCGGTGTTGCCGGCACTGACGCAAGCATCCGCCTCGCCCGACTTGACCAGGTTGATGGCGACCCGCATCGAGGATTTCTTCTTGCTGCGCAGGGCGTTGGCCGGCGGTTCGTCCATCGCCACCACTTCGGGGGCGTGGAGGATCCGCAGCCGATCGCCTTCGGTCCGTCCGGACGCAGAAAGGGCTGCGCCGATCGCATCCGACAAGCCGACCAGCACGATCGACAGTTCCTGGTCCGCGTCGACGGCTGCGATCGAGGCCGCGACCGTCACACGTGGCCCGTGATCACCGCCCATGCAGTCAACTGCGACGACAACCCGCGACATGGTCAGCGTAAGTCCGGCGCGGACAGGTGCGCCCGACACGGGATGCCGCCTGCCGGTCCGCCGAAGTTCAATCCGTCTGCCCGCGTGCTGGCCGGGATGCCGGAGCCGTCGCTCAGTCCTTCTTGCCTGCCGTGACCTTCTTGCCGCGGTAGTAGCCCGACGGGCTGATGTGATGGCGCAGATGCACTTCACCGGTGGTCGGCTCGACGCCGAGCGGTGCTGCGGTGAGGAAGTCATGTGCGCGACGCATGTTGCGGCGGGACGGCGATTTCTTGTTCTGCTGGACTGCCATGATGAACCTCTTAGTCTTGATTGCCTTGTTTGGTACCGCCGCGTCGAGGCGACAGCTTTTCGAGTGCCGCGAACGGGTGGACTGCCTGCGCCCCGCCGAAGGTCAGATCGGCGCCGCACTGCGTCATGCCATGCAAATCGTGACGCGGCGCGATCGGCCACTGCAGCAGCAATTCATCTTCCACCAGTTCCGCGACATTCAGCTCCTGAGAAGCCTGGATCGCGTCCACCCCTTCTTCGTCGGCCACATCGAGATCGGCATCATCGCGTGCGAGCCTGATCCTGTTCTCGATCTGCACCGGCCAGCGCATCGGCCCAAGGCAGCGAAGGCAGCGGACCATCAGCCAGCCTTCGATCTTCAGTTCGAGCGCGGGCTTTTCATCCCACAGAATGCCGCGCACCTCGTAAGTGACTTCCCCGGCGCGATCGACGAGACTGTCATCGAGCCGGGTCAGGCGGTCACCCTGCATCGTACCCTGACAATGACTGCCGGCACGCGCGAAGGCGATGCTGTCTATAACGGGGGTGTGCGACATAAACGCCGGATAATATTGCCCTTTCCCGACGATGTCAAAGATCGCAGCGATGCTCCCGTCAACCGCGCCCCGCCTGATCCTCGCGTCAACCTCGCCCTATCGGCGCACCCTGCTCGAACGCCTCGGCCTGGCGTTCGAGGTGGTCGCGCCGCGCGTCGACGAGACCCCGGACGGCCGGGAGGCTCCGGCCGCGCTCGCGCGCCGGCTCGCCCGGGCGAAGGCGCTTGCCGTAGCCGCGCACGCGCCTGGGGCGGTGGTGATCGGCTCCGACCAGGTTGCCGAACTCGATGGCCTGCCCGTCAACAAGCCCGAAACCCACGCGGCGGCCGTGGCACAGTTGCGCGTGTTGTCCGGTCGTACAGTCCGGTTCCACACGGCCCTGGTCGTGATGCGGCTGGATTCTGCGCATTGCGTCGAAACGGTGTCGGTGACCGATGTCAGGTACCGGATACTCGGCGCTGCCCTGATCGAACGCTACCTGCTGCGGGACACCCCGTATGACTGTGCGGGCAGTGCGAAGGTCGAGGGGCTGGGTATCGCGCTCACCGAAGCCGTCCACGGAGACGATCCGACGGCACTGATCGGCTTGCCGCTGATTGCACTGACCCGCCACCTGCCAGAGTTCGGCATCCAGGTCGTCTAGCAGCGGGCGCGCCCGCCGATCATCGGACCGGCGAGGCACGCGGGGCGGTTGCCGCTCCCCAGAGCGCTTCCGCCGAGGCGGCGCCGAATCGCCGTACCACGCGCTCCGCGATGTTCTCGCGGGGCGTGTAGTCGACGATCGTCTCCGCCTTGATCACTTCGCGCGCGACGTATTCGACGCTGCCGAGCCCGTCTGCCAGCCCGAGTTCGATGCTCCGCTCGCCAGTCCATATCAGCCCGCTGAAGATCTGGGGATCGGCCTTGAGCCGGTCGCCCCTGCCGCGCTTGACGACCTCGATGAACTGCGCGTGGATGTCGTTGAGCATCTGCTGCGCATGGGCACGCTGTTTCGGGTCGAGCGGCGAGAACGGATCGAGGAAGCCCTTGTTGTCGCCGGCTGTCAGCAACCGACGCTCGACACCCAGTTTGTTCAGTACGCCGGAGAACCCGAAGCCGTCCATCAGCACGCCGATCGAGCCGACCAGGCTTGCCCGGTTGACGAATATCTGGTCGGCGGCCACGGCGACATAATAGCCGCCGGAGGCGCACACGTCCTCCACCACCGCATAGAGCGGTATGTTCGGATGCTGCGCGCGCAGCCGCCGGATCTCGTCGTTGATCTGGCCGGCCTGCACGGGGCTACCTCCGGGGCTGTTTATGCGCAGCACGACTCCCTGAGTATTGCTGTCCTTGAACGCCGCCTGAAGGCCAGCGGTGATCTGTTCGGACGAAGCTGCGCTGTCGTTCGCGATTACCCCGTTCACCTGGACGAGCGCAGTGTGCTTCCCGGGCGAGGTCATCTCGCGCGCACCGAACCAGCCAGTCGCGATGAAAAGCAGCAGGAACAGGTACAGGAACGTCAGGGATTTGAAGAAGATGCCCCAGTAACGGCCGCGTCGCTGCTCCTGCAGCGCAGACAGCGCGAGTTTCTCGAGGACCTTGCGTTCCCAGTTCTCCGGATTGCCTTCGGAATGGCTCATGCGGTGGTTCTCTCTCTATGCGGTGGTGCAGCAGGTCAGGCGTGCTGCCTGAGCCAGTGGTGCAGTTCGTCGAAGCGGTCGATGCAGGCAAGCGGCGATGCCGCCGCCAGGTGCGGCCCGGGATGGGCACCATACGTTACAGCCACGCCGGCAACGCCCGCTGCCCGCGCCATGTCGAGGTCGTGGGTGGTGTCGCCGACCATCACGCTGCGATCGGCGCCGATGCCCAGTTCGGCGAACAGTTCGTGCAACATCAGAGGATCGGGCTTGGAGGCTGTCTCGTCCGCGCAGCGGGTTGCATCGAAGCAGTCTTCGACCCCCAGGTTGAGCATCGCCCGGTCCAGCCCGCGCCGTGTCTTTCCGGTCGCCACCGCGAGCCGGAATCCGTTCGCGCGCAGGTCGTGCAGTGCCGCCTTCGCGCCCTCGAACAGGGGAATCTGCGCGTCGCCGGAAAAGTAATGGGCACGATAGCTGTCGGCGAGCCTGCGGTAGTCCGATTGCGGGAGTTCCGGCACGAGGTGGGCGAGCGCATCGTCGAGGCCAAGTCCGATCACGTAACGCGCCCTTTGTTCGGTCGGCACCGGCGCACCGATGTCGGCGCAGGCCTGCTGGATGCAACGTGCGATCAGGCCGGTGGAATCGGCGAGCGTGCCGTCCCAGTCGAATACGATGAGGTCAAACCGGGTGGGCATCGGGGGCCTTCGCTGTACGCAGGAGCCGCTCTTCGGCCGCGCGGGCGTCGAGTTGCTCGATGAATGAAATGAAATCGGGGGGCAGCGGCGCTTCGATCGACATCGGTTCGCCGGTCCCGGGATGCCTGAAGCGAAGGCTGAACGCATGCAGCATCAGCCGGCGGATGCCGAGACGCTTCAACGGCTTGTCGCGCTCCGGGTCGCCATACTTGTCGTCACCGAGGATCGGATGAGACACGTGCGCGAGGTGTACACGGATCTGGTGCGTCCTGCCCGTAAACAGACGCGCGTCCAGCAGGCTGAAGGCTTTCCAGGTGGACAGCGGCATGAACTCCGTCTTCGCGCTGACGGAATGGCTGACATCGCCTGCCGCGGGCACCCGCATGCGCTTCTCCGCGACCCCTTGAAGCGTTTCCTGGAGCGGTGCGTCGACCATCCTGCGCCCCTTTCGCCACGTTCCATGGGCGAGCACACGGTAGTGCTTGGTGACCCGCCCCTCGCGGAGATCTTCGTGCAGCGCGATGAGCACGCTGCGCTTCTTGGCCAGCAGCAGCAAGCCCGAGGTATCCCGGTCGATCCGGTGGACCAGTTCGAGGAACTTCGCGGTCGGCCGCTCGGCCCGGAGTTGTTCGATAACGCCCCGCGCAACGCCGCTGCCACCGTGCACAGCCCAGCCCGACGGCTTGTCGAGCACCAGCAGCCAGTCGTCCTCGTAGATGACGTGCACGGCGAGCAGGGGCGCTTCGCCGCCGTTGCGCGGCGCGGTGCTGGAGGTCGCCGCGCCGAGACGAACGGGTGGTACCCGAACCTTGTCATCGAGCACCAGCCTTCGTTCGGGCTGAGCCCGCTGCCCGTTCACCCGCACCTCGCCGCGCCGCAGCAACCGGTACACATGGCTCTTGGGCACCCCCTTGAGAATCTTCAGCAGAAAGTTGTCGAGTCGCTGGTTCGCGCTTGATTCATCAACGATTTCCAGCCGGACGGCCGCTTTGCCTGCGGGTTCCATCTTGCTATACTTCCGCCGGGTGCAAACCCGCAGACAGCCCTCGCACACGAGAGACTTGCTGAACGATCAAGCCCTTAGGCTCGATCATGGTGCTGGACAACCTTCCGGCCGAAGTGTTACACCCGAACCGGTTTTCCCTGATATCCACAGGTTACTTTCGCTCACCTGAACAAGCAGCGATCTTACTCGATCAAGTGCGTAACACCGCGGGAGTGTGTTGCAGCGGCCTTTCCGCAGCGCCCCAACGCGGCATGCAGACGCAGAAGCCTGGCTGGTCCGTTCGATGTCTTTCCTTTGCTTCCGGTCGTTCAATCAGGTCCCCGCGCACATCGACCCAGGGTCGAGCGTCGGGATCCGGATGCCCGTCAGAAGCGTGTCCTCGACAGAAAAGGTGCGAGACCCTCACCACTGACCTGACGCATCTGCAACCGGCCTCCGGTTGCCCTGCGCGCCTGGCTTCGCGCGACCCCGTGCTTGATCGCGGGAGTCTGATTCAATGAAACGCATGTTGTTCAATGCGACGCAGGCGGAAGAACTCCGCGTCGCGATCGTCGATGGCCAGAAGCTCATCGACCTCGATATCGAAACCGCAGGAAAAGAGCAGCGCAAGAGCAACATATACAAAGGCACCATCACCCGGGTCGAGCCGAGTCTCGAAGCTGCCTTCATCGATTACGGCGCCGACCGGCACGGCTTCCTGCCGTTCAAGGAGGTTGCGCGGTCGAATTTCCGTAACGGCGCCGAAACCGACCCCGCACGCGCCACCATCAAGGATGCGTTGCGCGAAGGTCAGGAAGTGATCGTCCAGATCGACAAGGACGAACGCGGCACGAAGGGCGCCGCCCTCACTACCTATATCAGCCTGGCCGGCCGTTACATCGTGCTGATGCCGAACAACCCGCGGGGTGGAGGGGTTTCCAGGCGTATCGAAGGCGAAGACCGCAACGAGTTGCGTGATCTGGTTGCCCAGTTGGACGTGCCCTCCGGCATGAGCGTGATCGCGCGCACAGCCGGTATCGGCCGCACGCTGGAAGAACTCCAGTGGGATCTCGCTTATCTGATGCGGCTGTGGGAGGCGATCGAGTCGGCCGCGAAGCGCGAATCAGCGCCCTCGCTGATCTACCTCGAGAGCAGCCTGGTCATCCGCGCGATCCGCGACTATTTCAGCCAGGATATCGGCGAGATCCTGATCGACACCCCGGACATCTACGACCAGGCCCGTTCGTTCATGGCCGCAGTGATGCCCGGCAACCTCGACCTGATCAAGCACTATCGCGACGATGTCCCGCTGTTCTCCCGATTCCAGATCGAGCATCAGATCGAGAGCGCGTATTCGCGCCAGGTCACGCTGCCATCTGGCGGTGCGATCGTCATCGACCACACCGAGGCGCTGGTGTCGGTGGACGTCAACTCGGCACGCTCGACGCGCGGCGGTGACATCGAAACCACCGCGTTCAACACCAACTGCGAAGCGGCCGACGAGATTGCCCGGCAGCTGCGGTTGCGAGACCTCGGTGGCCTGATCGTCATCGATTTCATCGACATGGAGAACGCCCGCAACCAGCGTGAGGTAGAAACGCGCCTTCGCGATGCGCTGCACGTCGATCGAGCCCGCGTGCAGATGGGCAAGATTTCCCGCTTCGGCCTCATGGAGCTGTCGCGCCAGCGGCTGCGTCCGTCGCTGGGCGAGTCGGCACACATTCCATGCCCGCGCTGCCATGGTACCGGCTTCGTGCGCGGCATCGAATCGACCGCGCTGCATATCCTGCGCATCCTGCAGGAAGAGGCGATGAAGGAGAACACCGGCGCCGTCCACGCGCAGGTGCCGGTCGACGTCGCGACTTTTCTGCTGAACGAGAAGCGGCAGGATATCCAGAGCATCGAACTGCGGCAGAAGGTCAACGTGGTACTGGTGCCGAATCTGCACCTCGAGACACCGAACTACACGGTGGTCCGGCTGCGTCATGACGAACTGAACGCGTCCGAGCCGCCGGCGGCCAGCTACCAGCTGGTCGTGGCGCCCGAGGCACCCGAGACGTTGCCGGGAATGCCGGCCGAGCGTCCGCAGCGCCCACAGGCTGCCGTACAGGGCATCAACCCGGAGGCACCACCGCCGGCACCCGCACCCGTGGCGGTCGCAGCTCCGGTTGTTGCAGCGCCTGCACCGGCGCCCCGGTCGTTGTTCGACAAGATGTTCGGCTGGCTCAGCAGCAAACCGTCGGCGCCAACCGTCCAGGCGGAGCCTGCGCCGGCAGCAGCCGCGTCAACAACCCCGGCTGCGCGGTCGGTCAGTGGCGACACCAGCCGTCGCGGCGGCGTGCGTGACGGCGAGCGTCGCCGTGGTGGACGTGGCGACCGGCCCGAGCGTGGCGAACGTTCGTCCGAGCCGAGACGCGAAGGCCGCGGTGGCGAGCCGCGCGCAGAGGGGGCACGCGATGGTCGGGGCGAGCGCCCTGCCCGCGGCGAACGCAACCGGGGCGGCCGCGATGGCGCTCCGCGTACTGACGTACCGGGTAGCGCGACGGGTGCGGCTCTCGAGGCACGTCCGCCGCGTGAGCAGCGCGAGCCCAGAGAGCCCAGGGAGCCCAGGGAACCGAGAGAACCCAGGCCAGAGCGCGAACAGCGTTCGCCGCGCGAGCGCGAGCCGCAGGCCGATGCAGCTGAAGGCGTGGTGACAGATGCAGGCCTTGCCGCAGCCGATGCGACGGGTGAAGTGCGCGAGGGCCGCGAAGGGCGCCCGCGCCGTCGCCGTGGGCGCCGAGGCGGTGGTGGCGAGCGTCGCAACGAAGGTGATGCTGGCGCGGTCGAGGCCGCCGGCGCGCCAGAAGTCGCTGCCAGCGGTGACGGAATGGCCGCGTCGGTGCCACTCGCTGCCGTGGCCATCGAAGCGGTAGCGGCGCCTGCCGCTGCGGAGGCGCCAGCCCAGCTGGTTGCAACCTCGTCGTCTGCGGCAACGGTTGTCGAGGTGCCGCCGGTTCCGGACGCCGCCGTGCCAGTTGCCGATGCAGCCGGGGCTGCAGTCGCGCCTGCACCTCAGCCGGTCGCGGTGTTGCCGGTACCGTCCGCGCCACTCACCAGCGACCTCGTGCAGGTGGAATCGACTGCAGCGGCGCCGTCGGCCGATGCGGTGCCTGCTACTGCCCCGGCGTCCGTCGAGACGGCGCCAGCGGAGTACCGCAAGCCGGCCGCGACTGCACCCGAGCCGATCGCACTGCCTTCCGACCTGGTCATGATCGAGACCCGGCCGAGTGCCTCAGTGGTGCCGCCGGCAGCCGTCGAAGCGGCGCCAGTGCGGCGGCGTGCGCCGCGTCCGCGGCCCGTCGCGCCTGCGGCCGCTACCGATGCGGATGCCCTGGTGCAGATCGAGACCCGCAGGTAGTACCCGGCATCCTGCCGTCGAAGGCCCGGCCCCGTGAGGGACCGGGCTTTTTTTCGCCTTGCCGCCTCAGCGACTGCCCGGATCCGCAGAGGCCGCGGTATCCCGGCCGCGGCCGAACAGCAGTTCCTTGAGCGCATTGAGCCGGTCGCGTGCCTGGGCAGCCTTTTCGAACTCGAGGTTGCGCGCCCGCTCCATCATCTCCTTCTCCACACGCTTGAGTTCGCGCGTCAACTCCTTGTCGCTCATCAGTTCGTAGCCAGCGTCGTCCTGCGCGGCCTTCAACTGCTGGTGCGCATGTTCGGTGTCGTAGACGCCGTCGATCAGGTCGCGGATCTCCTTCTTCACGCCGCGCGGCGTGATGCCCTGCTCCAGGTTGTGCGCCTCCTGGCGTGCTCGCCGACGGTTCGTCTCTCCGATCGCCTTCTCCATCGATTCGGTGATCCGGTCGGCGTACAGGATCGCCCGGCCGTTCAGGTGCCGCGCCGCGCGTCCGATGGTCTGGATCAGCGATCGTTCGGAGCGCAGGAAACCTTCCTTGTCGGCGTCCAGGATCGCCACCAGCGAAACCTCCGGCAGGTCGAGCCCTTCGCGCAACAGGTTGATGCCGACCAGCACGTCGAACTGACCCAGACGCAGGTCGCGGATGATCTCGACCCGCTCGACGGTGTCTATGTCCGAATGCAGGTAGCGCACCGCGATGCCCTGCTCCGACAGGTACTCGGTAAGGTCCTCGGCCATGCGCTTGGTGAGCGTGGTCACCAGCACCCGCTCGTTCTTCGCGATGCGCAGCTTCGCTTCCGTCAGAAGGTCGTCGACCTGCGTGGCCGCCGGGCGCACCTCGATCTGAGGGTCGACCAGCCCGGTGGGGCGCACCACCTGTTCAACCACCTGGCCCGCGTGGTCCCGTTCATAGCTCGACGGCGTTGCCGAGACGAAGATGGTCTGCGGCATCAGCTGCTCGAACTCCTCGAATTTCAGCGGCCGGTTGTCCATCGCGGAAGGCAGGCGGAAGCCGTACTCGACCAGGTTCTCCTTGCGGGCGCGATCGCCGCGGTACATGCCCCCGACCTGCGGGATGCTGACGTGGCTTTCGTCGATGATCAGCAGCGCCTCCTGCGGCAGGTAGTCGATCAGCGTCGGCGGTGGCTCGCCGGGACCTCGGCCGGACAGGTGGCGCGAGTAGTTCTCGATGCCCTTGCAGAAGCCCATCTCATTGAGCATCTCGAGGTCGAAGCGCGTACGCTGTTCGATGCGCTGTGCCTCGATCAGCTTGCCCGTTTCGGCGAATTGGTTGATCCGGTCGTGCAACTCCAGCTTGATCGCCTCGACCGCGCGCTGCGTCGTGCTGCGCGGGGTCACGTAGTGGCTGGACGGGTAGACGGTGTAGCGCGTGGTCTTGCGCAGGATATGCCCGGTCAGTGGGTCGAACAGCGATAGTTCCTCGATCTCGTCGTCGAACAGCGACACGCGTACCGCGATCTCTGCGCTCTCGGCCGGAAAGATGTCTATCGTGTCGCCGCGCACCCGGAAGGTTCCCCGCTTGAACTCCATGTCGTTGCGCTGGTACTGCATAGTGGTGAGGCGGCTGATCACTTCGCGCTGCGCGATCTTCTCGTGCGCGCGCAGGTGCAGGATCATGCTGTGGTAGTCGACCGGATCGCCGATGCCATAGATGCAGGAGACGGTGGCGATGATGATCGTGTCCCGCCGCTCCAGCAGCGACTTGGTCGCCGACAGCCGCATCTGCTCGATGTGCTCGTTGATCGACGAATCCTTCTCGATGAACAGGTCGCGCGAGGGCACGTACGCCTCGGGCTGGTAGTAGTCGTAGTACGAGACGAAATACTCGATCGCGTTCTCCGGGAAGAACTCGCGCATCTCGGCATAGAGCTGGGCGGCGAGCGTCTTGTTCGGTGCAAGCAGCAGCGCCGGGCGCCCGATGCGTGCGATCACGTTGGCCATCGTGTAGGTCTTTCCCGACCCGGTGACCCCGAGCAGCGTCTGGAACGCGAGGCCGTCACGGATGCCTTCGGTCAGCTTCTCGATCGCCGTCGGCTGGTCGCCGGCCGGCGGATAGATCAGGTGCAGTCGGAACGGGCTACCGGGCCAGGTCTTGACCTCGACCGGCTCCTTCGACGGCACGCCCGCCGGCTTTGCCGGAGCGCCAGCGCCCTCGCCGACCGCCGCCGCCGCCGCGTCGCGGTCCTGCGCGGCACGTCGCATGAACGGCGCGAGTTCGGCGAGCGCAAGTTCCGTGCCGTTGTCATTGCCGCTGCCGGCCCGGGCACCGCCGCGCGCGGCAGTCGCGCCGCCGGACCTGGGGGGATTGCGCCTCGAACGTTCCATTGCAGGTAAACTCTTCATCGAAATTCAACCGAACATCATATCTGCAAAGCGATCATGAACCCGCCCGCAACGCCGTCGTTCCTCGCCGAAGTGTCCATGGCCCCGCGTGACCCCATCCTGGGGGTGACGGAGGCCTACAACGCCGACAAGAACCCGAAGAAGGTGAATCTCGGGGTGGGTGTCTACTATGACGAGGACGGCAAGGTGCCGATGCTCGAGTGCGTTCGCCAGGCTGAACGCCGGATGGAAGAATCGCCCGCCCCGCACGTCTACCTGCAGGGCGACGGATTCGCCGACTACAACCGCGCGGTGCGTGACCTCGTGTTCGGTGCCGCCAGCCCAGTGGTGACCGACGGCCGCGTGGTGACCGTGCAGTCGCTCGGCGGCACGGGTGGCCTGAAGATCGGCGCAGATTTCCTGAAGCGTTTCGCCCCGGGCGCGATGGTTTACATCAGCGACCCTAGCTGGGAAAACCACCGCGGCCTGTTCGAAGCCGCCGGCTTTCAGGTCGAGAACTACTCGTACTATGACGTCGCGACCCGTGGCGTGGCCTTCGAACGGATGATGGCCGATTTCGAACGCATGCCCGCCGGCTCGATCGTCGTGCTGCACGCCTGCTGCCACAACCCGACCGGGGCCGACCTCAGCCGCGACCAGTGGACATCGGTCATCGACGTGGTGACGCGGCGTGGCCTTATCCCCTTCCTCGACATCGCCTACCAGGGCTTCGGCGACGGGCTGGACGCCGATGGCGAGGTCGTCCGTCGCTTTGCCGAGTCCGGTCGGCCGTCGGTGGTCGCGAATTCGTTCTCGAAGTCGTTTTCGCTGTACGGCGAGCGCATCGGTGCGCTGTCGGTGGTGACTACGTCGAAGGAAGAATCCGCCCGCGTGCTGAGCCAGCTCAAGCGCGTGATTCGCACCAATTACTCGAATCCCGCCGCTTTCGGGGCGAAGATCGTGGCCAGCGTACTCAATTCCGGCGATGGCCGTGCACTGTGGGACAGCGAACTCGCCCACATGCGCGATCGCATCAAGTCGCTGCGCCGGCAACTGGTCGAGAAACTCAAGGCGCGGGTGCCTGACGCCGACTTCGACTTCGTTATCGAGCAGCGCGGGATGTTCTCGTATTCGGGGCTGACCGCCGAGCAGGTGAACCGCCTGCGCGAGGAATACTCGATCTATGCGATCGACACCGGGCGCATCTGCGTGGCGGCGCTGAACAGCCGCAACCTCGATTACGTCGCCGACGCGATCGCTGCCGTACTCAAAAGATAGGCTTCTCGAGGCGGTCGCCGCGAAGCGGATTGACCACTCGCGGCGGGTTCGCTATATTCGTGGGCTTGCCTGTTCCCCGATAGCTCAGTCGGTAGAGCGACGGACTGTTAATCCGCAGGTCCCTGGTTCGAGCCCAGGTCGGGGAGCCATCAGGAAGCAATTTGCCCAGCCCGAGTGCTGGGTTTTTGCTTTCGTGATCGCCGTGTCGTCCCATTCAGGCGCCCTCGTCAGGGTGCGTCACTCCCGGGGCGGCACCCCGGTCCCGCAGCAATGGTTCATCGAACTTGAGTTTGAGGATTGCCTTGAAAAGGGTCATTTGCGCATCTGCGCTGAGTTTGTTGATCCTCGGTGGCTGTGGCAACCCGGTCGACGGTACTTACGCCATCGATATCGGTGCCACCAGGACTACCCCCGACTTCGTGGCAAAGGATCAGCAGTCGCGCGGAACAGCGACAATGGGTCTGCAGGTGTTCGGCCAGATTGCGGCGACGGTCACGATCGAAGGCTCCCGGTTCCGCCTGGCGATGCTGGATTGCAAGCTCAACGCTGATCTCACGAAAGCAGAGTGCAAGGACCAGACAGATCCCTCCACGCCGGCCAAGACGCTGGGCTTCTCGCTGGCCAACGGCGTGATCAGGATCGTGGACCCGGGCGACGGCTATCCTGTCATCTACCGCAGCACGAAGGGCACCGGCATCGCGCCCGCCCCGCGTGCACCGTAGCGCATAACGGTGCAGGGCTTGGTCGGCGAGAATCCTGCATGGACTGTCCTGATCCCTTGCTGCCTTACTTCGCGGGCTATCCGCCCGACCTGCTCGCCGGCGCCGCTTCAATGCTCCGGCAGGGCACTCTGCTGGATACCCTTTCGCGCCGCCACGGGCCACCCCACGACCTCCGTACCGATGGAGCGCTGTACGGCTACGTGATTCAGATCAAGAGCCGCTACCTGCGCAACGCCGATCCGCTGTCCCGGGTCACGTACGATAACCGACTGCATGCCGTGCGCAACGCGCTCGGCATGCATACCGCCGTCTCGCGCGTGCAGGGCGGCAGGCTCAAGGCCAAGCGCGAGATCCGCGTGGCCGGCCTGTTCAGGGACGTTCCGGAACCCCTGCTGAGGATGATCGTTGTGCACGAACTCGCGCATCTCAAGGAACGGTCTCACGACAAGGCCTTCTACGCGCTCTGCCGTCACATGGAGCCGGCCTATCATCAACTCGAGTTCGACGCCCGCCTCTGGCTCACCGCCATCGAGCACCGGCCTTGACCTTGACGCGCGCCTGATCATCAGCGCGCGGCAGGACCCAGCGCGCGCAGGATGCGGTAGCGCCCCGCCTCGATCTGTGCAGCGGTCAAGATACCGTTGCGGCTGCTGCCACCGTCCAGGCCCAGGCGGTCGTGCATGAAGCAATGGGGATCGTCCTGCCCGGTGAGTTCGAAATGACGTACCGGCGGGGTGTGTCCATGCACTACCCGGAGGCCGCCGAAGCCGCCCTTCCATTGCAGGAAGTCCGCCATGATCCAGGCCCATTCGGCCTCCCGGAAATGCGTCCAGGGCCGGGACAGGTAGGCCGTAGGATCGACGCGGGGCCTCAGTCCCCCATGCACGAACAGCACGTTGCCCAGCTGCAGGTGCGTCTCCATAGCCTGCAGGCAGGCTGTTACCGCGCTGCCCATGGTCGCCTCCAGCAGCCTGCGGTCCAGGACGGCATCCGGGTGCCCTGCCCGCGCGCGCATCTCGGCCAGCACTGCGCCACCGCCCATGTGCTCGCCCAACCACAGCTGGCGCGCGACCGGCGCATGGGGCCCGTCGCCGACGGCGAGCAGCAGCGACATCTCGTGGTTTCCCATCAGCCGATGAATGCGATCGACGCCGCGCGCCGGCGCGTCCGCCGCCCACAGGTCGAGCACGCCAAGGCTGTCCGGTCCCCGGTCGATCAGGTCGCCGAGGAAGACCAGCCGCGAGGGCGCAGCCACGGTGCGGGCGATGCCGGCCACCGTATCGAGGAGCACGCCCAGCTGTGCGGCGCAGCCATGCACGTCGCCCAGGGCGAACACGCATTCGCCGCCGGGGGCGAACGGCGCCTCTCGCCAGTCGGAAATGTCGATGCTGATCGGGTAGCCATCAGACGGGTTATTCATCGCGGCAACACCACGTTGCCCTGTACCGTTCCGGCCTCGCGCAGCCGCATGAAGCCCGCGCCGCCGGTGGCCTCGAACATGATCGTCTCCACGCTGCGCCCCCACCGTTGGTGCGCGGTATGTTAGCCCCGATCAGTTGTCCATTGACGTCCGGTGGCACCGGCTTCCGGGCAGCCGCGCCCTATAATCGGCACGCGCCCCTGGACGACTACTGGAATGATGATCGAAGACCGTGAATGGCTACCTTGAATAGCGACTGGCAGGCCTTCCTGCGCGTCCGGGGAGCCCGGGCAGGCGCTGCATCCGCGCACATCGAGACCTTCGGCGATCCTGCCGCCGAGCGTGCGGCGGCCAGCGAAGGCGCCGTGCTGTGCGACCTGTCGCATCTCGGGCTGATCGGGTTTGCCGGGAGCGATGCACAGGTGTTCCTGCAAGGGCAGCTGACCTGCGACGTGCGCGAAGCATCCACCCTGGCCAGCCGGCCCGGGGCGCTGTGCACGCCGAAAGGCCGTGCGCTGGCGACCTTCAGGCTGTGGCAGGACGCCGACGGTTACTGCATGCAGCTTCCTGCCGGCCAGCTCGAACCGATTCGCATGCGGCTGTCGATGTACGTGCTCCGATCGAAGGTGTCGGTGTCCGACCGCAGCGGCCAGTGCGTGCGTATCGGGGTAGCCGGGCCTCAGGCCGGCGCGCGACTGGCAGCCGCGCTGGGCACCGCGCCAGAGGCGCTGCCAGCCGCTGGCGCGATCGTGCAGGCCGACGGCATCCAGTTGCTCGCCCTGGAAGGCGATCGCTTCGAACTGGTTGTACAGCCCGACGCCGCAGCCGCCCTCTGGACGACGCTGGCGAGGACGATCACGCCCGCCGGTGAGCCAGTCTGGCGCTGGGCATCGATCCATGCCGGGGAAGCGACGCTGCACGAAGCGACGCGCGAGCAGTTCGTGCCGCAGATGTTCGACCTCGACCTGGCCGGCGGCATCGGCTTCAGCAAGGGTTGCTACACAGGACAGGAGATCGTAGCCCGCACCCAGTACCTGGGCCGATTGAAGCAACGCCTTTACCGCGCTCATCTGGACGGCTCGGCAATGCTCCCGGCGCCTGGCGTACCCCTGTACAGCGCCGACCTCGAAGGGCAGGCGACGGGCATGGTGGTCGAATCGGCCTGGTCGCCGGCCGGCGGCATCGACCTTCTGGCCGTGGTTCGCACCGACAGCGCAGCAGCCCATCCGCTGCATCTGTTTGCCATCGACGGGCCGCCACTGCAGTCGCTTGTCCCCGTCCATCCAGAACCGGTTTCCGATGGTACGCACTGAGGTCCGACCGACGTGTGCCTGATACTGTTCGCGGTCGATGCGCATCCCCACTACCGCCTGCTCGTGGCGGCCAATCGCGATGAGCATTTCGCGCGCCCGTCCGCGCCGGCCGCCTACTGGAGGGATGCGCCGCATGTGCTGGCCGGCCGCGACCTCGACCGCGGTGGCACCTGGTTCGGTGTCGGCCGCGACGGCCGCTTCGCCGCGGTGACGAACTACCGCGGGGCACCGCCGGTTCCCGGCGGTCCGTCGCGCGGTGCACTCGCGGCAGACTACCTGAGGGGTGACCTGGCTCCGCCCGCGTTCATCGAGGGCCTGGCACGGCGCGCCGGCGACTATCAGGGCTTCAGCGTGCTGCTCGGCGATTCGACCTCCCTGCACTACTACTCGAACCGGCTCGAGGGCGCCGGCGCGTGTGGCATTCCGGTCGGCGCCGGGGTCCATGGCCTGAGCAACCATCTCATCGACACTCCGTGGCCGAAGGTGATACGGGGCCGCCGGGCGCTGGAAGAAGCGCTGCCCCTGGATCCTGCCGCGCGAGAAGCGGCGCTCATCGCGGCGCTCTCGGACCGCCGCCCGCCGGAGGATCACGAACTGTCCGTGCAGGGGGCGCCGCTCGCGTTCGAACGCGCGCTGGCCGCACCGTTCATCCACGCGCCAGAGCGCGATTACGGTACGCGCTGTTCGACGTTGCTGTCGGTCGCCCGCAGTGGCGAAGTGGACTTCGTCGAACACACCTGGGACCGACACGCAGCGCCCTCGGGCTGCGTACGCCATCGGTTCACGATCGACTGACCGGTTTTCCCTGCCGGTGGCTGCGCGCTGCGGCGGCCTGCTTCTTCAGTGGCCCTGAAGCGCAAGCTGCATCGCCCGATGTTCGATACCGGCGTCGTCGAATACATCGCCCCAGGCCTGGAAGCCCTCGCGGGCATAGAAGCCGAGCGCCTGCACCTGCGCATTGAGCCGCACGATGGAGAACCCGGCCGCCGCCGCCTGCGCGAGCATGGCCCGGAGCAGCGCGCGGCCGACACCGCGGCCGCGCCACGGCGCGACTACCGCCATGCGGCCCATGTGACCGTCGGGGAGCAGCCGCGCGCATCCGATCGGCCGCCCCTGTGCATCCTCGGCCAGAAGGTGGCGGCAGCCGGGGTCGAGGCCGTCCCATTCCAGTTCGACCGGGACACCCTGTTCGGCCACGAACACCGCTTCCCGGACGGACCGCAGCGCAGCGCCGTCTTCGGCCCAGTTGGCCGTGCGCACCCTGAATGTCGTGCCCGTACTTTCCATCCAACGATGATAAGGGTGGTGACGGCGCATTTGTCACGGTCGACACCCCGGCGTAAACTCCGAAGGGGCGTCAGAACAACACAAGCTTCAGCCGCAGCAGCGGCGGGCCCGCCCGGGCGACGAACGAAGTCGCAGACACAGACAGCGCGGGAGAGAAGATCCCGCGCAGTTCGGAGGAAAGTGATGCGAAACCCTGTTGCGGCACGTGCTGCCGCCTTCGCGCTGACCGTTTGCGCCAGCCTTCCGTCCGCTGCGATTGCACAGCCGGCGTGGCCGGTAAAGCCGATACGGGTCGTGATTCCGTTCCCGCCGGGCGGTCCGACCGACATCATCGGACGGGCCGCGGCGCGCAAGCTCGAAGAAGCCTACGGCCAGGCAGCGGTGATCGAGAACCGGGGCGGCGCAGGCGGAACCATTGGCGCCGAATTCGTCGCCCGCTCCCCGGCCGACGGCTACACGATGCTGGTCGGCTCGCTGTCGACCCATGGCATCGCGCAGTCGCTGTACCCGAAGCTCGGCTACGACGTCCTCAAGGACTTCCACCATGTCACGCTGCTGGCGATGGTCGACAACTTTTTGGTCGTGCATCCCGGCGTGCCCGCGAAGAACCTGAAGGACCTGATCGGGCTGGCGCGCAAGAATCCCGGCCGGATGAACTACGGGTCGGTCGGCATCGGCGGCGCATCGCACCTGATGGCGGAGATGGTCAACAGCATGGCTGGCATCCGTACCGTCCATGTTCCCTACAAGGGCGCGGCACCGGCCACGGCCGCGCTGCTCGGCGGCGAGATCGATTTCCTGCTCAGCGGCATCCCGGCGCTCCTGCCCCACGTGAAGGCCGGCCGGGTCCGGGCCCTCGCGACGACCCTGGAAAAGCGGTCGCGCCTTGCGCCCGAGGTGCCGACGATGGTCGAGTCCGGCCTGCCGGGCTACGTGGTGAGCACGTGGTACGTGCTGTCGGCACCGGCGGGTACGCCGCGCGAGATCGTGAACCGCGCGAACAGCGTGGTCGTGAAGGGGCTCAAGGCACCCGACACGGTCGAGAGCTTCACCCAGATGGGTGCCGAGGCGATGGGCACCACGCCGGAGCAGACCGTCGAGTTCCTGCGCGGCGAACTCGCCAGGTGGGCCAAGGTGGTACGCGACTCCGGCGCCAGGCCCGAGTAGCGACCGCGGCGCACCCTCGCGCCAGACGGTCAACCGGCATGGGCGGCCGATCGCGCCCCCACGCCCTCATCTAACACACGGGAGATGCGTGATGGGAATGATGGATGGCAAGGTCGTGGTGGTCACCGGCGCCGGTCGCGGCGTCGGTCGCGGCGTGGCGCTGCTGATGGCTGCCGAGGGCGCGCAGGTGGTGGTGAACGACATCGGCGCGGCGCTCGACGGCTCGGGCGGCGAGCAGACGCCGGCGCAGGAGGTGGTCGACGAGATCGAGGCCGCTGGCGGCGAGGCCATCGCCAGCTATGACAGCGTGTCCGACTGGAACAGCGCCGAGAAGATCATCCAGTGCGCGCTCGATTCGTTCGGCCGCATCGATGCGGTAGTGAACAACGCGGGCATCCTGCGCGATGTCATCTTCCACAAGATGACCGAATCCGACTTCGACGCGGTGGTGAACGTGATGCTGAAGGGCTCGTTCAACGTGTCGCGCCATGCCGCGAACCATTTCCGCAAGCAGGAAGCCGGCGCCTTCGTGCACATGACCTCCACCGCCGGGCTGATCGGCGCGATCGGACAGGCCAACTACGCAGCGGCGAAGCTGGGAATCGTCGGGCTGTCGAACAGCATCGCACGCGACATGGAGAAATACCGGGTGCGCTCCAATTGCCTGGCACCCTCGGGCTGGACGCGGATGATCGCCTCGATCCCGACCGACAACCCGGCGCAGCAAAAACGCGTGGCGCAGCGCATGACGGTGAAGGCGGAGATGAACGCCCCGCTGACGGTCTTCCTGTGCAGCGACGCTGCAGCCGAAGTCAGCGGACAGGTGTTTTCGGTGCGCAAGAACGAACTGTTCCTGTTCAGCCAGCACCGGCCCGTGCGCGGCGTCCACCGCAGCGAAGGCTGGACGCCAGCCACCATCGCCGAACATGCACTGCCCAGCTTCCGACCCAGCCTCACGCCGCTCGAACGGACGGTGAACGTGTTCCCGTACGACGCGATCTGACAGCCTCCCTGCCATGACCATCCACTACGAAACTCTCAAGAACTGGCAGATCCCGGATCTTCCTTTCGAACTGTCGAAGAAGGACACCATCCTGTATGCGCTGGGGCTCGGCCTCGGCGCTGACCCGATGGACCTCCACCAGTTGCGCTTCGTCTACGAGCAGGGGCTACAGGCGCTGCCGATGATGTCGGTCGTGCTGTGCCAGCCGATGGGCTGGGCGGGCGACCCGCGCACCGGCGTCGACCGAACGAAGGTGGTCCATGGCGAACAGGGCTTCCGGCTGCACCGGCCGTTGCCGGCCGAAGCCAGCCTGCGCGGCGAGACGCGCGTGGTCGACGTCATCGACAAGGGTGAAGGCAAGGGCGCGCTGATCCTCACCGAGACGCGCATCCTCGATGCGAAGACCGGCGAGTGCATCGCCACTACCGATTCGACCAGCTTCGCCCGGGCCAACGGTGGCTTCGGCGGCCCGTCGGCGTCGCCGAAGGTGCCGCGTACCCTGCCCGCGCGCGCGCCTGACCTGACCGACGACTGGCCGGTCATCCCCCAGCTCGCCCTCATCTATCGGCTGTCGGGCGACTACAACCCGCTGCACGCCGATCCGGCGTTCGCCGCGAAGGCTGGCTTCAGCCAGCCCATCCTGCACGGCCGGGCCACTTTCGGCATCGCCGGCATCGCGCTGCTGCGGCAGCTCTGCGAATGGAACCCGGAGCGGCTGACCGCGATGGAGGCGCGCTTTTCCGCGCCGGTGTATCCGGGCGACACCATCCGCACCGAGATCTGGCGTGAGGGTGACGAGGTCTTCTTCCGCTGCAGCGTGCCGACGCGCAATGCGGTCGTCCTCAACAACGGCTGGGCCGAGGTTGCGGGATGAACGATGGCGGCGCGGCCGACCAGCGGCGGATGCTGGCCGACAGCGTCGAGGACTATTGCCGCCGATCCGATCCGCTGCGCAGGGCGCGCGCGCTGCGCGATACCGATCCCGGGTTCGACCGCGCTGCATGGCAGGCGATGGCCGACCTCGGCTGGACCGGGCTCGTGGTACCCGAAGCCTGCGGCGGGCTGGGGCTGTCGGTGGCCGAACATGCGATCCTGGCCAGGGGCACGGCGGCCGTGCTGATGCCAGAGCCATTGACCGCAGCGATGATCGCCACGCGCGCGATCGCCGGCTGCGGCGAGGGTGCGCTGAAGGCTTCCCTGCTGTCGAGCATCGCCTCGGGCGAGATCATCCCTGCCCTTGCCTGGCAGGAGGACGCCGGCGACCTGGACCCGATGAACGTCGCCTTGACCGCTTCGCCGCAGCCTGCATCCGACGGTACGGCCCGGGTGTTGCTGCAAGGCGCCAAGCGATTCGTCGTCGGTGCAGCCGGCGCCGACGGCTACGTAGTATCGGCGCGCGAGTGCGGGCAGGCAGCGCTCTACTGGGTTCCGGCGACAACAGCCGGTATTCGTCGTGTCGCGCACCGGCTCGCCGATGGCCGTCCCGTGGTCGACCTGCAATTCGACGGCGTCGAACTGGAGGCCGATAAACGGCTCGCGCTGGGCGATGGCGCCGTGCGCGCGGTCGCCACAGCCGTCGACGATGGCAACCTCGCGCTTGCCGCCGAGCTGCTTGGCCTGTCCCGACGCTTGCTGGACGTTACGCTGGACTACCTGCGCACCCGCACGCAGTTCGGGCGCCCGATCGGCACCTTCCAGGCGTTGCAGCACCGGGCGGTCGATCTCTACATTCACCAGCGCATTGGCGATGCCACGCTCGACCACGCGCTGCGCACGGCCACGGCGCTGGACGACGGGCAGCTGCGCAGCGCGGCCGCCAGCCGCGCCAAGGCGCGTGCCTGCGAGACCGCCCGGCGAGTCACGCGCGAGGCCGTCCAGATGCATGGTGCGATCGGCTTCACTGACGACTGCGACGTCGGCCTGTACGTGAAGCGTACGCTGGTACTGTCGGCCTGGCTTGGCAATGCACGGCTGCACCGCAGCCGGTATGCGGCGCTGGTGCCGCTGGACGCGGCCGCAGACTGAGGACGCCTCATGAACGATCCGCGAAACGATAGCGCCGGCGATACGCGCCTCGACTGGGACGCACTCGCCGACGAAGTGTTCCGCACGGAGGTGCGTGCCTGGCTGCAGGCCAACTGCCCGGAGCGTGTGCGCTTCCCCGCCGGCCGCATGCACTGGCACGAGTGCCGCGACTGGTGGGACATGCTCTACCGCAAGGGCTGGATCGCACCGGCATGGCCGACCGCCCTCGGCGGCATGGGGCTGTCGCCGTTCAAGCAGATCATCATGGTCGAAGAACTCGAGCGGCACGGTTGCGGCCGCATGCCCGACCAGGGCATCACCCAGGTCGGGCCGATCCTCATCCGTTACGGTACGCCGGCCCAGAAGGCGTGGTTCCTGCCGCGCACGTTGTCCGGCGAGGCGATCTGGTGCCAGGGCTACTCCGAACCGAACGCCGGATCAGACCTCGCCAGCCTGCAGACCACGGCGGTGGAGGATGGCGACGACTACGTGATCGACGGCAGCAAGATCTGGACAACGCTCGCGATGGACGCCACGCACATGTACCTGCTCGCGCGCACCGACCGCGGCGGGAGGAAGCAGGAAGGCATCAGTTTCCTGCTGCTCGACATGAGGGCACCTGGCATCACCGTGCGGCCGATCCGCAACATCGCCGGCGACGACGAGTTCTGCCAGGTGTTCTTCGATGGGGTGCGCACGCCGAAGGACAACCTGGTCGGCGTGCCCGGCCAGGGCTGGACGATCGCGAAGTCGCTGCTCGGCTTCGAGCGGCTCGGTATCGGCAGCCCGCGACGCCCGCAACTGGCGTTCGCGCGCCTCGAGAAGCTGGCGCGCGCCCGCGGGCTGTTCGCCGATCCGGTGTTCATGGAGCGGTTCACGGCGCTGCGCCTGGACATCGTCGACCTGTCGGCAGCCTACGAGGTGTTCGTCGAGCAGGTCCGCCGCAGCGAGCGGCTCGGCCCCGACGTCTCGCTGCTCAAGATATGGGCGACCGAGACGATGCAGCGTTGCTCCGAGCTGATGCTTGACGCGGGCGACGAGTACGGCGCGCTCGGTGGCGACATCGATGTCGATGGCACGCCGATGAACGTGCTCGCACCGTTCTACAGTTCGCGCCCGGGCACCATCTACGGCGGCTCGAACGAGATCCAGCGCAACATCCTGGCCAAGGCCGTGCTCGGCCTGCCGCAATAGCATGGATACCGCGACCATCCTGGGCAACGTGGTGCAGGTACCCGAACCGGCTTCGGGCGGCTGGACGCCCGCGAGCTTCGAGCAGGCCCTGGACGCCGCTGCCGTAGGCTGGCCGGCGCAGGAAGCCCTGGTGATCGACGGCGTGCGCTGGACCTTCGAGCGGCTGCGGCAGGAGGCACGGCGTGTCGCATGTGCGCTGGTCGCGCACGGCGTACGTCGCGGCGACCATGTCGGCATCTGCACCGGCAACCGGGTGGAATGGGTGGCCTTCTTCCTCGGGGCAGCACTGGCCGGCGCGGTGACCGTTCCGGTCAACACCCGCTTCAAGTCGGACGAACTGCGCTACTGCCTGTCGCAGGCCGACGTCACCGTGCTCGCGGTGGCCGACCGCTTCCTGAAGGTCGACTTCATCGGCATGCTGCGCGGGATCGAGCCGGCGATCGATGGCGCACTGCCAGGCACCGCACTGCCACGATTGCGCCATGTCGCGGTACTGGGCGAGGACATCCCGGGTGGCGCCTGCCGATGGGATGACTTCCTCGCCGCGGGCGACGGCCAGCCGGTGCCGACCGGCCGTGCCGCACCGGATGACGTCGTGCTGATCCAGTACACCTCGGGCAGCACCTCGTTCCCGAAGGGCGTGCAGTTGAGCCACGACAACATGCTGCGCAATGCCGATGCGATCGCGCGCCGGATCGGCCTGGGGCCCGGCGAACGCTACTTCAGCGCGCGGCCTTTCTTCCACGTGGCCGGGACCACCCTGTCGATCCTGGCCGCGTTGTCGCAGGGCGCGTGCCTCGTATCCACCCCGGTGTTCGACGCAGGTACCTCGCTCGATGCCATCGAGGCCGAGCGCTGCACCTTCCTGTCCGGCAACGATCCGATGTTCCAGATGATGCTGAGCCACCCGTCGCTGGGGGCGCGGCGGCTCGCGCTGCGCGGCGGCTGGGGGTCGTGCACGCCGCAGATGATGCAGGCGGCCGAAGAGACCTTCGGCATGGCAATCTGCCACGCCTACGGATTGTCCGAAGCCTCGCCGAACGTCTGCATGTCCGACTGGCGCGATCCGCCCGAGAAACGCTGGAACAGCTTCGCGCTTCCGCTGGCTGGCCTGTCGGTGCGCATGGCCGACCCGGAATCGGGCGAGGCGGTGCCGCCGGGCGCGACCGGGGAGATCCAGGTGCGCGGCTGGAGCCTGATGAAGGGCTACTACGGGATGCCCGAGCAGACTGCGCAGACCTTCACCGCCGACGGATGGCTGCGTACCGGCGACCTCGGTACCTTCGACGACCAGGGGCGGATGCATTTCATCGGCCGGATCAAGGAGGTGTTCCGCGTCGGCGGCGAGAACGTCGCCCCGGCCGAGGTGGAAGACCTGCTGCTGCGGCATCCGGCGGTGGCGCAGGCTCAGGTCGTCGGGGTGCCCGACGCCCGCCTGGGCGAGGTGGGTGCCGCCTATGTCGTACTCAGGGAAGGTGCGTCGCTGGAGCCATCCGCACTGATCGAATGGACACGCCCGCGCATCGCGGGCTTCAAGGTGCCGCGCTACGCGAAGATCGTCGACGGGTTCGAGGCGATCGGAATGACGGCCAGCGTCAAGGTGCAGAAGAACCGGCTGCGCGAACACGCGCTGCGCGATTTCGGGCTGGCCTGATCGTCAGGCGCGGCGCTGATACCAAAGGAACGAAGATGACGGTACGGATGGAACAATCGGATGGCATCGCGACGCTCACGCTCGACCGCCCCGACAAGCTCAATGCGATGTCCGACGAGATGTACGACCTGCTGCACGATCACGCGCACCAGCTGTCGGCGGACCCGGCGGTGCGCGCGATCATCCTGACTGGCAGCGGCAAGGGTTTCTGCTCAGGGGGCGACATCGGCAACATGGCGAAGACCGATCTCACCGGCTCGCGCGCACGGTCGAAGTCGCGCCATCGCACCTTCCTCGCGCTGGCCGCGATCGAGAAACCGGTGATCGCCGCGGTGCACGGCCCGGTCTACGGCATCGGCACCAGCCTGATGTTCGCCTGCGACCTGATCGTGGCCGCGCAGAGCACGACGCTGGCCTTGTCGTTCAAGCGCGTCGGCGTGGTACCCGATGGCGGCGCGATCTTCTTCCTGTCGCAGTACCTGGGCATCGCCAAGGCGAAGGAACTGGTCTACACCGGACGCAAGGTCGGCGCAGATGAACTCGCGGCGCTGAACATCGCGATGAAGGTGGTGCCCGACGCCGCGCTGCAGGCCGAGGCCCGGGCGCTGGCGGCCGAGATGGCGGCGTCTGCGACGTGGATGCTCGGTCTCACCAAGAAGATGTTCCAGTTCATGTACACGCCGACCCTGGAACAGCTGCTCGACTACGAGGCGCTGATGCAGACGCACGTTCGCCTCTCCGAGGACCACAAGGAAGGGGTGGCGGCGTTCAAGGAAAAGCGCGCGCCGCGCTTCCAGGGACGCTGAGCGATGGGCACGGATGTCCTGCTCGTCGAGACCCGAGGCGCGGTCCGGCTGCTCACGCTGAACCGCCCCGACAAGCTCAACGCGATGAACACGGTACTGATCGAAGCGCTGATCGCCGCGTTGCAGTCGGCCGACGCGGACGAGGCGATCGGTGCGATCGTCCTGGCCGGTGCCGGTCGCGCCTTCTCGGCGGGCGCCGACATGGCGGAGTTCAGGGATGTCCCGCCCGGGGAACGCCTGGGCGTCGAACGGCGCAGCGCCCTCACCGCCTCGCTCCAGCTGCTGCTGCCCGGCCTTGCAAAGCCGGTGGTCGCCGCTACCCGGGGCCACGTGCTCGGCGGTGGCTGCGCGCTCGCGATTGCCTGCGACATGGTGGTGGCTGCCCGCAGCTCCCGTTTCGGCTATCCCGAGGTCAGGCGGGGCATCCTGGCCGCGTCGGTGACGCCGAACCTGGCGCGCCAGGTGGGCACCAAGGCCGCGTTCGAACTGCTCGCCACCGGACGCTCGATCGAGCCTGCGCGTGCGCTCGAACTCGGCCTGATCAACCAGGTGGTCGAAGACGGTGCAGAAGTGGACGCGGCGCTGGCGCTCGCGGCCGAACTGGCAGCGCTGCCCGGGCCTGCGCTGCAGGCGACCAAGCGCCTTTTCTATCGCGCGCTCGACGCCGAGTTCGCGCGGGCGATGCAGCTCGCGCACGAGTCCCACGCCGAGTTGCATGCCGCGACCCGGCGCCCTGCCGACTGAACGCTTCGCAGAGGATCCACTGAATGAACCCGACATCGAAGACCCTTCCATTCATCGCCGCGCTCGGCGCGGCGTCATTGCTGGCGATGCCCGTGGCGCTGGCGCAGGCGCCCAGGAGCGGCGGCGACGACTGGCCCGCGCGGCCGGTTCGCTTCATCGTGCCTTTTGCACCGGGCGCGGCGAACGATCTCATCGCGCGTGCGGTCGGCTCGAAGCTGGCCGATATCTGGGGCCAGAGCGTCCTGGTCGACAACCGTCCGGGCGGTGGCACGGTGATCGGCAGCGACCTGGTCGCCCGATCGCCCGCCGACGGCTACACGCTGCTGCAGATCGGCCTGGCGCATGCCGTCAACCCGAGCGTGATCGCGAAGCTGCCCTACGATTCGCTGCGCGACTTCACGATGGTCGCGCAGACGGGCGAGTCGCCGTTCGTCATGGTCTCGAACGTGTCGCTGCCGGTGAAGAACGTGCGCGAACTGGTTGCCATGGCCAAGGCGAAGCCGGGCACGCTCGCCTACGGGTCGACCGGCTCCGGCGGCACCTCGCACCTGATGGGCGAACTCCTCAAGAGCATGGCCGGCATCGACGTGATCCACGTTCCCTACAAGGGATTGTCGCCGGCACTGACCGAGGTGATCGGTGGCCAGATCCAGTACAGCTTCGGCAGCTGGTCGACCGTGGGCCCGTTCGTGAAGGCAGGCAAGCTGCGCGCCCTCGCTGTGACCAGCGCGAAGCGCAGCCCGGTCACGCCCGACCTGCCGACGATCGCCGAAGAAGGGTTCAAGGGCTACGATGCGACGCCGTGGTGGGGCATCGCCGGCCCCGGGGGGATCCCGCGTCCGCTGCTCGCCCGCATCAACTTCGGTGTGCGCACCGCGATGGCCTCGCCCGAAATGAAGGAACGCTTCGCCATCCAGGGTATCGAGATCGCTACCGGGACTTCGGAGGCATTCCTGGCGCTGGTAAAGTCGGAGATCGACCGCTGGGCGAAGATCGTCAAGACGGCCGGCATCAAGGCGGACTGACATGACGGTGGATTTCGCCCGGCTGATCGAGCCACGCGGCGTTGCGGTGATCGGCGCCACCGAGGACGCGCGCAAGATCGGCGGCCAGCCGATGCGGTTCCTGACCGAGTTCGGTTACGAAGGCGCTGTCTATCCGGTGAACCCGCGCTACCAGACAGTGCGCGGGCTGCGCTGTTACGCCAGTGCCGCCGAGTTGCCCCAGCCGTGCGACATCGGGCTGATCGCCGTGCCGGGCGCTTCGGTGCCGCAGGCTATCCGCGACCTTGGTCGCGCAGGCGTGCCCCACGCAATCGTGCTGTCTGCAGGCTTTCGCGAGCTCGGCGAGCGTGGTATGGGCCTCCAGCGCGAACTCGACAGCGCGCTGGCGGACACGGGTATCCGGATCATCGGTCCGAACTGCCAGGGCGTGATGAACCTGCGCGCGCGTGCCTACCTGGGCTTTGGCCACTCGTTCGCCAATCCCGCGCTGAAGGCGGGGCCGGTCTCGATGGTCACGCAGAGCGGTGGCTTCGGCTATTCGGTGGTTTCCGCCGCGCAGCGCGAGGGCATCGGTTTCAGCTATGTGTTCTCGACCGGCAACGAGGCCAACATAAGTTCCCTCGAAATGATGGCCTGCCTGATCGAGCGGCCGGAGGTCGAGGTGCTGGTGACCTACATGGAGGGCCTGACCGATGGCCGCGCGCTGCTCGCGCTGGGCGAACGCGCGCTGCAGCTGCGCAAGCCCATCCTCGTCTGGAAGGTCGGGAACACCGCTGCCGGGCAGCGCGCGGTGGCCTCGCATACCGCCAACCTGACCGCGAGCGCCGAACTTTACCGCGCGGCGTTCGAACGCGGAGGCTTCGTGCAGATCCGCGATATCGACGACCTGATCGATACGCTGCACGTCTTCCTCGGCGGCCGCTTGCCCAAGGGCAAGGGCGTGACCATCCTGACCACCTCCGGTGGCGCAGGCGTGCTGATGGCGGACCGCTGCGAGGAAGCCGGGCTGGAACTGCCGCTGCCCGGCCAGGCGTCGATCGATGCGATACGGCCGGTCGCTCCAGACTTCGCGTCGCTCGGGAATCCGGTCGACGTGACCGCGCATTTCTCCGCGGCCTGGAAGGAATACAACCAGATCATCCGTACGCTGCTCGCCGACCCGTCCGTCGACATGCTGATCCCGCGCTCGATCGGCGGCGCCAATGCCGAGCCCTGGTGCGCCGAACTGCTCGAGATCCTGAAGGGCACCGACAAGCCGGTGATCATCAGCCAGAACGAACCGCCCGAGCGCATCCAGTCGATGATCGCGATGCTGCGGGCGGCGCGGGTGCCGCTGATATCGACGCCGGCGCGCTGCGCGGTCGCGGCCGGGGCGCTGTCAGGCTTCGCCGCGCGGCTGAGGGCGCACGCCTTGCGCCC
>CANGXU010000023.1 GCA_947457885.1 Betaproteobacteria bacterium
ATCGGTGTCGGCTGTGGCCGGCGCCGATGCCGGTCGATGTCGCTGCTGAATGTGTCGTGTCATTTGAGCGTCACGGGTCCGAAACACGACCCTCGTAAGGTTCACCTCCCAATCCCCGAGTTTCCGTTTCCGGTAACTTGTTCGAGGTGACCTGATGACCGCTCCCGCAACGCCGCCCACCCCCTCCGCTCCGACCGCTGCAGCTGCTCCGGCGGGCACCGGTGAATCCACGCCGCGCGTGCGGACCACGGTTACCGCTGCGGGGGTACCCAACCGGGTGCCGATGGGCGGCGAGGTTACAGCCGCGCCGGTACCGGTACGAGCGGCCGGACGCCGGAACCTGCTCGCGGAAGAGCCCGACGTCACCGAAGGCGTATGGAAAGAGCCGATCGCTGTGGACGCGGTCACGACGGCCGCACCGGTCGCTACGGGCGCCGCGCCTATTCTGCTGGCGCAGGCAGACGCTGCCGCCGGAGCCACGTCCAGTGCTGCCAGTGGCAGCACCGGGTCTGCCACCGCTGCAGGCGCTACCCCTGCAGCCGGTACCGCAGCCGCCGGTCCGGTGTCTGGCAGTGTGATCGGATCCACTGGCTGGATGGTCGGGCTCGGTGCTGTCGGGGTGGCAGCGGTCGCGGCGAGCAGCAATTCCAGCAGCAGCGCGGCTGCGCCAGCGGCCGCACCCGCGCCGGTGACCGGATCGGTCATCGATGGTTATCTGAGCGGGGCCACCGTCTTCATCGACGTCAACGGCAACGGACAGCTCGACGCTGGTGAACCCAGCACCACCACCGACGCCCAGGGCAATTTCACCCTGCCGGGCGGCACGAGCGGCCCACTGGTCGCCTTCGGCGGCACCGACATCTCGACCGGCCTGGAGTTCAAGGGCGCGCTGAAGGCACCGTCGGGCTCCACCGTGGTGACCCCGCTGACCACGCTGGTGACCGATCTGGTCGCACGCGAGGGATCGGTCGCGGCGGCCGAGGCTGCAGTGTTCCGCGCGCTGGGCCTGGGCGGGCTCGACTCCGGGATCAACCTGCTCACCTTCGATCCGGTCGCCGCGGCGCAATCGACCGACCCAGCCCGCCGCAGCGCCGGCCTCGAACTGCAGAAGGGCGCGGTGCTGGTAGCCAACATGGTCACCGACCTGGTGACCCAGATCCAGCAGTCTTCCGGGGCTGGCAACGACCAGCGCGATGACATCGCGCGCGACATCTTCTCGACCCTTGCCGACCGGATCGGCGACAACGTACTCACCGGCACCGGTATCACCACGCTCGCCACGGGGCTGATCGATGCGGTGGCCGCGCGCCCGACGGTCGGCGGCGTAGGGGCCACGGCCTTCCGTGGCGATCTCGAGGCTGGTCGTGGTGCCTTCGCGACCAACCACACCGAGTTTCGCAGCGCGATCGAAGGTGCGACTACGGTTGGCGGCATCGGCGACGCGCAGCGCGACAACCAGAACGCAGTGCGCCTTCTGAACGGCAGCGTCGATGGGCTGGGCGATGTGATCACGCTGTACTTCGACCGCGCGCTGGACGAGGCCAACCTGCCGAGCGCGTCGCAGTTCACCGTGATCAACGGAACTGCGGCCACCGTAAGCAGTGTGCAGGTGTTCAACAACCAGGTACGGCTCACGCTCTTGGCACCGCTGGACGCCGCGCAGCCGGTGCGGGTGTCCTTCGCTGACAACGCGGCGACCAACGACGCGGCCACCGTCCAGGACCGCAACGGCATCGATGCCCGTTCGTTCTCGAACGTCAGCGTCGCGAACCGCCTCTCGCTTGCCCCCACCCAGACCGAGGCCTTCGCGCATGTTGCCTCGCTCACGCTCGCCGGCGCCGAGATATCGGCGTTCGATCCAGCGAGCGACCGGCTGTTCGTGACTTCGTTGTCCGGGCTACAGGTGCTGTCAGTCGGCGCTGACCTCAGCCTCACCCTGCTGGGTACGATCTCTCTCGGTTCGAACGACGTCAACAGCGTGGCGGTGAAGAACGGACTGGTCGCGGTGGCCGTTGCCGCCGCCGACAAGACCCAGCCCGGCACCGTGTTCTTCCTGGATGCCGATGCAGCTGCGGTCGGGCCCGACATGGTCGTGGGCAGCATCCAGGTCGGTGCGCTGCCCGACATGCTGACCTTCTCCGCCGATGGGCGCACCGTGCTGGTGGCCAACGAGGGTGAGCAGGCGACCGCTGCCAGCGCCCCGGCAATGGCGACCATCTCCAACCCCGAGGGCTCGGTGAGCATCATCGACCTGAGCGGTGGCGTCGCAGCCGCCACGGTGCGCACTGCGTCGTTTGCCGCGTTCAACAGCCAGCGCGATGCGCTCAAGGCTTCGGGCGTTCGCCTGATGGCGGGCGAGACCGGTTTCGAGACTGTCACGGTCGCGCAGGATCTCGAGCCGGAGTACATCGCCATTTCCGGTGACGGGCGAACCGCCTTCGTGACGCTGCAGGAGAACAATGCGATCGCGGTGCTGGACATCGCGCGGGCCACGTTCACCGGCATCGTTCCGCTGGGGCTGAAGAACTTCCTCGGGTTGCCGTTCGATGGCAGCGATCGCGACGGGCCCGGCAATGCCGCAGCGATCAACCTGCAGACCGACCAGCCGGTGTTCGGGCAGTACATGCCCGACTCGATCGCATCCTTCGCGGGTGCTGACGGCCGCACGTGGTACCTGATCGCCAACGAGGGCGACGACCGCGACGACTTCATCACGCCCGACGAAACGGCGCGCGTCTCGGCGCTGAACCTGGATGCCGCCCGCTTCCCGGATGCGGCTGCGCTCAAGACCAATGCCGAGATCGGGCGTCTCACGGTATCGAATGCGCCCGGCAACAACGGCGACACCGATCGCGACGGCGATATCGACCGCATCCTCGCCTACGGGGCCCGCTCGTTCTCGATCCTCAATGCAGACGGGGTGATCGTCTTCGACAGCGGCTCGCACAGCGAGCAGTTCGTCGCCGCAGGCGGCCTGTTCACCGACGGCCTCGGCAGCGGCCTGTTCGACGACACCCGCTCGGACAACAAGGGTCCCGAGCCTGAGGGCCTGACCGTAGGCCGCGTCGGGGACCGTACGCTCGCCTTCGTAGGTCACGAGAGAGGGGGTGGCGGCGTGATGGTCTATGACGTCACGAACCCGCTCGCGGTGAGCTTCGTGCAGTACCTGCGCCGCCCGGGAGACGTGTCGCCAGAAGGCCTGACCTTTGTCGGTGGTTCGGACAGCCCGAACGGACAGTCACTGCTGGTGGTGACCAACGAGGTCTCCAACACGGTCAGCGTATTCCAGAACCAGACCTACACGCTGCAACTGCTGCACCTGTCCGACGGCGAGGCAGGCCTGCTCGCATCGAGCACCGCGCCAGGCCTTGCCGCGATGATCGACCGGTTCGAGGACGCCTACGCCAACAGCATCACGCTCGCGGGCGGCGACAACTTCATCCCGGGACCGTTCCTCGCGGCGGGCACCGACAGTTCGGTCATCGCCGCGCTCAACGCGGTGAGCGGCTCGACCCTTGCCCCCAGCGCGACGGTGCCGATCGCTGCAGCCGACATCGTGATCCACAACCTGCTGGGAGTCGAGGCGTCGACGATCGGCAACCACGAGTTCGACCTCGGGTCGCGCGTGTTCCGCGACGCCTTCATCCCGGGCAGCGGCTACGTCGGCGCGCAGTTCCCGTACCTGTCCGCCAACCTCGACTTCAGTGGTGACGCAGACCTCAGCAGCCGGTTCAGCAACACGCCTGCGACGCCGGGTCTGGAGCTTGCCAGCAGCCTCAAGGGGCGGATCGCGCCCTCGGCGGTGATCGTCGAGGGCGGCGAACGGATCGGTCTCGTGGGCGCGACGACCCAGCTGCTCGAGGCGATTGCCTCGCCGTCGGGTACCGAGGTGCGGGGCTTCCCGACCGGCCCTGGCGCCAACGGCGAAGTCGACAACATGGATCTGCTGGCCGCCCAGCTGCAGCCGGTGATCGACGACCTGATCGGCCAGGGCGTGAACAAGATCATCCTGATGTCGCACCTGCAGGTGCTGGCCAACGAGCGGCTGCTCGCGACCAGGCTATCCGGCGTGGACATCATTCTCGCCGCCGGTTCAAACACCCGGCTCGGGGATGCCAACGACACGGCGGTCGCCTTCCCGGGACACGCAGCCACCTTCGCCGATACCTATCCGGTGGTGATCCGCGACAAGACCGGTGGCAACACTCTGTTGGTCAATACCGACAACGAGTACACCTACCTCGGCCGGCTGGTGGTCGACTTCGACAACGCCGGCAATATCCGTCTCGACAGCCTCGCGGCCAATGCGCTGATCAATGGTGCCTACGCCGCAACCGAGGCGAACGTCGCTCGCGCATGGGGCGTCGACGTTGCCGAGCTGGACACGACCGCGTTCGCGGCGGGCACGCGCGGCGCACAGGTGTCTACGCTCACCGATGCCGTCCAGTCGGTAATCGAGACCAAGGACGGCAACGTCTACGGTTTCTCGACCGTCTATCTCGAAGGGGAACGCGCGAAGGTTCGCTCGGAAGAGACCAACCTCGGTAACCTCACGGCCGACGCCAATCGCTATGCCGCGATCGAGGCGCTGGGGGATCAGGCCACCGGCAGCCTGGTGGTGTCGATCAAGAACGGCGGTGGCATCCGGGCGCAGATCGGCGCGATCTCCTCGCCCAAGGCCGATGGCACGGTCGACCTGCTGCCGCCCGAGGGTGGCGTGTCGCAGCTGGACGTCGAGAACTCGTTGCGCTTCAACAACCAGCTGATGGTGTTCGACACCACGCCGGAGGGCCTCAAGGCCATCCTCGAGCACAGCGTGGCGGCCGGAACCGGCCAGGGACGTTTCCCCCAGCTGGGCGGCGTGGCCTTCTCCTGGGATCCGGACTTTGCGGCCGGCTCCCGGGTGAGCGATATCGCGCTCGTCAGCGACGGGCAGCGCATCAACCTCTACAACGACGGCGTCAAGCTTGCGTCTGCACCCGCGGCGATCACGGTGGTCACGCTGAATTTCCTGGCCAACGGCGGCGACAGCTTTCCGATGAAGGCCAACGGCGAGAACTTCCGCTACCTGATCGAAGGGGTGGATGGCTCGGGGACCTTCCGATTCCTGAGTGACCCGGTGGACGAGGCACTCAACTTCACCGCCGCCTCGACGATCGAGCAGTTCCTCTCCGGGACGGATGTCCTGCTCGGCGAGCAGTCGGCACTGGCTACCTACCTGGAGACCTTCCACGGCACCGGGGCGACCGCCTTCACACAGGCCGACACCCCGCTCGCGCAGGACACCCGGATCCAGAACCTCAACTTCCGAAGCGAGGACGTGCTCGGCAATACGCCGCAGCTCTCCTTTACCCAGCCACAGAACAGCTTCGACCTCGCCAACTACTCGCTCACGGGTCGCTATGCGCTCCCGGCCGAGCCCATCGCCGCGGAGAAACTCGCGCACGAGGCCTCTGGCGTCACGTTCAACCGCGATACCAACACCCTCTTCGTGGTCGGCGATGGCGGCACCTCGGTCACCCAGGTCACCCGGCAGGGCCTGCTCGTAGACTCGATGGCGCTGGCCTCGGGCTCCAGCCCGCAGGGTACGTTCTTCTATGACCCCGAGGGAATCGCCTACATCGGCGGTGGCAAGTTCGTGATGGTCGAGGAACGTGAGCGTGAGGTGCACGAGTTCACCTATGCGGCCGGCACCACGCTGGGCGGATCGAGCGGCGTGCGCACGGTCAAGCTGGGTACCACCATCGGTAACATCGGGATCGAAGGCCTCTCGTTCGATCCGCTGACCGGCGGCTTCCTCGCGGCCAAGGAAGCGACGCCGACAGGCATCTTCCAGACGACCATCGACTTCGCGGCCGGTACGGCCTCCAACGGCTCGGCGACGACCGAAAATTCGACCAACCTGTTCTCACCGGGCCTCACCGGGCTCTCCTCGATCAACGACATCTTCGCGCTGTCCAACGTTGTCGCGAACACCGCGCCGGATGCCGCGCACTTCCTGCTGCTGAGCGCGGCGGACGGAAAGCTGCTGAAGATGGACCGCGCCGGCAACGTCCTGAGCACGCTGCTGGTGGGAAGCGTCGCGAAGAACGAAGGCGTGACCATGGATGGGGCAGGAAACATCTACGTCGTGGGCGAGGAGGGCGGTGGCAGCCTCGACAAACCCGAACTGCTCGTGTTCGCACCGACGACCTCATCCACCGCGGTCGGCGTCGGCAGCAGCCTCTACCTGACCTTCAGTTCTCCGGTGGTTGCCGGGGCGGGGAACCTGGTGCTGAGCAACGGCGCGGGGGATACCCGGACGATCGCCGTCGGGGATGCCACGCAGGTGAGCATCAGCGGCTCTGTCGTCAAGCTGAACCCGACCGCCGATCTGCAGCCGGGTTCGTCCTACACTGTCGGCTACGCAGCCGGTGTATTCAAGAACGGCGCGGGTGCGGATGTTCCAGCGGTTGGCTCGAGCTCGCTCACGTTCAGCACCGTCGGCGACGTGCTGGCGCCAGCGCTGGTGGCTTCCACGCCACTCGACAATGCCTCCGGTGTGAACAGCAACCACATCATCTTTACCTTCAGCGAAGCAGTGCGGGCGGGTGCGGGCAACATCATCATCAGCGGGGTGAACCCCGGCGGCTTGACCGATGTACGCACGGTGCCGGTGGGCGACCTGACGCAGGTGACCTTCACCGGGACTACCGTCGACATCAACCCGGGCGCAGACCTGCGCAACGGCTACACCTACAACGTCCAGTTCGCCAGCGGCGTCATCACCGACCTCGCCGGTAACGCCTGGGCTGGTATCAACAGGCCGACGACCCTCAACTTCACGCGCGGATCGGGTGGCGCCGCCGGCCCGCAGACGGTGATCGTTTCGGAAGTGAACTCCAACGCCACCCCGGCGGACTTCTTCGAGCTCTACAACTATGGCACCGACACGGTCGACCTGACCGGGTGGCGCTGGGACGACGATTCCGCATCGTTCACCGACTCTGGCAGCGCAGCCTTCGCCAGCGGGACCACGATCGCGGCTGGCGGCCGCCTGGTCGTCGTCGCAGCGCCCGACGCCGCTGCGTTCCGGACAGCCTGGGGGCTCAGCCCGGAAGTCGTGACCGTTGCCACAGGTGGACCCGGGCTTGGCTCGGGCGATGCAATAGTCGTGTTCAACAGCGCAGGACAGGCGGTGACCGCGGTCAACTACAAAGGCACCGCAATCTCGGCCACCGACGGCGCGCTGATCCCGGTATCCGCGGCTGCCAGCGGCGTCACCTTCGCGGTCGGACACGCGGGCGCGGCCTACGGCGGCACCGCGACTGCCTCGGCGATCTGGGACGGCGTCTCGACGTCCGCTCCGGCGTACCGTTCCGCCGCGGTGGGGGTGCTTGGCGGATTCGCGCAGCCCGCCGCCGCCGCCAACGTAGGCTCTCCGGGTGCGGTGGCTGCCGGCAGTGCGCCGGATACCACGGCGCCGACCCTGATCAGTTCGGCGCCCGGGGACAACGCGGCGTCGGTCTCGACGACGGCCAGCCTCGTGCTGACATTCAGCGAGGCGGTCAAGGCCGGCACTGGCAGCATCGTGATCAACAACACCGCGACGGCCGGTGACACCCGCACCATCGCCGTGACCGACACCAGCCAGGTCACGTTCAGCGGCGGGGTGGTCACCGTCAACCCGACGGCCAACCTCGCCGCCGGCAACGCCTACCATGTCACCCTGGGCGCCGGCGTGATCCTCGACAACGCGAACAACCCATTCGCGGGTATTGCCGACACCACGACCCTCAACTTCGTAACGGCGACGAGCGCGCCGACGCTGCTGATCACGGAGCTGAACTCCAACGCGGGTCCGGAGGACTTCTTCGAGATCTACAACTACGGGGCAAGTGCGATCAACCTGTCGGGGTGGAAGTGGGACGACGATTCCGCCTCGTTCAGCGACCCCTCCGTCGGGACCTTCGCGGCTGGCACCACGCTGGCGGCTGGCGGACGACTGGTGGTGATCGCCGGCACAAACACCGACGCGTTCAGGACCGCCTGGGGCATGAGCGCAGACGCGCCGGTCGTGTCTACCGGTGGGTCAGGCCTTGGCCAGAACGATGCTGTAGTCCTGTTCAACGACGGCGGCTCGGTGGTCACCTCGTTCAACTACTCGGGCTCCGCGAAGAACGCCAGCGATGGCAGCGTGATCCCGACCTCCCCGGCCTCCCATGGAGTCACCTTCACCTCGGGCCATGCGGGGACGGCCTACGGCGGGACCCTCACGACCTCGGCCGTCTGGGATGGCCTGTCGGTGACGGCACCCTCTTACCGCGCGGCCTCCGTTGGCGTGGACGGTGGGGTCGCCCAGGCCGCCACCCCCGCGAATATCGGCTCGCCCGGTAGCGTGCCTTCTCTGGACGTTGGCGAGGTCCGTTTCCTGGCCGCCAATACCGATGCCACCGACGCTTTCGCCTTCATCCTGCTGCAGGCGGTATCGGCGGGAACCCGCCTCGGGTTCACCGACCGCAACTTCAGCGAGGCCACCGGCATGCCGGTGTCCGGTGAAAGCGCCTACCTGTGGACGGCGGACACGGCCTACAACGCCGGCACGATCGTGACCATCCAGCCCGATGTTGCGAGCGGCACGAACCCGATCGCGGACAAAGGCACGGTTCAGGGCGCGGGCGGGGGGCTGTCGACGACCGCTGAGACGATCTACGCCTTCCAGGGCAGCATCGCGGGCCTGCTCGACGGTGGGGCC
Organism: Betaproteobacteria bacterium; assembly: GCA_947457885.1. Taxonomy (GTDB): domain Bacteria; phylum Pseudomonadota; class Gammaproteobacteria; order Burkholderiales; family CAIKXV01; genus CAIKXV01. The sequence goes on from CANGXU010000023.1 coordinate 8,735, forward strand.
GGTGCAATCACGATCGACCGCCTGCTGGCGAGCTTGAACGTGGGCGGCGCGGCGGCGGGTGACGTGCCCACGAGCATCGCGGCGGCTTCGCAGAGCTTCAACTCAGACAATGCGAAGTACACGGCATCGACCAGCGCGACCGACATCACCGCGCTGGTCGCGTCGATCGGCAACCCGGCGAACTGGACGCTCAACGACACGACGGCATTCGCGCTGAGCAACGGCAGTCTGTTCTGAACGCCTGTCGTACGCCTGATCGTTGCCTGGAGTCTGCACTGAGAGGGCGCAAGGAAGCGGGGACTGTCCGCTGCTTCCTGCGCCCTGCGTGGGCGGCGCTGTCTATCGCCCTGCTGCTCCCGCTCGGTAGTGCCCGGGTTTCCGCTGCCGACGACCTGCAGCGGTTGCTTGTACAGGCGATGCTTTCGCATCCAGCGATCGCCGGTCGTGAGGCGGCGCTCGAGGCCAGCCGTGCCGACCGCGAGGGTGCCGACTGGCAGCGGTTTCCGACGCCATCCCTGGAGGCGTCGTCCCGGGATTCAGGTTCGTCTGCGAGTCTGCTCGCCGTCGAGCAGCCGCTGTGGACCGGCGGCCGCATCAGCTCCGGCATCCGTGCAGCCGGCTTCCGCGAGGAGGCCGCAAGATCGGCGCTCGCCGAGTCGCGCGAGACGATCGCGCTGCGCCTGCTGAATGCCTATGGCGAAGTCGTGCGCCAGCAGCAGCGGCTCGTGCATGCAGAGATTGCGGTGCGCGAACACGAAAGGCTGGCTGCACTCATCGGTCGCCGAGTGGCCCAGGAGGTAAGTCCGCCGTCGGATCGCGAGTTTGCACTGGCGAGGCTGGCTCAGGCCCGCGTGGAACAGTCACTGGTCAGGCAAGCGCTGCAGGCCGCCCGCGTGCAGGTGTCTCAACTGGTCGGCGCGCCGGTGAATACCGTGGGTGAGCCGGCTCCAGGCCTGAGGCCGCTGCCCCTGTCCCTGGAATCGGCCGTTGCCAGTGCGGTGGCGCGATCGCCTGCCCTGGAGCGCCTGGACCGCACCGCGCTCGCAGCCGGCGCAGATGTCGATGCCCGCCGCTCCGTGCTCTACCCGCAACTCGCGCTCCGGCTCGAAAAGCAGTTCGGTACGGCGGCCGACAACCGCGCGCTGGTCGTGCTTCGCGCCCAGCCCGGTGCAGGGCTGTCCGCAGGCACCGCAGTGGCTGCCGCACAGCGCCGCGTCGATGAAGCGATGCAGGCGCGCGCGGAGGCCGCGCGTGCCCTTGGAGAGCAGGTGGAAACAGCCTGGGTGCAGTACGGCTCGGCCCTCGAACGGCTCGAGGGTGTCCGGCAATCGGTCGACATGAGCCAAGCGGTCTCGGAATCCTATGCCCGGCAATATGTCGCGGGTCGGAAGACCTGGATCGATGTCCTCAACGCGGTGCGTGAAGTCACGCAATCGCAGTTTGCGTTCGTCGATGCCGGCGCCCAGGCCAGGACTGCCGGCCTGACACTCTGGCTGCTTACCGGCGGCCTCGATGGCATGGCCGCCGTTCCCGTCGACGCGAGGCAGCCATGAGCGACGTCATCACCGAAGCGGCCCGCTTGTCCGGCCAGCGAATCGCGCGTGCCCGTCGAGACGCGGTCCGCCAGGCGATAGAGCGCATCGACCCTGCCGCACCCGCTCTCGGGTTCAGCGCTGCCTGGCGGCTGGCAGGTCTCGCGGGAGAACCGCGAGCGGTGCAGTCGGCGGCGGTTGGCGACCTGCCGCTCGCATGCTGGCTGCCCGGCGGCGAGATCTGCCTGCTCACATCGCCCGGTCCCGACGGGCGATTCGCCGGGCGCCGACTCGATGGCCGCGCGATCCTCGTCGACCCGGCCGAGCCCGCAGCGCGTTTCGTCCGTATCGTTTCGCGGTCGGATGCAGCCCGCACGCCCGGCGCACTTGCCGTCGTGACCGCAGCCATCTGGAAGCGGCGCGGCACGCTGCTCGAAGCCGTCTGTGCGACCGCCATCGTCAGCCTGCTCGGGCTTGGCGTCTCGCTCTACTCGATGCAGGTCTACGATCGGGTGATCCCGAACCAGGGCTATCAGTCGCTCTGGGTCCTGACCATCGGCGTCGCTGTGGCGCTGTTGCTGGAATGGATCCTCAAGCAGGTGCGTGCCTGGATCGTCGACCAGGCCGGCGTGGCCATCGATGGCGAGCTCTCGCGCTGGCTGTTCGACCGACTGCAGCATTCCCGACTCGATGCGCGGCCGCCAACCGTCGGCTCGCTCGCCGCGCAGGCGAAGGGGCTGGAGACCGTGCGCACGATGCTCACCTCGACCACGCTCTATGTGCTCGCCGATGTGCCGTTCGCGATCTTCTTCATGCTCGTGATCGCCGCCATCGGCGGTGCCCTTGTCTGGGTGCCGCTGATGATACTGCCGCTGGCGCTGGGCGCCGGCTTCCTGTTCCAGCATGTGATTGCGCGCGAAGCCCGGCGGATGACCGTCAGCGGCTACCGCAAGAACGGCCTGCTGGTGGAGACGCTGGAAGGCGCGGAGTCCGTGCGCGCCGCTCACGCGGAGTGGCAGCTCGCCACGCGCTGGAACCGTCTGGTCGATGAGGTCGCCACCGCGGATGCCCGCATCCGCAACGCTTCGGCCTGGTCGCAGAACCTGGTGGCCTTGCTCCAGCAGGGCGGCTATGTCGCGACCGTGGCGTTCGGCGCATGGTTGATCGTCGACAACCGGTTGACCATGGGCGCGCTGCTCGCGATCACCATCATTGCCAACCGCGCGATGGCACCGATCATCCAGCTGCCCGGGCTCATGGTCCAGTGGGCCCATGCGCGGGCCGCGCTCGACGGCATCGATCAGATCGTCGTGTTGCCCAACGACCTCGACCCGGACGCCGGGCGCACCGCGCCGGAGACCCTCGCCGGAGACCTTCGGCTGGAGGCCGCCACGTTCGCCTATGGCGCACAACGCGTCGTGCTCGACGTGGAAAACCTGCAGATCGCAGCCGGCGAGCGGGTTGGCGTGCTGGGCACCATCGGTTCCGGAAAGTCTGCGCTGATCAAGGTGCTGTCCGGGCTGTACAGGCCCACTGCCGGCCGGGTACTGCTGGGTGGTGTAGACATGGCGGCGCTGCACCCCGCCTATTCGCGCGAAGCCATCGGCTATCTTCCGCAGGACTCGCGACTGGTGAGCGGTACCCTTCGCGAGAACATCCTGCTCGGCCTGGCCGATCCCGGCGATGACGCGATCCTGGATGCAGCGCGCAAGACCGGCCTGATCGAACTGGTGGGCCGGCATCCCCAGGGCCTGGCGCTGGGCATCACCGAGGGCGGACGCGGCGTATCCGGTGGACAGCGTCAGCTGATCGCCCTCACCCGCCTGGTGCTGGCGAAGCCCCGCATCTGGCTGCTCGACGAGCCGACCGCGTCGATGGACAACGAATCGGAGCTGCGAGTCCTGCAGCTCCTGCAGTCCAGCGTCGGCCCGCAGGACACGCTGGTGGTCGCTACGCACAAGAGTGCCTTCCTGCCACTGCTCACCCGGATCATCGTGATCCGCGACGGACGCGTGGTGATGGATGGGGCGCGCGATCTCGTCCTGGCGGCACTGCAGTCCCGGGTGCCGGCCAACGGCGGACCGCCGACGCAGCGAGGACAGGGATGAGGCAGATGAGGTTGGTGTCGTGCAAGGGCCGTGCCGCGGTTCACGTGCTGCTCTGGCTGTCGATCGGCGCGGTCATCGCCTTCGTGCTGTGGACGCGCTGGGCGATGGTCGACGAGATCACCCGCGGGCCGGGGCAGGTGATCACGACCTCGCGCAACCAGGTCATACAGGCGCCGCCCAGCGGCGGCGTGGTCGAGGCCATCCTGGTGCGCGAGGGCAGCACGGTCACGCGAGGCCAGTTGCTGGTCCGCTTCGAGCGGCCGCGCCTCCAGGCCACCGTCGATGAGGTCGCGGCACGAGCGGCGGCCCAGCGCGCCACCATTGCCCGTCTCGAGGCCGAGGTGTTCGGCCGGCCTGCGCCGGTGTTTCCGCGCGAACTCGACGCATGGCCCCAGTTCCGCACGAACCAGCTCGCGCTATTCCAGCGGCGCGGCAAGCTGCTGGCCGAGGAGCTGTCCTCGCTCGACCGCCAGCGTGAACTGGCCCAGCAGGAACTGGACCTGAACCTGCCGTTGCTGGCGAGTGGCGATGTCAGCCGCGCCGAGATCCTGCGCCTGCAACGCCAGGTCGCCGATTTTGCGGGGCAGATCGTGAACAAGCGCAACCGCTACCTGCAGGACAGCCAGGCGGAGCTGGCCAAGGCCCAGGAGGACCTGGCGGGCACCTCACAGCTCGTCGCACAGCGCCGCGAAGAGCTCGATCTCACCGAGGTGCATGCGCCCATGGACGGCGTCGTGCGCAACGTGCGCATCACCACGCGCGGTGCAGTCGCCAGGCCGGGCGACGAGCTGATGCAGATCGTGCCGGTGGACGATCGCCTGTTGATCGAAGCCAAGGTCAGGCCGACCGACATCGGCTTCGTGCGCACCGGCCTGCCGGCGAGCGTGAAGCTCGACGCATTCGACTACGCGATCTATGGTGCCCTCTCGGGAACCACCACGTTCATCAGCGCCGATACGCTGACCGAACAGGTGGGTGGCCAGGAAGTCGCCTACTACCGCGTGCATGTGCGCATCGACGAGTCCCGCCCGCGCACCGGGCGCGGCGACCGAATCCTCCTGCAGCCCGGCATGACCGGCACCGTAGAGATACGTACCGGCGAGCGCAGCATCTGGCGCTACCTGACCCGCCCGATCACGCGCACGATGGATGAGGCCCTGCGCGAGCGCTGAGTTCGCGACCGCACGAAGACACCTTCGGTATAGCTCACCTGGTGAGCCTTGCGTCGGGCATCGTGGACCGGCGTCGGATCGACACTCGCTGGACCGGCGCGAAACCAGGCGCCCGTCCGCGAACGTCATCGCATCCGGGATGGCTCAAATACACAGGAGAAGACATGAAACGCGCAGTCCTGATTGCCGGAATCCTTGCCGCTGCAAGCACCGGATCTTTCGCACAGACCTCCACCTACATCGCAGCCGGCTTCGGTACCGCGAAGGTGAGCAGCGACATCGCAACCTATTCGCAGACGTCCGGTGGTCTAACGTTCACTCAGAGTGCCGACACCAACGGCACAGCGTTCGGCCTGCTGCTCGGTCGCAACTTCAACAGCCAGTGGTCCCTCGAGGGTGGCTACCTGAACATCCGGAGTCTGTCGGCGACCACATCCCTCGTCGCGACCAACGCGGTCGTTGGGGGCAACACCTACAACGGCTCCATCAATGCCAGGCAGGATATCTCTGGCTACGCACTGACCCTCGCACCACGCTTCACCCATCGCATCGGTTCGGTCGACCTGTTCGCGAAGGCCGGGCTGGCGCATGTGAAGGTCGAGAATGAAGTGATCCTGACCGGCAGCGGAACGGTCAACGGCAGCGCCGTGGCAGCGAGCGGCCGGCAGACCTTCAGCGACCGGAGCACCGTCCCCATGGTCGGCATCGGCGCGCAGTTCCTCGCCACGACGAACGTCGGTATCCGGGGCGACTACACCTACATCAGCAAGGTTGGCGACCGGGCGACCACCGGAGAGTCGTCGATCAAGGTGCTGATGATCTCGGGCGTCTATCAGTTCTGAGTCGGGATGGTCCAGGCGACTCCGGTGGCGCCCAAGGCGGCACCGGCTTCGGCACCGGCTTCCCAGAAGGCGATAAAGCGCGGGCTCACGTGGTGAGCCTGCGAGACCGTAAGCTGCATGGCCACCAGCGGCAAACGGGCGCGCCTTGAATCCCATCGAACGCTTCTATCGTATCGACCAGCTGCTGACCGAACACGGCAGCCTGTCGATGCAGTCGTTATGCACGGCACTCGAGGTGTCTCGTGCGACCGCCAAGCGAGACCTGACCTACATGCGCGATCGGCTCAATGCGCCGATCGTGTTCGACCGGTTCACGGGCGGCTACCGGTTCGAGAAGTCGAAGAGCCGTTCCGGGCCGAGGTATGCGCTGCCAGGGCTGTGGTTCTCGTCCGACGAGATCCACGCGCTGATGACCATGAACGCCCTGTTGAAGGAACTCGATCCGGGTGGCTTCATCGGTGCCGAGGTGCGCCCGCTGATCGACCGGCTCGAAGGGCTGCTCGGGCGGGCAAACGCACCGGCGCGGGCGGTGATGCTGCGGGTGAAGCTGGTTCGCAGTCTCGGCCGCCCTGTGCCCTTGAAGTGGTTCCAGATGGTCGGTGCGGCGGTCATGGCTGGCCGGCGGCTGCAGATCGCCTATCTCGGGCGCCACCGGAACGAGCGTTCCACGCGCGAGGTCTCGCCCCTGCGCCTCGTGTTCCATCGAAACTCCTGGTATCTCGATGCCTGGTGCCATCAGGTGGATGACTTCCGGACGTTCGCGATCGACGCGATCGAACACGCCATGCCCCTCGACGCGCGGGCGCGTCGGGTGTCGCTGGCGGAAGTCGACGCCCGGCTGGGCGGTGGCTACGGCATCTACAAGGGCGAGCAGTTGCAATGGGCACGGCTGTGCTTTGAAGCGCAGGCCGCCGTCTGGGTGCGTTCCGAGCAATGGCATCCACAGCAGAAGGCGGGGGTACTTCCCGATGGCAAGTATGAACTGCGCCTGCCCTACGCCGAGCCGCACGAACTGGTGATGGACATCCTGCGCCACGGCGAACAGGTCGAGGTGCTCGAGCCCGCAGAGCTGCGCGCCGAGGTCGCCCGGAGGGTACGGCTGGCGGCGGAGCGATACGCCGTGTGAGCGCCGGCCGTACGGGGGCCGGATCCGCGAGGGCGTGCCGCTTGACGCCTTGCCCCCGTGATTCCTACACTGCGTGCTTACGTGTGATCATGAAGCCACGCGACAGACGGGGCCACGATCCGGAGGAGAACCCGATGTCCCAGCCCCGTTTGCCTTTCGGGCAGCAGCGCCGCTCGTGCGTGCTGTCTGCTTTCATGGCCACCCTGGCGCTTTCCTGCGCGCTGCCCGCGGCAGCGCAGACCCAGGACTTCCCCGCGCGTCCGATCCGCCTGATCGAAGGCTTCGGCGCCGGTGGCGTCGTCGACCTGGTGGCGCGATTGCTGATGCCGAAGATGTCCGCGGCGCTCGGCCAGCCGATCGTCCTCGAGAACCGCGTCGGCGCAGCCGGGGTGATCGCGAGCAGCCTGGTGGCAAAGGCTGCGCCCGATGGCCATACCTGGCTGATCACCACCGGCTCGCATACGTCGAACACGGCCTTCAACCCGTCCGGCGTGCCTTACGACCCCATCAAGGACTTCGCGCCGGTCACGCAGATCGCTCGCACCTACGGCATGGTGCACCTTGTGCATCCGTCGATCCCGGCGCGTAACGTCAAGGAGTTCGTCACGCTTGCGCGCAAGTATCCGGGCAAGCTCACCTACGGCGCCGCTGGCGTCGGCAACATCCTGTACATCGGCGCCGAGATGCTCAAGGCTGTGTCGGGCACCGATATCCGCTACGTGCAGTACAAGGGTGCGGCACAGGCCACCAACGACCTGATGGGCGGCCACATCGACACGCTGTTCCTGACCACGCCGGTGGCGATGCCGCTGATCAAGGGCGGCAAGGCGCGCCCGCTGGCGATCACCGGGCCGGTGCGCTGGAAGGGGCTGCCCGACGTACCGACGATGCGCGAGGCAGGCTTCCCCGACTTCGACCTGATCGGCTGGTTCGGCCTCTGGTTGCCGCCTGGCACGCGCCCCGAGATCGTCGCCCGCCTGCATGCCGAGGTCGAGCGTGCCGTCGCAGATCCGGACATCCGCAACCGATTCGATGAACTCGGACTGCTGCCCGGCGGCATGAGCACCGCCGATTTCGCGCGCTACGTGGCACAGGACCTCGCGCAGATGCGCGACCTCGCAGCCCGCATCGCGAAGGCTGGCGGTCACAAGACCGACTGAAGATCATGCCGCGACCCGCCATGGTCGTCCACCGTTTCCCCTTCCAGCCACTGGCCCGCACATGAGCATGACCCCGATCTCCAACGACCCCTATCGCCACGCCCGCCGCAGCGAGGTGCGCGACGGCATGCAGATCGACTGGGATGTGCCGATCCTGATGGACGATGGCGTCGTGCTGCGCGCCGACGTGTTCCGGCCGCTGGGCGAGGGCCGCCATCCGGTCATCCTGTCCAGCGGGCCTTATGCAAAGGGGCTCGATTTCCAGGAAGGCTACCCCAGCCACTGGGCGCGGCTGGTCAAGGCCGCACCCGAGATCCTCGAAGGTTCGACCAACAAGTACCAGAACTGGGAACTGGTCGACCCCGAGAAGTGGGTGCCCGACGGCTACGCCTGTGTACGCGTCGATTCGCGCGGTGCGGGGCGCTCGCCCGGCGTGATCGACTGCTGGTCGCCACGCGAGACGCTCGACATGAAGTTGTGCATCGAGTGGGCGGGCGAGCAGCCGTGGAGCAGCGGCAAGGTCGGGTTGAACGGCATCTCGTACTACGCGATGAACCAGTGGCAGGTGGGCGCGCTGCGCCCGAAGCACCTGGCCGCGATGTGCGTGTGGGAGGGTTCGTCCGACTACTACCGCGAACTCTCGCGCCACGGCGGCATCCTGTGCGGTTTCCTCGATGGCTGGTACCGGCGGCAGGTGAAGTCGGTGCAGCACGGCCTGGGTACGCGCGGCCCGAAGAGCAAGGTGACCGGCGAGCCGGTCGCCGGTCCGCTCGAGCTGAGCGAGGCCGAACTCGAAGCCAACCGGGTCGATCTCGGTGGCGAGGCGCTGGCGCGGCCGTTGATCGACGACTACTACCGCGCGCGCATGCCGCGCTTCGAAGACATCGAGGTACCGCTGGTGTCCTGCGCCAACTGGGGTGGCATGGGGCTGCATCCGCGCGGCAACTTCGAGGGCTACCTGCGCGCGGGCTCGATCCAGAAGTGGCTCGAGATCCATGGCGACACCCACTTCACCCACTTCTACACCAGCTACGGTATCGCCCTGCAGAAGCGTTTCTTTGGTCACTTCCTGAAGGGCGAGGACACCGACTGGGGAAGCCAGCCGCGCGTGTCGGTCAATGTGCGCCATCCGGGTGAACGCTTCGAACTGCGCGATGAACAGGAATGGCCGCTGGCCGGCACCCGCTTCACGCCGTTCTACCTCGACCCCACCAACCGGACGCTGACCACCACGCGCCCGTCCGCCAGCGCCACGCTCGACTACGAAGCGATGGGCGACGGGTTGACCTTCAGCACCCCGCCGCTCACCGCACCGATGGAGATCACCGGTCCGGTGGCGGCAAAGCTGTGGCTGTCGTCGCGCACCCGCGATGCAGACGTGTTCTTCGTGGTGCGCGTGTACGACCCGCAAGGCAAGGAAGTCACCTTCATCGGCGCCAACGATCCACGCGTGCCGGTGGCCATCGGCTGGCTGCGCGCGTCGCAGCGCAAGCTCGATGCGGGCGAGAGCCGGCCATGGCGGCCGTGGCACACCCATGACGAAGCCTGGCCGCTGCAGCCGGGCGTACCGGTAGAGCTCGATGTCGAAGTGTGGCCGACCTCGATCGTGGTGCCGGTGGGCTATCGGCTCGCGGTGACCGTGCTCGGGCGCGACTACGAAGTAGATGGCACCGATGCCTCGCCGCCAAACGCGCCGTATCCGATGAAGGGCGTGGGGCCGTTCCTGCACGACGATCCGGTCGATCGACCGCCTGAGGTGTTCGGCGGGGTGAACACGCTGCACTTCGATCGCGAGCGGGCGCCGTATGTGCTGTTGCCGGTGATCGAGGCCAGGTAGGCTGACGGGCGGCCTGCGGCCGCGCTGGCTTCGTTATTGCTTCCGGTGAGTCGGTCGCGGCCCCTCACGCCGCACCGCTCTCCGTGATGAAAGGGTCCCCCGTGTACGCCAACCTGCACCGTACCGCCAGGCCGGCGCGACTGTATCTTGTCGCAGTCGCTGCAGCGATAGCCGCCTCCAGCGGTGCATCCGCCCAATCGTGGCCGATGTCACCCGTGCGCATGATCGTACCGTTCACGGTCGGCGGTGCATCGGACACCGCCGGTCGTATCCTGGCCCAACAGTTCAGCGAGCGCTGGGGGCAGAAGGTTTTCGTCGAGAACCGACCGGGCGCCGGCGGCACCATCGGCACCGAAATCGCCGCGCGGGCGAAGCCCGATGGCTACACGCTGCTGCTCGGTTCGTCGACCGAACTCGCGGTGAACCCGAACCTGTACCCCAAGCTCGCGTACGACACGCTGCGCGACTTTGCGCCGATCGGACTGGTCTCCTCGACGCCGATGCTGCTGCTGGTGCATCCGTCGCTGCCGGTGAAGACAGTAGCTGATCTGGTGAAGCTCGCGAAGGCGCGACCGGGCGACCTGATCTACGCCTCGTCCGGCAACGGCGCCAGTACACATCTCGCGCCGGAGATGTTCAAGCGCGCAGCGGGCATCGACCTGCTGCACCTGCCACATACCGGTGCGGCGCCGGCAGTCGTGAGCATCATGAACGGACAGGCGCAGGCAGGCATTCATGCGGTGCCGGCCGTGCTCGGCCAGGTGCGCAGCGGCAAGCTGCGCGCACTCGCGGTCACCAGCGCAAGGCCGATCGACCCGTTGCCGGGCGTGCCGACGCTGGTGCAGTCGGGCTATCCCTCGATGGACGTGGTGATCTGGAACGGCCTGCTGGCTCCTTCAGGTACGCCGGCCGAGGTGCTGTCCCGTATCGAGTCGGACCTGCTCGTGGCGCTGAAGGATGCGCAGGTGCAGAAGAGCTTCGCCAACCAGGGCGCCGAGATGACGCCCGGCGATGGCAAGGTGCTCGGGCAGCTGATCCGCTCCGAGCTCGCACGCTTCGGGCAGGTGATACAACAGGCGAAGATCCGGCTCGACTGATCCGGCTCGACTGATCCGCAGGAGGAAGGCAATGGCACTCGATCACCAGCACTTCATGGACATCGCGCTGGAACTCTCGCGCGAAGCCTGGGCACAGGGCAACCGGCCACTCGGCTCGCTGATCGTCGATGGCAACGGCAACATACTGGCGCGCGGCGGCAACCGTGTGTATTCCGACTCAGACCCGACCGCTCATGGCGAGATGGTGGTGATCCGCGAGGTCTGCCATGCGCAGCAGCGCGTGGAGCTGTCCGACTGCACGCTGTATACCGCGATGGAACCCTGCCCGATGTGCTGCTGGGCGATCCTGGAAGCGAAGGTCGGCTGCCTGGTGATCGGCGGACGCCACGCCGGCATCGGCCGCAAGGATGTCGGCCGTTACAGCGTCGAGACGCTGCTCGACCTCACCGGCCGCGAGCTGGATTTCGTCACCGGCGTGCGCACGAAGGAGTGCGAGGAGCTGCGGCTGAAATGGATCGCCGAGCGCGCGGCGCGCGGGCTCGGGCCGAGGTAGGGGGCGCATGATGCATCCGGCGATGCGCGTCACACAAGATTCGTTGCAGGATTGATTTTTTCGGCAAGCTGCCAGAGAGTGGGATGACCATGCAATCGATCAAGCACACTATAGATCCGGCCTGTGCCGGCGTTCCGTTGCAGGACCTGATCGACACTCGCGTCGCTCGCTTCACAGAGATACCGGGTGACTGGGACGCCTTCGCCGACTCGCAGGTCGAAGGCCGGCGGCGCGCCCAGCACCGTTTCATCGGCGCTGGCGGGTCGGGCAAGCATGATCCGCACGCGATCCCTGCGGGCGGCTTCACGCTCAGCATCATGCAGGTGCCGCCGGGCCAGGGTGGATCCGCCCATACGCACGAGGTCGAGGAAGCGTTCTTCGTGCTCGAGGGCGTACTCACCGTCTTCATGGAAGATGGCCGGGGCAACAGGGTCTCGACCCGGCTCAACCGCTGGGAGGCCATCTCGTGCCCGGCAGGCGTGCTGCACGGCTTCGAGAACGAGGGTGACGTGGACGTCTACATGCAGACCTTCATCGGCTCCGGCAAGCCGGGGCCCGTCGGCTACGCCGACGACGCGATCTACTCGGAAGAAACGACGCGGCTGGCCGCGCGCCAGTCCGCGACCTGATTGTCGGACAGGGACACCAGGGGTGGAGGCGCATCGTTGACCTTCAGGTGGAACACGTCCGGCCGGTTGTAGTGCCCGCCGAAGTCGTGCACCAGCCGCGCGCGAACAGTGAGCTCGAGGTCGATGTCCGCATGCAGGATGCCTTCACGATCGCCGTACCAGGTCTCGGTGATCGCGACCCCGCGCGGATCGATGATGACCGAGCCGCCGCTACGGGCGGGCTCGCGCAGCCAGGCGCGGTCCGCATCCGTCGCGGGCAACCGCTCGGCCATCTCGGCCGTGACGATGCCGCAGGCGCTGATAACGAAGCACTTGCAGGTATAGGCGACGTTGCGCGCGACGAGCAGGCTCATCTCCGGCATGTCGGGGAAGCCTGGCGTGGGCTTGAAGTGGTTCGGCCATGACGCCACATGGATGCGCGAATACTGCGAGGCGATGACGGCCTGCGCCAGCGGGTTCGAGTTCTCGCCGCAGATCAGCCCGCTCACCGGCCCGAACTCGGAGGGCCAGGTGCGCTGGCTGTCGCCCCCACCGCCGGTGTGCACCAGGCGCTCGCTCATGGTGGGCATCAGCTTCTGGTGCCGGCCGACGATCGTCCCCGTTCGATCGATGAACAACTGGGTGTTGTAGAGCGTGCCGGTGGTCGACGCGCGCCGCTCCGTCACGCCGATCACGACGAACACCCGGGCAGCGGCAGCTGCTGCGCAGAGTGCATCGACCTGGGGCCCTGGAATCTCCACCGAATTGGCGAACAGGGCGGTCGCCATGTCCATGCTTCTCGGGCTGAATGCCGGATGGAAGTAGTACCAGACCGGATGGCCGGGGATGAAGTTCTCGGCGAAGCCGAGCAAGTCCACGCCGAGCGTGCCCGCTTCGGCGATGAGCTCGCAGGCGCGCGCGACCGCGGCTTCCCGGTCCAGGAAGGCCGTGCCGGCCTGTGCTGCGGCTACACGAAGCTTCGGCCAGCTATCGCCCATCGGTCGTCCCCTGGTCCAGTGACAGTCACTGCAGCGAGATCTTCGCCTCGCGGATGATGGGCCCCAGCCGACGCAGGTCATCCGCGATGGCCTGTCCCAGCTGCTCCGGCGTGGATGTGGCGTTCACGAGCCCCATGCCGTTGACCCGCTCCATAACCCCCGGCTGGCGCATGATGCGAACGATCTCGGTGTTGAGGCGGGACACCACGTCCGCTGGCGTGCCGGCGGTAGCCATGACGGCATAGAAGCCGTTGACGGCGGTCATGTCGGCGAAGCCCAGCTCCGACAGCGCAGGGACTGTCGGCAGCGAAGACAGGCGTGCCGGACCCACCACGGCCAGTGCCTTCACCTTGCCGGCCTGCACGTGCGGGATCGAGGTCGCCGAATCGAACATGTAGTCGACCTGTCCTCCCAGCAGGGCATTGAGCGCGGGCGCGATGCCGCCGAACGGCACGTGCAGCGAACTCGTGCCGGTCTGCATCCCGAACAGGATGCCACCCAGCTGCGGGTTGGTACCGTTGCCCGACGAAGCGTATGTGAGCTTGCCCGGCTGCGCCTTCAGCAGCTCGACGAACTCCTTCACCGTGTTCACTGCATGGCGCGGATGCACGGCGAGGATGAGGTTCAGGCGTGCCGGCATCACGATCGGCGCGAAGCTCTTGATCGAATCGAACGGCATGTTCTTGTAGACATGCGGGTTCACGGTCAGTGTGCTCGAACTGCTGATCATCAGCGTATGGCCATCGGGCGCCGCGCGCGCGACGGACTCACCGGCCAGGTTGCCACCCGCGCCGGGGCGATTGACGACCAGCACCGGCTGGCCCAGCACCGGGGCGAGATCGGCTGCGATCAGCCGGGCCACGGCGTCGATCGAACCGCCTGCGGGGACCGTGACGACCAGGTTGACCGGCTTCGAGGGGAAGCCCTGCGCGGCAGCGGGCGCTGCAAGCAGCAACGCTGGAATCGCGACGGCACCTGCAAACGATACGTGTGGCCGGTTCATGGTTGGCATTCTCCTTTCGGCTTTTCGGATGCTACGTCAGCGCAAGCTTCGTACCACGAAGAAAGCTGCCGCCTGGAGGTGGCAAGCGATCGTCTTGCCGGATGGTCGGGAAGACCGAAGTTCGATGATTATCGGTCAAAGCGATACACGACAGATATCGATCTGGCTATCTGTAATCACCGCCACATCACGGATGTACCGCGCCGACGGGCTGCGTCCAGTCAGTGATGCTCAGGCTATCTGCCTGGTCATCTCTTCGAGCACGGTGTGCAGAACAACCCTGAGGCAGCGGGATTCGCCTGCCATCGTCGCGGACAGTTCAGGGCGTGCATGGGCGATCCGGGCATTTTCGGCTTCGATCTCGGCGTACAGCGCTTCCGCCTCCCGGGTGGCGCGGCTGCGCAGGCTTTCCAGTACCCGCTTGGCCGTACCTTTGGCCAGATTCAGCGATGCGCCTGCCTCCAGCAGCAGGCCATGGCTGATATCCGAGAAGCGCCGCACGCCCAGAATCGGCCACGCCAGCTGGGTTTGTGCGGGCCATCCTTTCTTGTCGAAGGCGGGTGTGTCATAGGCGGCGACGCTGAGCAGGTCGTAGAACGGGGCCAATTGAACGCCCTCATGCGAGACCAGAAAGCTCAGGTTTTTCAGGTGGGCATCGCCATTGCCGACGAGCATGTTGAACACCAGCCAGCCAAAGAGCCGGGAACGTGCGACTGCCGGGCTGCGACAGGCGTTGGCCATTGCCGCGAGGTTTTCCATGCTGCCCTGGCTGTATTTGAAGCTGCGATCCAGCCCGAGCAACTGACATGCGTCGATCACGTGTCTGCGTTGCCAGCCTTGGCCCTCTCGAACGCGGTCAAAGCGATCGATCAAGTACACCGGTGACGGCACGTATCGACGATGCACGTCGGGTACATCGAGTCCCAGTCGCTTTGCCAGCCGCATCACGAACCATTCATTGATCACGGAATGGGGGTAGTCCTCATCCGGGTGATCAGGCTTCAGGATATGGGTCGAAGGCGTCGCGCCAGCGGGTTCAAACAGTACGCCATCTTGCAGGACGACCGCCAACTTGTGCTGGGCCCCCGCCAGCGACATGCGCTTGATGGCGGCATGCGTCAGCGGTGCCCTGGGCAACTGACGAATGCGGGTCTCCAGTGCATCGTCCGGTAACGGTCGCAGGGGCTCTGTTGTTTGCGGCGCAGCGTCCGGGGGCAGCAAAGTCAGCGACCCGGCGGATTCTGCGCCGTACCATGCCAGCAACCCGAAGGCGTCTTCCGCATCCAGACTGGCATCGCCGGCCAGCAGGACACGCTGGCCTTCTTCAGGGAGCAGGTTATCGAAATACCATTGCACGGGGCGCTTGCTGGCGCCGTCCAGTAACGATTCCGCCGTCAGTGGAAGGTGCGCGCTGAGCGCGAAGCCCCCCGGGTTGACCAGCCAGTCTGCGGAGTACTGAAAACTCCACAGGCCACCCACCTCCTGTAACGTGCCAACGTTCGTCTGATTGATCGAGGCGCGCAAGGCCCGGCCGGTCACGGCTTGTCCCTGCTGTTCGCTGGGTCGTTCAAGTACGCGGCCACGCTCTCGGGCACATCAACCATGACACGGACGCCCAGACCTTCAAGGATCTGAAAGAGCTTTCCCCACTGCACGGATTCACTGCCGCGTTCGATCTTGCCCAGAAAGTTCTCGCTGACACCGATGCTGCCTGCGGCATCATCCTGACGGATCTTCTGTGCCTTGCGGCTGGCGCGCACGACCCTGCCAATGGCTGCTGCGTTTTCGATAGGTATCTTCATGAAGAAATCCTCACGAAAGTGAGGATTCTGTGCCAAGAGCGCGCGTTTGGCAAAAAATCCTTTTGATCGTGCGGATTGTTTGTGCCTGCGAGCTTCATCATCTGTAATCCTCTTGATCGTAAGGATTTTGAACGAGAGGCACGCTCCACTCCAATCAGGGCATGACGAACCTGGCTACCTTTCGCGCGGGCGACTGGGCCGGCTGCGCTGCATTGAATCTCGCGCGGTCACGGCCATGAGATCACCGGGGGTAGCGGCACGGACTGATCTGTTCGACTGCCTCGAAAGGTTTTACAACCCACGAACGCGCCTTTGAGTCGGCCGGTGACAGCAACGTTCAGGAGCGATGATCATGATCGAGGTGCAGCACGACGAGCTGGTTTTTCAGTTTCCCGAGGTGCACGCGGATGCGGTTTGCCGAGTGGACTTTCAGCGGACGCTGCGCATCCCTGACGACAACCGGGAGTACCCACTGCCACCGGGGTTAGGCCGTTTTCCGTTGGCGCATGTTGAAGAACATTGTTCACGATTGCCCGCTGGATGGGTCGAGCGTGGCGGCGTACTGCTGCCGATGTACCAGGCTGAGGCGTTGTGGATCAATTTTTCAAGCGAGTCCGACTCGCAAATGGGGGTGAGTTATCCGTTCGCAGTCAAGATCGCGGCAGGCAAGATCAACGCGGTGACGGGGGACGAATGGAGCAACGGCCTCGTCAAGGACCCACAGGACTATCTCGTGGTGCCCGATCAGCCTTGGCTCGACGGTTTCTGCGTGCAGAAGGGACTGATCAGGCAGTTTGTCGCGATGCCGCTCGGGCAGGGTTACACCGCCGAGGAGCAGCTCTCTGGCGCCGCAGAACATGGTGGCATCCAGATCATCGTCTACCCGATGAAACGAGATCGCTACGAAGAAATATTGAAGCTGAGCAGTCGCGCTTTCGATGCGGACGTGCGTCACAGCGTTGCCGAACCATGCGCGTCGGCATCGATGGGGTTGGCGCCTGGTGGGCTGATGCGGCAGGAGCTCTACGAAGACGAGTACGGACACGACGCATGGGACATGTCCAGGTCCAGCCGGTGCTTCGTTCGCATCCTCAACAGCGCTCAGTGGACGGTCGCTACCGGCAAGCCTGTGCCGGGGCAGCAGCCTTCGGCGACCGACTATACGAACGCAGGTTTACCCTGGTTCGAGTACTACGATGACAAGCTTGATGCGCTGGGTGGCGCGAAGAAACTTGCAGGGCTGGACAGCGTCGTCGCCAAAGGCGTGAAGCTCGGCGAGAAGCCGATCGTGGAGAACGATGCGGTCAAGCCACAGAAGATCGTGCCGCTCGGGTCAGGGGCCGCGAAGGTGAGTGAGGGGAAGTGGTGAGGTCATGACCATACGCACCAGCATCACCCATCCGCTCTGCCTCGACCCGCTGCCGGTGGGGACGCAGGGTGGAGTACTCGGTATAACCCTCTGTCCCGGCAAGCATGCACCGAGCTACAACGGTCCCGCCTGGGCGCGCGACCTGGAACTTGACCTCGACCACATCCGGCAATGGGGTGCACTGGCCGTGCTCACGCTGATCGAAGACCACGAGTTCGATGCGCTGCGTGTCACTGGCCTGGGTGCTGGCGTCAGGGCCAGGGGCATCGACTGGCATCACCTGCCCATCACGGACGGCAGCACGCCGGATGACCGGTTCGAGGCCGGATGGTCTCGCATCGGGCCGGGGCTGCGCGACCTCCTGATCGGCGGTGGCCGCGCGGTCGTGCACTGCAAGGGCGGGCTGGGCCGTGCAGGCACCATCGCCGCCCGTATCCTGATCGAGACTGGTATCGCGCCGGCCGAGGCGATACGCCAGGTGAGGGGCGCGCGCGGCAAGGACGCGATCGAGAATGCGCGCCAGGAGCGATATGTCCTGGCCCTTGTCCCGGGTGCCCGTCTCTGACCCCTTCGAGGGCGGACACGCCCTCAGTCGAGCGCCGCGACCAGTTCGATCAGCTTCGGCGAGGGCGCGGCGTAGCTGACCACCCGCACATCGAGTGCCCGGTCTTCGACCCGTCGAAGCGCCCGCTGCATCGCCGATAGGATCCACGCCTCATCGTTCCGGAACACGCCGCCGCCAAGGCTGGTCAGCAGCACCTTGCGCGAGCCGCCGGCCTGCGCCCGCGCGAGCGCCGCGCACAGCGTCGCTTCGTAGGCGGCTTCGAGCACCAGCGTCGCGAACGACCGCCAGAGGCCCGGCGCCTGGTCTTCGCAATAACCGAGCGGCAGTGCCGAACAGAACGCCTGCGACACCACGGGCCGTGTGCGCGCTGTCGGTGCGTCGGTCACTTCGACATCGTGGTGTACGCCGATGCACAGCGCGCTGCGCAACCGGTCGATCGCCGCCTCGTCGAGCGTACCCAGGCAGTTGGCGATCGCCTGGAGGCCCTTGCGCGTGCAGAGCGCGTAGCCGTTGCGCATGTTCCACAGCTCATCGATGGGCAGGCCGGTCGCATCCGCCAGTGCGGCGCCCAGCGGCGCCAGTCCGTCGAGCTGTCGGTGCCGGGTCTGCCCGATCTGCGTGCCGACCGGTGCGAAGTAGTTCCGGTAGATCGTGGCTGCCCCGGCGGCGATCGCGCAGGCTGGCCCCTGGGTGGGGTCGCCCGCGTACCGCGTGACGCCGTCGTCGGGCGTGACATCCGGACGCACCATCTCGAGCAGGTTGAACTGGGATGCCACCTGGAACAGCGCGCCGGCGTTCTCCGGTGCCTGGTGCAGGTCGCGGACGTTACCGCGGACGATGCCGACCTTCAGGCGCCCGAGCAGCGCAGCCTGGCCCGCGACGCGTTCGCGCAGTGCCTGCAGCGATACCAGTTCCAGCGTGCCGATGTCGTAGGCCGCGCCGTTGATGCGCGAGCGCAGGGTCGTGCCGACTACTTCGAGGTTGGCCTGCGTCTGCGCGTAGGTCGACTCGCGGAAGCCGGTGAGGCGTTCGAACCAGTCCATGTGGGGTCGCTTTTCGGTGAATGCTCGTGTGCGCCGATGACGGACACGATACCGAAAGCCCAGGCAGGTTCATACCGGAGCAGGGACTCGTGTGCGCACGGTGGCGCGGCTTTGCCAGTCGAAGCCGCGTGCGGTAACCTGCCTGCCTGGTTGCAGATGGCAGCCAACGGCGCACAGACGCCGACGAAGGAGGAGCAGCGATGTACATCCGGAGCTGTATCGGGCTGGCCTTGATGCTGCCGGCGGTCTCTTTCGGCCAGGGCGGCAGCGCGCCGTTTCCGTCCAAACCGATCCGGATGGTCATCGGCTTCTCGCCTGGCAGCAACAGCGATTCTCTGGCTCGTCCGCTGGCGCAACGCCTGTCGGAGGTCGTTGGGCAGCAGGTGCTGGTGGACAACCGGCCCGGGGCGGCCGGCAACATCGCGATGGAGATGGTGTCGAGGGCGCCGCCCGATGGCTACACGGTGTTCAGCGGGCCGGGGTCTTCGATCACCGTCAATCCGCACATCCAGGCGAAGATGCCGATCGACGTGCTGCGCGACCTGTTGCCGATCGTGCCGATGGGGCAGTTCTCGGCGCTGCTGGTCGTGCATCCATCGCTGCCGGTGAAGTCGGTCGGCGACCTGGTGGCACTGGCCAAGCGCAAGCCCGGCCTGATCAGCTTCGGCTCGCCCGGCCATGGCACAGGCTTTCATCTCGCGACCGAACTGTTCAAGGTGCGCGCGGGGATCAGTGCCACGCATGTCCCCTATGCCAACGCCAGCGCGATGATGTCCGACCTGCTCGCAGGCCGCGTCGAGATGATGATCTTCTCCGCGATCGTGATGCAGCCGCACGTGAAGACCGGAAAGCTGCGTGCGTTGGCGACCACCGGCCGCGAGCGCAGCAGCGTGATGCCGGAACTGCCCACGATCGCGCAGGCTGGTGTGGCCGATTACGAATACACCGGCTTCCAGGGCATCTTCGGACCAGCCGCGCTGCCGCGCGAACTGGCAGAACGGCTCAATATCCTGATCACGAAAGTGCTCGCCTTGCCCGATGTGCGCGAGTTCTATGCCACACAGAACGTCGATCCGATGGTGATGAACCCGACGGAATTCGCCGCCAAGGTGCGCCTGGAGCATGACAAGTGGGGCAAGCTGATTCGAGACGCTGGGCTGAAGGGCGGACAGTGACCATGGCAATCGAAGACGGATTGACCACCCGACTTGTCTGCGGGCTCCTTCGCCCGAAATGCACCACTGCGCTGCTCGCGCTCGGGGCGCTCGGCGTGTCCATCCTGGCACCGCTGCCGGCCTTGGCGCAGGCATGGCCCGCCAAACCGATCAGGCTCGTCGTGCCGTATCCGCCGGGCGGCGGCACCGACTTGCTCGGCCGCATGGTCGCGCGCCGCCTGTCGGAATCGCTGGGCGTGCCGATCCTGGTCGACAATCGTCCGGGTGCCGATGGAAGCATCGGTACGGATATCGTCGCCAAGGCTGCAGGTGACGGCTACACGCTGCTGATCGACGGCACGAGTCAGGCCTACAACGTCGCGTTCAGGAAGAAGCTGCCGTACGACTCGGCGCGCGACCTCGCGCCGATCGTCCAGACGGCGAACCAGCAGGTGTTGCTGGTGGCCAGCATGCGCCTTCCGATCCGCAACCTGCTCGAACTGATCGAGCACGCGAAGGCGAACCCGGGCAAGCTCACCTACGGTTCCAGCTCGAACGCGAACACGCTGCCGATGGAACTGCTGAAGACGATGACGGGCACGAACATCATCTACGTCCCCTATCGCGGATCGGCGCCGATGTTGACCGACCTGCTGGGCGGACAGGTGGACATCGCCATGAGCGGCGCGGCTGCACCGCTTCCCCATGTGCGCGCCGGGAAGCTTCGCCTGCTGGGCATCGGCGACAGCCAGCGTTCGCCGTCGATGCCCGACTTCCCGACGATCGCCGAGGCGGGTATCCCCGGCTTCCAGACGTTGCAGTGGAGCGGCCTTTATGCGCCGCGCCCGACGCCACGCGCCATCATCGAACGGATCAACCGCGACACGGTGGCGATCCTGCAGGATCCTGCGATGCGCAAGCAGATGATCGACGCCGGATTCGATCCGGTGAACGGACCGAACACGCCCGAGCGGTGGGGGGCGCTGGTGGCTGCGGAGGTGGTCAAGTGGAGCCGCATCGCTGCGCAGACCGGCCTGAAGTCGGATTGATCTTCGCCCCTCCAGCATTTCCCCGGGAGTGCACGCATGGCGCGAAAGTCTGGAAAGGCGGTCGAATCCGCAGTCTAATGCCCGATGCGTCCCGGATCCGATCCGGGCAGGACAAGCCAGGAGGAAGCGTCATGAGCGAGCGATTCGCCGTCATCAGCCCGGAAGGCGTGCCGCCTTCCTCGACGGGCAGGATCAGTCCCCACCTCGATACGCTCGAGGGCAAGGTCATCTGCGAGGTGTACAACAACCACTTCAAGGGCGAGCTGATGTTCCGCACCTATCGCCGCCTGTTCACGGACAGGTATCCCGGCGTCAAGGTGATCCCCTACGACGAGATGCCTATCGTCTACGTCGGTGGCGACCCGGCCACGCAGAAGCAGGTCGCGAAGCAGGTCGCTGCGCTGGCGAAGGAGCGGGGGGCGGACGCCCTGATCACCGGCAACGGTGGTTGAGGGACCTGCACACCGGCCTCGGTGAGGCCGGCCATCGAAGCGGAGAAGCTCGGTATTCCGAGCGTCGTGATCACCACTACCGGATTCACCGCGATCGCTCGCGCGGTAGCGAAGGCTGAAGGGCTCGCCGACCTGCGGATCGGGGAGTACCCGGGCGCTGTCGGCGTGCATGAGGACGAGCGGGTCGTTCGCAACGTCGAGGACGTGCTGTTCGGCCGGATCGTCAAGCTGCTCACCGAGCCGGCGGCCGCCGTCGCCAGTGCCAGCGCCGTGGCCGGGCCGCGCGGCGACGCCATCGTGTTCGAGGGTGATTTCGACGAGGTCAACGCGCACTTCCGCAGCCGCCTGTGGACCGACGAGCTGCCGATCGTCCCGCCTACCCTCGAGCGTGTCAACGCGTTCCTGGCGCATACCGATCGTGCGCCGCACGAGCCGATCGCCGTGCTGCCGCAGGCGAACCTGCAGGCGACCCCATGGAACATCGCCGCCAATGGCGTGATGGCCGGTTGCCGGCCGGACGCGATGCCGCTGCTCATCGCGGCAGTCGAGGCGCTGGCGGACAATACGTACAACCTCAGCAACATCGGCAGCACCTGGGGGGTGCTGCCCTACCTGCTGGTGAACGGTCCCGCCGTGCAGTCTCTGGGGCTGGAGAACGGCGGCCAGATGATCTCGAAGGGATCGAACCCGGCGATCGGCCGTGCGCTCGGGCTGATCATCCGCAATCTCTCCGGGTACAAGCTGGGCCGCAACTACATGGGCACC
The DNA here is from genome assembly GCA_947457885.1 of Betaproteobacteria bacterium. Lineage (GTDB taxonomy): Bacteria > Pseudomonadota > Gammaproteobacteria > Burkholderiales > CAIKXV01 > CAIKXV01. The sequence goes on from CANGXU010000023.1 coordinate 30,931, forward strand.
TTCGGCTACCCGATGAACTTCACGATCGCCGAGAACGAGGCGGAGTCGCCATGGGAGCCTTACCATGTCGAACACGGCTTCCAGCCCGGGGACAGCACCGTGACCGCATGCGCTACGGTCACCTGGGGCTGGCCGCCCGCCATCTACGGCACGGCAGACAAGAGCGCTGCACAGAGTGCCCTGGAGTTTCTGGCGATCGAACTCACCAAGAAGCCCTGCCTGGCGCGCCTTGCCGAGCGCGGGCCGCGCGGCTTCCGCGACATGATCATGATCATGATCGCACCGCCGATTGCCCGGTCGCTCGCCGAGGCCGGTTATTCGAAGCAGGCGATCCGGGAATACCTGTATGAAAACGCGCGGGTGCCATTCCGCGAACTCGAGTTCCTGCTCAAGTACGGGCATTCCGAAGCGTTCACCATCCGCGATGCGGTTGACCGGGGACTCTATCCGCCGGAGTACCTCGTCGGTCCCGACGATCCCGTGCGGGTGCTGCCGGGACCGGAGGTCATCAACATCGTCGTCTGCGGCGACCCGAATCGCAACCGGGCGATGGTGCTATGGGGTGGCTACGTCAATCCCGTGACCCGCAGGATGGAACTGCCAGCGCGCTGACGGCAGGCGAAGGGGGACCAGGGCGAACCACGGCGGTGCGACGATGAATCTGTCCCAGATCAGGTGCGTGGTCGAGGTCCATCGGTGCGGCAACCACATCCCGGCCGGCTGCGAAGAACCCTGCAAGACCGCCCAGAGGTTGACGCAACAAAGGAGGAGGAATCATGAGGCAGATCGAAAGGGGTGAGCAGTCGGCGCCCCGTGCCGCCCGCCGGACGCTGGTGGCCACGCTGTGCGTCGCGCCACTCGTCCTGCCCTGGCATCAGGCGGCTGCGCAGGACGCGGCCTATCCGGCCAAGCCGGTGCGCATCGTGTATCCGTTCGCTGCGGGTGGCGGCGGTGACCTGATGTCGCGCACCCTCGCGGCAGAGCTGACGCGCGAACTGAAGGAAAGCTTCATCGTCGACAACCGGACCGGCGGCAACGGCAACATCGGCACCGAGATCGTCGCCCGAGCCCCGGCGGACGGCCATACGCTGCTGATGACGACCAATGCGACGATCGCGATCAACCCGCAGCTGTTCAAGAAGGTGGTGACCTACGATCCGGTGAAGGACTTCGCGCCGATCAGCCTGGTCGCGTCGCAGCCGTTCGCGCTGGTCCTGCATCCGGCGGTGCCGGCAAAGAACGTCGCCGAGCTGATCTCGCTCGCGCGTGCAAAGCCGGGTACGCTGAACTATGCGTCGTCCGGTTCGGGTGGTGGTGCCCATCTTGCTGGCGAGATGCTGAAGACCTTTGCCGGGATCGACATCACGCATATTCCGTACAAGGGAAGCAATCCTGCGCTCGGTGCGCTGACGGGCGGGCAGGTACAGTTCATGTTCGTCGCCATCCTCGCAGCCATGCCGTTCGTCGAACAGGGCAAGCTGCGAGCGATTGCTGTCAGCACCTCCCGGCGCAACCCGGCAGTACCGAACCTGCCGGCTGTTTCAGAGACCGCGGGACTGGAGAAGTTCGAGTCCGATCTCTGGTACGGCTTCCTCGCGCCGGCGAAGACGCCCGCCGCCATCATCGAGCGCCTGAACGCCGCCACTCGTGTCGCGCTCGCGCGTCCCGAGGTCAAGGCAAGGTTCGAACCCAGCGGGACGGTACTCGTCGGCAGCACCCCGGCCGAGTTCGCCGCTGCGATCCGTGCGGACATCGCGCGCTGGGGCACGGTCATTTCCACCGCGAAGATCACGCCGGAGTACTGATGGCAGGCAGACACGGGCGAGCAGGGTGGGATGCGACCATCGAGCAGCTGATCGCGTACGCCGACCGCGCACGGTATGGATCGCTGTCGCCGGTCGTCGTCCACGAGGTGAGGCGCCGGCTGGTCGATACCTTTGCCAGCGCGCTGGGTGCCTGGGACGAGCCGGTGAGCGGCATGGCGCGGTCGTTCGCGAGCCGCTACCG
>CANGXU010000024.1 GCA_947457885.1 Betaproteobacteria bacterium
AGGGTCGCGGTGACACCGGTACGGCCCGACACCTGGTTGACCGCAGTGACGACCGAGCCGAGGTTGCCGCCGGACGGGATCGTCGCGTTGATCGTGGTCGCAGTGCCGCCGCCGTTCAGGCTGAACGAGACGTTGCCCACGTTGGCGACAGCCAGGGTCGCGGAAGTCGATGCACGCGCGCTGACGCCGGTCGCGCCGGACTGCGCATTGACCGCTGCGGCGATCGTCGACGCCTGGTCGTCGGCTGCGACTGTGACGTTCGCCGAGCCGTTCGAGCCCGACACGGTCACGGTCTGGGCCGCGACACCGTTGCCCGCCGGCGCCGCGTTGGCACCCGCGGAAGCGCCACCGAGGCCGGTCGCGCCGGTCCCCTGACCTGCCACGGAGTTATTGGCCAGATCCTTGGCGGCCGCGCCCTGGATCGACACGCCGATCGTCTGGTTGGCATCGGCGCCGACCTGAAACTGCTGGCCCTGATAGGTCCCGTCGAGGATCTTCAGACCGTTGAAGGTGGTCGCGTTGGCGATCCGCGTGACCTCGGTCACCAGCTGGTTCACCTCCGAGTTCAGGGACTGGCGGTCGCTGGCGGAGTTCGTCGCGTTCGCCGACTGGATCGCCAGTTCACGGATACGCTGCAGGATTTCGCCGGACTGCGCCAGCGCGCCCTCGGCCGTCTGCGACAGCGAGATGCCGTCGTTCGCGTTGCGGCGGGCCTGGTCGAGGCCGCGGATCTGCGAGGTCATGCGATCGGAGATCGCGAGACCGGCGGCATCGTCCTTCGCCGAGTTGATGCGCAGGCCCGAGGACAGGCGCTGCAGCGCGGTCGCCAGATTGCTCTGCGACGTCGTGAGGTTGCGCTGTGCGTTCAGCGAAGCGATGTTGGTGTTGATTACCTGGGACATGAAAGTCTCCTGAAGTGTTCGTGGTCGTGTCAGTCAAACGGATCGTTAATGTTTGACATCGCTCATCCCTCGCCACTTAAGGCCTTGCGAGCCGCTGTCCTTGATGTTAACGACCAGACCTCGAAATTCTTTAGCGAATCAGTCGCTTGAGGTGGGCCGAGGACAGGACGGAGCAGTTCTCGGTCGTTGACGGTAACGGCACAGGACGGCGAAACTTGAGCGAACGCCGCGCGATTGGACGGCTGGACATCCTGCAAGGGCCTTCAGCGCACGTCGGCGCGGATCGACTCAGGCTCCTCGCTGCACAGGCGTTCCAGCAGGCTCGCCTGGCTGCCGGTGGCCGGCTCCAGGAATTCGAGCTCGATACCGACGCCTGCGAACGCGTCGGACTCGTACAGGTCGCGCCCCCCCGGCGCATTCAGGTATCTGTCGGCACCGAGCCGGCGTGCGATGGCCAGGATACGTTGCTGCCCGCGCAGGCTTGGATCGATTTCGAGGCTCGAGGAGCGGACTATCGGGCAGGCAATCCCGAGACAGTCGAGCACTGCCTTCAGGTTGCGTTCGAGATAGTCGACGAGGGTCGCCCCCCCTTCGAGCAGCGGCAGCCTTGCGCGCCGTTCCGGCTCCGCCCGATCGAACGCAGGAAAGCGCCGCAGGTCGGCAGCGAGCTGCTCCATCGCGAAGGCTTCGAGACGCATGTCGCGGATGGCCGTGTCCTGCGCCGCATGCGCGAGCCGGAGGGTCAGCCACTGCAGTTGCCCGCCGGCCCCCGTCAGACGGTTCCGGTGCACCCAGCCGCGACGCGGGAACTGCACGCAGTCGTACAACACGAACAGATCGGCGCGCGAGAACAGCCGGAAGTACCCGGCGTACGGGTAGAAGTACGGCTGCATGATCGCAACGGTGGTCATTGCCCTGCCCTCTGGAAGCCGCAAAACCGCTCTCGGGGTGCGATGCGCTGCAGACGCCGGCTTCGCAACGTCTGCACGATGCTCGATAATGCCCGTTCGCGCGGCGGGTTTCACTCCGGAACCGGCGCAGCCCAGGAAAGCGTCTCCCGCCCCTGCATGAGCGATCCGCGTTCACCCGGCGATGCCGATCGAAGCCTGCTCGACCGTGCGATACAGCTGCACGACGAGGGCCGTTTCCGGGATGCGATCACGCTCTACCGGCAGTTGTACGAGGCCGATCCGCACGACTTCGACGCCGTGCACCTGATGGGTGTCGCCGCGCTGAACCTCGGCGAGGCCGCGCTCGCGCGGCGCCTGATCGAAGCAGCCCTCGCGCTGCGCCCCGGATCTGCCGAAGCACACAACAACCTGGGCAGCGTACGCATGGCCGAGGGCGACCTCGAAGGTGCCCTGCAGTCGTACCTCGCGGCCGTGCACCATCGTCCATCCTATCCCGAGGCCTTCGGAAACCTCGGCAACGTGCTGCTGTCGCTGGAGCGCGAGGATGAAGCACGCACCTGCTACGCGGAAGCCGAGCGGCTGTCTCCCGGGTGCTTCCAGGCCGCGAGCGGACTCGGACGGCTCCACTATCGCACGCACGACCTGTCCGCCGCCCAGGACACCTTTACACAGGGGCTGGCCGCGAACCCTGACAACGCGGAACTGCTGCTCAACCTGTCGCTGGTGGTGACAGACCGCGGCCTGTCCGATGCTGCGTTGCCGCTGCTCGAGCGCGCGGTACGCACCGGTGCCAGCGGGCAGGCGGTAGCAGAACTGCAGCGCATTGCCCTCTCCCGCATGCAGCCCGATGCGCTCGAACGCGACCGCCTCTATCACGGTGGGCTGGTCGACGACGCCGAGGCTATGGCCCGGGCAGACCTCGCGCGCGCGAACACGGTAGATCATCACAATTTCCTGCTGAAGTGCTACCTGGCGAGCCCCCGGCATTCGGCGCGCGACTATTTTGCCGAAAGCCGCGCGTGGGCCGCGGCCCATGCCTCGGAGGACCGGCTGCCCGACCCCGCCTCGTTTCCGAACGACCGCGACCCAGGCCGGCGCCTGCGCATCGGGCTGGTCGGCGACTACATCGACAGCATGATCGGGCGGCAGACCCTGTATCCGTTCTTCCGACAGTACGACCGGCGGAAGATCGAGCTGTACTGCTACAACTTCGGCGGTGGCGGGTCGGCGCTGCGCCAACTGCTCGACCAGTACCGGGACGTGCACGGTATCGGCGACGCCGCCTTCTTCGACCAGGTCCGGGCCGACCGGATCGACATCCTGCTCGACATCAACGGACGGCTGCGCACGCCCAACTTCTTCGGTGCAATGCTGCGACAGCCCGCGCCGATACAGGTCAACTGGTTCAACCTGACCGCGACCGTCGGGGCGAAGGCCTACAACTACCTGATTGCCGACGACTACAGCGTGCCACCCGAGGATGCCGGCCTGTACGTCGAGAAGATCTTCAACATGCCCAACGGCACCATCTCGGCCTGGGACATGGGCGATCCACCGGCCACCACGGCGCCGCCGGTCGAGCGCAACGGCTATCCGACGTTTTCCTGCTTCGGGGACTTCTTCAAGGTCAATGCCGAAGTGATGCACGCCTGGGCGCGCCTGCTGCATCGGGTGAGGCATGCGAAGCTGTACCTCAAGAGCGCGAACCTGCGCATGCCCGCTGAACGCGAACGGGTCGCCGCGGCGTTCCGCGCGCTTGGCATCGGCGGCGACCGCCTGATCCTCGAAGGGCCCTCCCCTTACGACGCCATGAAACGGCTTTATGCGCAGGTCGATGTCGCGATCGATACCTTCCCCTACAGCAGCGGCTCCACCTCCATAAACGCCCTCTGGCAGGGCGTCCCGGTCGTCGCGATCGGCGGCGACGAATGGCGCAGCCGGAACACCGCGTCGATCCTGGTTGGTGCAGGCATTCCGGCGTACATCGCCCGCGACGTCGACGACTACATTGCCCGCGCGGAAGCGTTGGCCGGCGACGTCGACCACCTGCGCCGCCAGCGCGCGACGCTTGCAAGCTACCTGGCGACGACGCCGCAATGGGACACCGCCGCCTTCGCAGTCAACTTCGAAGCCCGCCTGCGCGCGATCTGGCGCGACTGGCTGGCAGCCGCGCGGTGATCACCGAGGCGTCCGGCGTCAGTCGGTCAGACCGTTCGCGCAGTCGACCTGAGCGATCGACGGAAACCCGGGTAATGGCGCCCCGCGGATGACGGTCCGCTGGTAGGCGCACGGATAGCCGCGCTCGACAAAGGTGGCTTCGGCGGTGTTCTCGTAACGCATGCTGGCGGCGATGCGCAGCCCGGCGCAATCCTTCACAGCGGTGCGGTGCACGGTGAAGCCGGTGAACACCAGCAGGTCGCCGCGCGATACGGTCGCGGTGATGAAGTCTTCATCGTCGTAGCAGGACGGATCAACCTCGCAGGTGTGCTCGGTGATGCACGAGGGCCAGACGCCGCGCCGGTGGCTGCCCGGGATCAGCTGCAGCGGGTACGTGTGCGGCGTCACGTCGAACAGCGAAAACCACATGGTGACCGCATCTAGCGAGCCCTGGACCACCGGCCAGTCCTGGTGCGTGGCGACGCCGTGATAGCCGCCGGGGATGCGCAGCGTGTCGCCCATCACGTGCAGCACCGGCGAGGTGGGCAGCGAAGCCGCCTGCAGCCCGAGCGCCGAGCCGATCGACAGCACGGTATCCGACACGACCAATTGCTGCAGCGAAGCGAGTCGCGCGCTGTGCCGGGTCGTTGCGAGGTATGCCTTCAAGTCGGCTTGCAGCAGTTGCTCCATGTTCTGCAGCAGCGAGGCACGCCCGCTCCACGCCGCGGCGGGCAGGCCCAGCCGCTCGAGCTGCCGTGTGTAGGCGCAGTGCATGTCGCGCGCGATGCGGTCGAGGCGATCCACCGGCAGCACACCCGGAATCACGGCCAGCCCGCTGGTGCGATAGGAGGCAACCCAGTCGGAACCGGCGTCGGCTGCGCATGGGCTTTCGGCTTGGAGAGCGGGTGTCATCGTCGAATCCTCAGGACAGGTTGCCCCTGCCGACCGGGCCGACCGGTTCGCCCAGGCCGCCGGAGCCCGGGCTGCATAGCAGGAAGATGCTCGCGCAGAGGTCCGGATGGACCATGCCGAGCTGGTAGCAGCCCTCCAGATAGGCACGATCGATGATCCCCGCCTCGAGCGCGCGGTCCATCTGGAAGTTCGCCAGCGGCTTGAACAGCACGCCGGCCCGGTGCGTCACGTCGAGCCCGGCGAGCCGCACCTCGTGTTCCAGCGTATCGAACGCATAAGTGCGCCGGTGACCGTGTTCGTACTCACCGGCGGTCACTGCGGTGTTGTGGGTGATCAGTCCCATCTTGACGGCGATCTGGCGCGACGGCGCGTTGGCATTGGGCACCACCAGGAACAGCCGCCCCCCCGGGGCGAGCCAGCGGCCGATACGCTCGAGCAGGGACACTGGCTCGTCGACATGCTCGAGCGTGTGCATCAGGAATACCGCGTCGAACCGGACGTCGGCGGGCGGGTTCCAGTCCTCGAAGCGGGAATGCACGAAACGCACATGGGCGGGCACGGCCCGGCGAGCCGCCTCGACCAGGTTCCCCGCCCCCTCCAGCACGGTGAGGTCGTCGAAGGCCCCCGCCAGCGTACGCGTGAACTCGCCGCGGTAGCAGCCCATCTCCAGCGCCCGCGCGCCGGCATGGCGCGGCAGGAACGGCTGGAACGCGCGCCACATGTATTCCCGGTGGATATAGTCGAAGGCATACGCGTACTTGCGCGCACCGGTGTCCTGGTGTTCGAGCCGGAGGTCGCGTTTCATCGTCTTATCCCTGCCCTGGGCGATACATCCGGCGCTGCGGCGGCTGGTACCACTCCTCGAGTGTCGCGGGGATGCGCGAGTAGTACCCGAGCACCTGGCGCTGCAGTTCGGACAGGGTGTCCATCCGTTCGTAGCCGAGCGCGCGCGGGTGGTCGAACTGCGGCTTCACCAGCGGACGGCTGAACATCGGCGTGACCGAGCGGCGCGCGTCGGCCGTGTTGTTGGCGCCCGCGGCGTGCCAGAGGTTGGAATCGAAAACGAGCAGGCTGCCCGCACGGCCGGTCGCGGCCTCGGCGCGTTCGGCGAACGCCTCGTCCGACGGCCGGACCGGGCAATCGCGATGGCTTCCGGTCATCATCATCGTCGCGCCGTTACGCACGGTGAAGTCGTCGAGCATCAGCAGCGTATTGAGCAGCAGCGGCAGCTCGCGCGAATAGGTGCGCACATCGCGGTGGATGGCGCTCGCGTAGGACGCGCTAGTACGAAGGATGTTGCCGCCGAACGCGTTCAGGATGAACGGCCCGCCGAAGTGGGCCTGCAGGTGCGGCTCGAGCGGTCCCAGCCGGTCGATGAATTCGAGGAACGATTCGCCCTGGCCGACGAGGTGGTGCAGCGTGCCTTCCGTGTCGAGCGCAATGCCGTTGGCGATCTGCAGGCGGCGGCATGTGGCGTAGGCCCGCTCGAGGTCGGCACGCATACGGTGCACGAGGTCGTCGTCGACGAAGCGGTCGATGACCAGCCACCCGCGCGTCGCCATCGCCGCGCAGAAGCGGTCGACGCCGAGCCCTGCGGGCAGGCAGTGCGGCGCAGCGGCCATCGGTTCGGTCAGGTCTGGCATTCCCGGTTCCTCACTTGATGGTGACGATCGCCTTGGACGGATACAGCGCCGCCTTCTCGATCGTGTAATCGATGTCCCGGAACACTTCCTTGAAGGCAATCGCCTCGCCGGGCGCGCCCGCCCAGGTCAGTTCATCGAAAACCAGCACGCTGCCCGGCATCAGCGACGACCTCATCGCCTTGAGCGCCTCGACCGTCGGCAGGTAGGTGCCGATGTCGAAGAACGCCATCGCGACCAGCGTTTCAGGATGGTCGACGAAATACTTCGGGACGGTCTGGGTAGCGTCGCCCTCCACCAGCCGGTGGTTGCCGCGCTGGTGGCCGAAGGCGTTCGCGCCCTCGTGCGCCTCGAGCAGCGTTGCGAGGTAATCGCGGTATCCCGGCGGCGTCGCATAGGTGCCGTCGCTCATCACGTCGCCGCGGATGTCCTTGTCGGTGAACGTGCGATACCCGGAGAAGGTGTCGAAGCCGACGACCATGCGCTGCTTGTTGAAGGGTTCGTGGATCGCGCGCAGGTTCTCCAGCAGGACCAGGTTCTGGCCCCACCAGACGCCCAGTTCGATCAGCACCCCGGGCAGGTGGCGGATGCGCTGGTAGATGTCGTTCATGAACAGGAACTTCACCAGCACCGAGCTGCGGGTGTACATCCCGAGGTTGAACATCAGGTGCTCGGGCGGCAGCGGCGACTCCCGGAACATCCGTTCGAGTTGCTGGCGCTGGCCGAGCTGCTGCTCGTCCGCCGAGGTGCCTTCGCTGCTGGTGCGCGTGCTTCCGTGGAGCGTCATCTGGTTCAGCCTTCCGCTGTCGGCCCGGTGGCGGCACCTGGCCGTCCGGGCAGCCGGCCTTCCAGGATCGCGACGCCGATGCCGCTCTGCCCGAAGCCGTTGCCGTTGTAGAAAAGGTAGGTGCGCATGCCGACGCGCACCGTCGACGGGTAGCAGGTCATGGTCGAGTCCCAGCCGTCGGCCGAGGGCGCGATGCCCGACTGCGCATCGCTGCGCACGAAGCGTTCGCCGTCGTCGGACCATGCGTAGCCGATCCGGTAGGCGCCGCTGCCATCCCGGTAGTCGAGGCTGTGCCGATGGCAGTACCAGAGGTGGTAGCGCCCGCCCTCGCGCAGCACGGTCGGATGCGAGAACGCCTCCAGCGGATGGGCCTGCTCGACGCAGGTGACCGCCTTGCGCTGCCAGTGCACGCCGTCGTCGGAGCGCGCGTGCCGGATCACGTAGACCGGCTCGTAGCGGCCGTCGACTTCCACCCAGCGTTCGCCGGAGATGTACCACGCCTGCCAGCGCGCGCTGCGGGCTGCCTGTGCGTCGGCATCCTGCCCCGACGGCTCGCATTCGATCCAGGGGGTGACCGCCAGGTACGGCTCTTCCGGCGTACGGTCGAGCACCGGACCTTCGTAGGCGCGCCGGAACGTAAGCCCATCATCGTCGCTGACCGCGAGCCCGGTCGCATTGTGGTACGGCACGGTCAGCCGCCGGTTCCAGCCACTGTAGTACATCCACACCCGGCCTTCCCGCTGATGCACCCAGGCCGGCATGACACCCTCATCGTCGAAGGTGCCTGGTGCCCCGAGCCCGAGCACCGGCGAGCGGTGGCAGCCGAGCAGTCGCGTCGGATCGTCGCGGTCGACATCGATGAAGGTCGGGAAGCTGCGACCGTCGGCACCGCGGCCGGCGTAGTAGACGCGCAGGCGATCGGCCATCACGAGCACGGCGGGTACCTGGGCATGGGTGCCGGCCCACTCGGGATGGGCACGCGGGTCGAATACCTGCCCGAGCTTGCGCCAGTGCCAGCCGGTGGCCACAGCCCCCGCGGCCGGATGGCTGCCCGGTGCGCACATGATGGGAGAAGGCATCACGGTATCCATGGTTGTCACGCTCAGATGCCGCGCAGCCGGTGGCTGGGTACGCGCGAGGCTTCGGTCTTCGGGCCGATGTACACCTCGGCGTACTTCGTATCGGCCAGGATCACCACGCCGGCGCCGATCACGTTGCGTGCGCCGATGCGGACGTTGTCGCGGATGGCCGCGTTCACGCCGATGAAGCTCGACTCGCCGATATCGACCGATCCCGACACGACCACATGCGAGGCGAGGAAGCAGTGGTCGCCGACCGTCGAGTGGTGTCCGATGTGGTTGCCCGCCCACAGCCACACGTTACGTCCGAGGCGCGAGAACGGCTGCAGGTTGTTCAGTTCCATCACGAAGGTATTGCTGTCGGGCACCACCTCGCCGGCGACTCGCGCGTGCGAGCTGATGTAGTTCGCGCAGCGGTAGCCATCGGCCTGTACCCTGGTCACCGTGCCGGCGCGCGCCTGGTTCAACCGACCGTAGGCGATCGCCACGAACATCGCATGGCTCGCGGCCGGCCAGCGGACGATCGCCTGCGCATACGGCAGCACCGGCAGGCCGAGCAGGCTGTCGGCAACGAGATACTCCGGGTCGACCGTGAAGCCGACCACCTCGTAGTCCGAATCGTGCGCGAAGCAGTGCCATGCCACTTCCGCGATCTGGCCGGCACCGAACACCACGAGTGGTTGGCGCGCGGCCATGGCTAGCCCACCGCGCGCAGGTGCGCGCCGCGCGAACTGCTGCTGCGCGTCGCCTTGGCGACGCCGGCACGGCCACGCCCGCCCAGCGCGAGGATGGCCTGCAGCGCAGCGGTCACCCGCTCGATGTCGGCCAGGCTCATCTGGAGATGGAACGGCAACCCGAGCAGGTGCTGGTCAAGGTGCTTGACGACCACATGGTCGTCGGCCTGGGTGAGCGCCAGGAACGCAGGATGGGCATAGATGCCCGGGCAGTACCAGCGGCGCGAGCCGATGCCGCGCGATGCGAGGAACTCCGCCACCGTTTCAGCGCGCAACCGGTCCGGCAAGCGCACCACGCCAAGCGAGTAGACACCGCCGGCTGCACGCTCCTGAAGAACGATTTCGGGGCAGGTGTCCGTCAGCGCCTGCCGGTAGGCCGTCATCAGCCGGCGCCGCGCAGCGCTGATCTCGGGCCAGCGATCGAGGGCAGCCAGCCCGACGGCAGCCGCATACTCGCTCATCTTGCCATTGACCCCGATATCCGAGATCAGGCCACCCGCGGACATGTAGCCGAAATTGGACAGGCGCCTTACCCGCGCGACGATCTCGGCATCGCGCGCGACCACGAAGCCGCCCTCCCCGGCACCCAGCGCCTTGGTCGCATGCATGCTGTAGGCGACCACGGTATGGCGGCCGATGCACTGGTTGCCAAAGGCTCCTGCGGCATCGATCACGACAGGGACGCCGGTGTCCTCGGTCAGCTGGTCCCAGGCGTCTGCGTCGAGTGCACCGCCGAACGCGGCCACCGGCATGATCGCCCGGATGCCGCGCACCCGGTTCATCGCAGCGCGCGCGATCTCCGGTGTCAGCACCCAGCGCGAAGGGTCGACGTCGGCGAGCACCGGCTCGAACCCCGCCTGCAGGATCCCCGATACCGTGCCGGGGAACGTCAGCGAAGGCACCAGCACCTTCACCCGCGGGCGATCGACGCTGGCCATCAACGCGAGCTGCAGGCCGACGGTGCAGTTGGCAACGGTGGTCAGGGCCACCGGCTGCTCGCTCAGTGCGGCACAGTCGGCCGACAGCCTTTTCTCGAGTTCAAGGCACAGCGGCCCGAAATTGGCGTACTGCTGCGCCTCGTCGATTCGCCGCAGGTAGGGCAGCAGGTCTTCCACCGACGGCATGTCGGGCTTGAGCACCGGAATCGGATTCATACTGCTGTCTCCTGTCGGGCCACGCTTTCGACCAGGAATCCGGCCATTTCCACTGCGCAGTCCGTCTGTCTGAACAGAAGATCGGACCGGGCCCGCAAATCTTGAGCAAGCTGCTGCCGCAGCGACGGTTCCGCGGCCAACGTCAGCGCGCGCGACACGAAGTCGTCCACGCCTGTGGCGACCAGCCAGTCGATGTCCATCATGCTCAGCAACGCCTGGGTACCGCGGCCCGACAGGCGATCGGACGGCAGGGTCAGCACCGGTATCGCCTGCCCGAGCGCGTTGATGGCGGTCGTGCCCATTCCGAAAGGCCAGCAGTCGAGGACCGCATCGGCTGCTTGCAGCCAGGACTGGAAGGTCCGCGCATCCGCCCAGGGCTCGAACCGTACCCGGCCTGCGGCGGCACCCATGGTCTCGCGCTGGCGCGCCTCGGTCAGCGCACGCCAGTGTGCCTGCCGCTCGTCCTCGAACAGCACCACGCAAGCCTTCGGGTCGCGCTCGATCAGGGCAGCCAGCGCCGCGTCGAAGTCGGGGTGCAGCTTGTGCAGCTTCACCGGGCAGAGGTACACATGTTCGCCGGCGAGTCCGAGCGCGGCCCGACTCGCCAGGTCGCCTACGACGGCCGGCGGAGTGAGCACGCTGTTGTAGGCGTCGAGCAGCACCAGCTCCTCGCTGTAGAAGGCCTGCGCGGCTGGCGTCTCCAGCCAGCGGCTGGACAGCAGGTAATCGATGTTCGGGCTGCCGCTGGTCTCGGGATGGCCGCCGCTGAGGCACTGCACCCGAGCGAGGCGAGACAGCGAGAGCGGATAGGTGATCCGATCCATGCCGATGTCGGTGTAGAACAGGACATCCAGTTCCAGCGAGGCGATCGCCGCGCGTATCGAGGACAGGTTGCCGCGCGGAGAGATCCAGCCGGCGCAGTTCGAACGGATGCTCGTCGTCACCTCGTCGTCCTGGTGCCCGAGCGAGATGCCGACGATCTCCAGCCTCGGATCGGCAGCCAGACCGGCGATCAGCCGCATGAACGACATGCCGACTGAATGCCGGAAGAAATACTGCGACACGAATCCGACCCGCACGCGAGCGCGGGTACGGGGTGCCCTGACATGCGGCGCTTCGCAGCCGAGTTCGGGTGCCATCTTCAGGTATAGGGCGGCCAGGTCGGACAGCGTCTGGCGATTGTTCCACCCCCGATAGGCGAAGTAGAACGGGGGATCGAGGTACTTCATCACCCTGGCCTCGGTGGCGCTTTGCGGCGCGGTGGCCAGCGACTGCATGTCGGCGCGGATGCGCTGGCGGTCGGCCTCGATCGAGACCTTCGTGCCCATGATGGCGGACAACAGCGTAGCGGCCCGCAGGCGCAGCGCGGCGTCGTCCGCCAGCGCCGCCGCGTGCAGGAAAGTGCGCCGCGCCGCAGACGTGTCACCGAGCTGTACGAAGGTCATCGCCAGGTTTGCATGCGCCTCCGCGAAGCCGGGGCGCAGCGCGATCGCGTTCCTGAAGGACGCTGCCGCGTCCTGCGCCAGACCGAGTTCCTGCGCTGCGAGGCCGGCGCCATTGAGCGCCTCGACGAACGACGGTGAGAGCTCCAGGGCACGTCGGAAGTCTTCGGCGGCCTCCGGGAAACGCTGCTCGCGCAAGTCCACGTTGCCGAGGTTGTTCAATGCTTCGGCGTGCGCGGGGTCGGCATCGAGCGCGCGCAGGAAGCATGCGCGCGCATCGTCGAGCAGATGCTCGTCCAGGAACAGGATGCCCAGGTTGTTGTAGGCGCCTGCGTGGGCAGGCGCCAGTTCGAACACGCGCTCGTAGGCGGCCACCGCATCGACGCCGCGACCGAGCGCAGCGAGCGCACCGGCCCGGCAGAAGTGGGCATCGGCATCGTCGGGCCGCTGTTCGCAGGCTCGCTCGAAGCAGTCGAGCGCCTCCGCGCGCCGGCCGACGGCTTCGAGGATGACCCCGAGGTTTCGCCAGGCTTCGGGGAACGCAGGGCGCTGGGCAACCGCGCGGCGCAGCGCGGCGATCGCGTCGTCGTTGCACATCAGCGCACCGAGTTCGTTGCCCAGATTGCACCATGCCTCGGGGAACACCGGCTGCAGCTTCACCGCCCGGCGATAGGCCTTCTCCGCGTCCGCATGGCGCTCGAGCTTCTGCTGCGCGAGGCCGAGCTTGAACCAGCCGAGCGCGCTGCCGCGGGCACGCGCGACACAACGCTCGAATGCCTCGGTCGCCAGTGCATCGGCGCCGGTCTCTGCATGCAGGTCGCCGATCGCCATCCACACGTCGGCCTGCGCAGGATCCGCCGCGATCGCCTGCTGCAGGCAGCACATGGATTGTTCCCGGTCACCGCTGGCCTTCTCGAGCAGGCCGAGCAGGTACAGCACCCGCGCGCTGTCGGGCTGCGTCTCGAGGATCGAACGGTAGGCGCGGCGCGCTGCGTCGAACTGGCCGGAATCGTGCAGCAGGGCCGCTTCGGCCAGGGTTGGCCCGGCGCTCATGACGCGGCTCCGGCAACGTCATGCTGCCGCCCGGACCGGCAAGGCTTGCCGCGCGTGGCGCGATGTCGGCAGGAAATGTCGAGATGACGGTTCATGCACACGACTAGCGCAGAAAGCGTGCCACCTCACCTGCACAGGCACGGGCACAGGCACAGGCATCCTGTGCAGCGCGCGGCGGCGCTGCCTGGCCCGGCGCGGGACGACGACGCTAGTCGTCCGCCAGGGCCTCGCCGGGGAACAGGGCTTCGCTGAACCCGAACTGGCGCAGGTCGCGGATGCGCATCGGATAGAGGATGCCCATCAGGTGGTCGCATTCGTGCTGCACCACCCGCGCATGGAAGCCCGACACCGTACGATCGACCGGCTCGCCCGATGGGGTCAGGCCGCGGTAGCGCAGGTGCTTCCAGCGCGGTACCAAGCCGCGCATGCCGGGCACCGACAGACAGCCCTCCCACCCGTCCTCGATTTCCTCGCCCGCAGGCTCCAGGACCGGATTGAGCAGTTCGGTGTATGGAACCTTGTCCGCATCGGGATAGCGCGGATTGGACGCGACGCCGAAGATCACCACCTGCAGCGAGACGCCGATCTGTGGCGCGGCAAGCCCTGCGCCATCGAGGGCCGCCATCGTATCGCGCATGTCCTGCAGCAGCGCCGCGAGTTCGGGCGTACCGCAGGCCTCGACCGGCCGCGCGACCTGCAGCAGCACGGGATCTCCCATCCGCAGCACGTCACGAACCATGGCATTCCACGCATCGGTCGAGGATGTGCTGGACCCGCTGCATGGCCACCGAAAGCACGCCGCCGATGACGTGCAAGTCGATCGCATGCGCACTGTTGCCGCGCCCGGCGGCGAAGTTGGCCACCACGGCGAGTGCCGCATAGGAAAGCCCGAGCTCGCGCGCCAGCGCGGCCTCGGGCATGCCGGTCATGCCGACCATGTCGGCGCCATCGCGCTCGAGCCGGTCGATCTCGGCCGCGGTCTCCAGCCTCGGCCCCTGCGTCACCGCATAGACACCGTCGGCGACCATCGCTTCGCCGGCGGCCGCCGCGGCCGCCAGCAGGCTCGCCCGCAGTTGCGGGCAGTAGGGCTCGGTGAAGTCGACATGGGTGACGGGCTGGTCGGGCCCCTCGAAGAAGGTCCCGCGGCGGCCGTGCGTGTAGTCGATGATCTGGTGCGGTACCGCAAGCACGCCCGGCGCCAGGTCTGCACGGATGCCGCCGACGGATGCGACCGAAATGATGGCCGTCACCTTCTCCTCGCGCAGCGCCCAGATGTTTGCGCGGTAGTTGACCTCGTGCGGGGCGATCGTGTGGCCGTGTCCGTGGCGCGGCAGGAACACCACGTCGCGCCCGCACAGGCGCCCGAAGGTCAGCGCACCCGAAGGTTCGCCGTAGGGGGTGCGCACGACGCGCCGGTGCGGAGCTTCGATCGTGGCAAGCTTGCCGAGGCCGGAGCCTCCGATGATCGCTAGCATGTGATTCCTTTGTTCCGGGGCGTGTCAGTACACGGTAGCGGAGGTGGACGGCGCCCGCCCGTCGACCGCCCATTCGAACGCGCGTTCGCACTGTATGCGCACTGTATCGAGCACCGGCAGCGCGGAAGCCTCCGGCCTCATGGCCAGTGGCAATTCGGTGCATCCGAGCACCACCGCATCGAGCGAAGCATGGCGATCGACGACGCGCAGCAGGCGGTCCTGGTACTCATCGAGCCATTCGCCACGCGCAAGCGGTGCCTGGATCGCCTGCACCTCGGCCCGATCGGCCGCATCCGGGATCACTGCCTCGATGCCATGCACCGCCAGACGGCGCGCGAAGAAACCGTCTTCCATCGTGAAGCGGGTGGCGAGCAGGAGTACCCGGCGATACCCCGCAGCACGGGCCACCGCTGCGGTCTCGTCGACGATGTGGAACAGCGGCATCGGCAGCGCCAGCCGGTCCGCGAAGGTATCCAGCGACTTGTGGAGAGTGTTGTTGCCGAGGATGATGCACCCGGGCTGGCACTGCGCCAGTGCGCGCAGTTCGGCCTCGAGCAATGGGGCGATGCCGTCAAACGCGTCCGGCGGCACGCCGTCACCCGGATAACGGCTGCGGATCTCGTGGTAATCGATGCTGTGCACCAGCAGCCGTGCCGAGTGGTAGCCACCGAACCGTTCCTGGGCGAGTTCGTTCAGGAGCCGGTAGTAGATCACCGTGGACGGCCAGCTAGTCCCGCCGAGCACGCCGATCGTCTTCACGGCTGCCGGCCGACCGCGTAGATGCCCGGCAGGTTGCGCCATGCGCCGTTGACGTCCATGCCGCAGCCGAACACATAACGGTCGGGAACCGTCACGCCGACGAAGTCGGCGCGCACCGGCTTCTCCTGCTGCAGCAGCTTCTCGCAGAGCACGGCACTGTGGAACGCCCGCACGCCCTCGGACAGGAACCGCTCGCGCACCGCCGCCAGCGTGCGCCCCTCGTCCAGGATGTCGTCGACCACCAGGACCGTACGGTCCTTCAGAGGCACGTGCGGTGCGACCGGCCAGCGGACCTCGCCACCGGTGGTGCCGCCGCGATAGCGCGTCACATGGATGAAGTCGAACTCCAGCGGGAAGCGCAGGCGCGGCAGAAGCTGCCCCGCGAACACGACGCCGCCACCCATCACCGCCAGTACCAGCGGCTCGGTCTCGCGGAGCTGCGCAACGATCTGCGCGGCCACCCGTTCGATCGCCTGGTCGATCTCTGCCTCGGCATGAAGCAATTCGGCGGCTTCGAGGATGCTCCAGGCCTGCGTTCGGTCGATCATCGCTTGCTCATGGTCGTATCCAGTCTGTTCGATAGGTCACGGCGACTCAATCGACCCCGTCCGCCTTGGCGGCCTGCTGCAGCAGTGCCTGCAGCCCGGCCTCGTCGATCACTGCGACTCCAAGGGCGCGGGCCTTCTCGAGCTTGCTGCCAGCCTCGTCGCCGGCCACCACGTAGTCGGTCTTCTTCGACACGCTGCCCGCCACCTTGCCGCCCGACGCTTCGATCAGCGCACGAGCCTCGTCGCGCGCCAGCCCTGGCAGGGTGCCGGTCAACACGAATGTCCTGCCGGCGACGGCACCGGCGCCACCCGCAACCGCAGGGACCGGCGCGACCGGCTGCGGCTGCACGCCAGCCTGCAGCAGCGCATCGATCACCTCACGGTTGTGCGGCTGTGCGAAGAACGTGGCGATGCTCTGCGCGACCACCGGGCCGACATCGGACACCTGCAGCAGTTCGGGCTCGGTGGCGCACATCAGGGCCTCGAGTGTCCCGAAATGCCGAGCGAGATCGCGCGCAGTCGTCTCGCCCACATTGCGAATACCCAGCGCGAACACCAGCCGGGAGAGCGCCGGACGCCGGCTCGCATCGATCGCGGCGACCAGGTTTCCCGCTGACTTCTCGGCCATTCGTTCCAGCCCGCCCAGCTGTGCTGCGGTGAGCCGGTACAGGTCGGCTGGCGTATGCACCAGCGGCGCGGCCTGCGCCGGCGCCAGCCCTGCGTCGTCGCCGGGCGCCGGAGCGCCGCCCACCAGCTGATCGACCAGCCTCTCGCCGAGGCCTTCGATGTCCATCGCGCGGCGCGAGGCGAAATGCAGCAGTGCCTGCTTGCGCTGCGCCGCGCAGAACAACCCGCCCGTACAACGGCTGATCGCCTCGCCGTCGGGCTTCACGACCGCCGAACCGCAGACCGGACAACGGCCCGGCATCGTGAATGCAGTCGTACCCGGTGGCCGCCGTTCCGGCACGATCCGCACGACTTCGGGGATCACGTCGCCGGCGCGCCGCACCACCACCACGTCCCCGACCCGTACATCCTTCCGCCGCACCTCGTCTTCGTTGTGCAGGGTGGCGTTGGTGACGGTGACACCGCCGACGAACACCGGCCTGAGTCGGGCGACCGGGGTCAGTGCGCCGGTGCGTCCGACCTGCACGTCGATGCCAGCCAGTTCGGTCAGCGCCTCTTCGGCCGGGAACTTGTGCGCGAGGGCAAACCGTGGTGCACGCGACACGAATCCGAGACGCTGCTGGTCGGCGATCGAATCCACCTTGTAGACGACGCCGTCGATGTCGTAGGGCAACATGCCTCGGCGCGCGCCGATATCCCGGAAATAGCCGAGCAGCCCGTCCACCCCGTTCACCGTCGCGCGATCGGGCGTGACCGGAAAGCGCAGCGACGCCAGCCAGTCCATGAGTGCACTGTGCCGGTCGGCCGGCAGCTGCACGTTGTCCCCGGCGACGACGCCGTAGGCGAAGAACCACAGGCGGCGCGCGGCGGTCACCGCCGGGTCGAGCTGGCGCAGCGAGCCGGCCGCCGCGTTGCGCGGATTCACGAACTCGCGCTCGCCGCGCGCGCGCTGCGCGTCGTTGATCCGCATGAAATCGCGCCGCAGCATCAGGACTTCACCCCTGACTTCCAGCAGTGGAGGTGCAAGCTCGATACGCAGCGGAATCGCCTGCAGGGTGCGCAGGTTCGCGGTCACGTCCTCCCCCGCCTCGCCGTCGCCGCGCGTGGCACCGGTCACGAACCGTCCATCGATATAGGTGAGGCTGACGGCAAGGCCGTCGAACTTGGGTTCCACGGCATAGCCCAGAGGGCCGTCGCTACCCAGCGCCTCGCGCGCGCGCCGATCGAAGGCGATGACTTCCTCGTCGCTGAACGCATTGTTGAGCGAAAGCATCGGCACCCGGTGCGCGACGGTGGCAAAGGCCGAAGAAGGCGCGGCACCGACCCGCTGCGTCGGCGAATCCGGCGTCGCCAGCCCGGGATGCATACGCTCCAGGGCTTCGAGCTCCTGGAACAGCCGGTCGTACTCGGCATCCGGCACCGACGGCGCGTCGAGCACGTAATACGCATGCGAATGGCGGTGCAGTTCCTGCCTCAGCCAGGCCACCCGCGACGCCGGATCGTCAGAACCTGCCATCGCCGCGAGCCTAGCCGAAGATGCGACGCGCGATCGCGTCCCCGGGCTCGATGCCCCGTGCCCGCATCGCCTTGAGCATCGATGCCAGCTGCACGCGGATGCGGCCGATGCTTGCCTCGTCGAGCACGCGCCCGGAGTCGTCGATGACGCTGCCCGACAGCGCCTGCGCGAACTGCCGGGCCTGGGTCGCCATGCGCTCGAACTGTGCCACCGTACCAGGGGCACGCGGCACGTCGAGCAGCAGCGAGATCGCGCGCACTGCCTGGCTGCGCAGGGCCTGCGGATCGAGGCCGCCGCCATTGCCGTCGGTCAGGGTGCACAGCGTATTGCCGGCATCGTCGGCCAGCACGTAGGTGTGGTCGGGCAGCGCCCGGAAGCCGGCTGCTTCGATCAGTCCGCGCAGCTTCGTGCCGGCAAAGCCGCCGCTCGACGCGGCGACGTTCAGTCCGATGGCGACATCGACCGAGCTGCAGAACTCGTACAACGCGCCAGCCTGGGCTGCGCTGGCCGCAGGGTCTGGGGCCGTGGCCTGCCCGCCGACGCTGACGGCCGCCCGACGGGCATTCGCGACAAACGCCTGCAGCTCGGACGTGGACGCGGGACCACGCGGGTCTACCACCTGTATGCGCAGGATACGGTCGATGCTCGCCTGCTCGCCGGCCTCGCCGCCGTCCGTGCTCGGGACGCCGAGCAGGTCCGGATCGAGCCAGTCGGACAGCCGGCGCTCGCCCGACACGTCGGAACGGATCGCGGCCAGCGCGGCCGCATCGGCGATCGCCGGCAAACGGAACACAATGGGATACCAGAGTCCGGCCGGCCCCTCGAGACCGGTGGCAGGCTCAGGCCGGGTGTCGACGTGGCGCGTGCCGGCGCGCACCGCAGGCACACTGACGCCGGAGGCGGCCGGTGCGGACGGTTCCGCGTCTGGCGATGGGCGCGCGTTGTCGACACCTGCGTCGAAGCCTGGCTCTGTCCGGTCGTCCGCAGCCGTGGCGATCGCACCGAGGCTGGGTTCGCGCCGCTCATCGAGGCGATGTCCAGGCTGCACCGCCGACTCGATCATGGGCGGATCTTCGAGCGCGTCGACGCCCTCGGCACGGCCGGCCACGACGGATTCTTGCGAGTGGTCGGCCGGCAGCAGCGCATCGTCCCGAGCATCCGGCAGCAACGCGTCGGACTTGCGGCGGAACTGCCGCTCCTGCCATTGATTGTAGATGGCGACCGCGGCTACGGCGAGCACGCCGAGGACGATCAGTGCTCCCTGCAGATCAGTCATCGGTATCGGTCACGCCGCCTGGTCTTCGGTGAGACGCATCGCCTGCTGCATGTCGACGGTCACCACCCTGGATACGCCCTGCTCCTGCATCGTCACCCCGACGAGCTGGTGCGCACCTTCCATCGTGATCTTGTTGTGCGAGATGAACAGGAACTGGGTGTGCTCGGACATCTTGGTGAGCAGGTTGCGGAAGCGTTCGGTATTCGTGTCGTCGAGCGGCGCATCGACCTCGTCAAGCAGGCAGAACGGAGCGGGATTGAGCTGGAACAGCGAGAACACCAGCGACATTGCGGTCAGCGCCTTCTCTCCTCCGGACAGGAGCTGGATCGACGCATTCTTCTTGCCTGGCGGGCGGGCGAAGATCTGGACGCCGCTGTCGAGGATCTCTTCGCCGGTCAGCACCAGTTCGGCATGGCCGCCACCGAACAGCGCCGGGAACATCGTGGCGAGGTGGCCATTGGCTTCGGCGAAGGTCGCCATCAGACGCTCGCGGGTTTCCTTGTCGATGCGTCGGATCGCCGTCTCGAGCGTGCCGATCGCCTCGTTCAGGTCGGTTGCCTGCGCGTCGAGGGCATTCTTCTTCTCCGTCGCCCCGCCGAGTTCTTCGAGCGCTGCCAGGTTCACCGCCCCGAGCGCGTTGATCTCGGCCTGCAGGCGATTGATCTCGCCGGCCAGCGTCCGCGGGCGCGGCCCGTCCTCGGCCCGCGCCGCCAGCGCAGCCTCGTCGGCACCCGACTCGACCAGCTTGGCGGCGAACTGTTCCTCGGTGAGCCGCGCCTCCTGTTCCTTCAGCTTCGCCTCGCCGATCGCATTGCGCAGCGGCTCGTGTTTCTGCTCGGAAGTCAGGCGCTCCTCGTCGATGCTGCGCAGCTGCGATTCGAGCCCCGACAGGGTATTGCGCGCAGCCGACATCGCGGCCTCGCGTACTTCACGGGCCGAGAGAGCGGCCTGCAAGGCTTCGACGATCGGTGCCTCTTCGAACTGCTGCGCCTCGGCCGCCAGCCGATCGACTTCAGCGACGAGCCCGGCCAGTTCGCGTTCGCTGACCGCTACCGCGTTCTCGCCGTCCCGGATCCTCGACTGTGCAGACTCCATGCGGTAGCGCAGCTGCTGCACCACCTGCGTCGCCTGCTGCGCCGAATCGCGCGCCCGCGACAACTGGGCCTGCGCCCGGCCCGCGTCCGAGCGCGTGGTGGCCAGTTGGGCGCCGATCGACTGCAGCTGTTCGGCAAAGCGTTGCAGGTTCTGGTCGGTTTCGGCGAGGCGGGTGACCTCGGCCGCACGCTCGGTCTCGATCTCGGTCGACTCGCGATCGATCTGCGCGATGCGCTGCTCGACGCGGTCGGCCTGTTCGGTCTGGCGCACCAGATGCATCTGCGACGCGTGCTGGTTCTGCCGCAGTTCATCGGCCAGCCGACGCTTGTCGGCAAGGTCGCGACGTGCGCGGGACACCCCTTCGGTCGCCTCGATGTGGCGGCCACGGGCATCCGAGAGCTGGCCGGACATTGTCTCGATCTGCGCCGCCAGCGCCTCGATCTCGCGCTGGCGGGCAAGCACGCCATGCACTTCCGAATCGGGGGCGTAGAACACGACACTGGAACGGCTGAGCAGGTGACCTTCGCGGGTGACCATCATCGCGCCGGCGGGCAACCGCTCGCGCAGCCGCATGCCTTCATCGAGGGTCGCCGCGACGAACACCTGGCTCAGCCAGTCGCCCAGCACCGGCTCGGTGCGCACATCCTCGCAGCTCACCAGTTCGCGCAGCGGACGGCCAAGCACGCCCAGTGACCCAGTGGTGGCAGCGCCAGCGGAAAGCTCGTACACCGCGACCTTGGCGCCCGGCATGTCGCCCAGCCAGCCGGCGCCAGCATCGATGCGTTCGACCGCGAATGCATTCAGACGCTCGCGCAGTACCGCCTCGAGCGCATTCTCCCAGCCTTCCTCGATGCGCAGCCCCTGCCAGAGGCGGCGCGCATTGGCCAGCCCGTGCCGGGCTGCCCAGTCGCGCGTGGCCTGAGCATTGGCCAGCCGGCTCTGCAGTTGCTCGAGGGCATCGCGCCGCGCCTGCACCCTGGTCAGTTCGCGGTTCGCCACATCGACGGCCGACTGAGCCTCGCGCGCGGCGATCTCGCCCTGGGCCAGCGTCTGCTCGGCCGACGAAGCGCCGGCCCGCATCTCGGCGAGCTGGGTACCGAGCGCCGCAACGGCTTCCTGCATCGTCGCCAGTGCCTCGCGGTCGGGCGGCTGCAGCCCGGCGCGCTCGGCCGCCAGCCGCTGGGCCCGCTGGCCGAGCTGTTCGGCCAGCCGCTGCGACGAACCGCGGCGGGTCTCTTCGACCTGCCAGAGCTGCTCGGCCTGCGCCAGCGCGCGCTCCGCCTCGCGCACGCGCGCATGAGCATCGCGTGCCGCCGCTTCCGCCTGCGGCAGCAGTGCGGACTCGTGCTCGGCGCTGGCGCGCGCGGTGTCCGCCTGGGCCTCTAGCGACTTCGCGTCACCCTGCCACTGGGCGAGGCTGGCGATCAGGCCATCGCGGCGCTCGCCGGTCTGCTCGAGGCGCGCGCGC
Organism: Betaproteobacteria bacterium; assembly: GCA_947457885.1. Classification (GTDB taxonomy): domain Bacteria; phylum Pseudomonadota; class Gammaproteobacteria; order Burkholderiales; family CAIKXV01; genus CAIKXV01. The sequence continues at coordinate 21,536 of CANGXU010000024.1, forward strand.
GCCTGTACCAGTTGGCCCTCGACGCGCGAGCGCGTATCGCGCAGGTGAGCCAGCTGCTGTTCGAGGCGGGCCACTTCCGCGTTCGACTCGTACAGTTCGCCCTGCGCCACGCGCGTGGCATCGTTGGCGAGCTGCTGCTCGTCGCGCGTCGCGGCGAGACGCTTCTCGACCTCGCGCAGTCGTGCGGTCTCGGTCTCGAGTTCGATCGACAGCCGCTCGACTTCGCGCTGCTGGCGCTCGCGCAGTGCGCTCGCTTCGCTACGGCGCAGGTACCAGAGCAGGTCCTGCGCCGACGTGAGTTCGGTGGTCAGCTGCTGGAACTGCGCAGCGACCGCGGCCTGCGCAGTGAGCCGCTCGATCTGCCGTTCCAGCTCGAGCCGGATGTCATCCACGCGCGCCAGGTTCTGGCGCGCGTCGGAAAGCCGGTTCTCGGTCTCGCGGCGGCGCTCCCGGTAGCGCGACACGCCGGCAGCCTCTTCCAGGAATACGCGCAGTTCCTCCGGTTTGGCGTCGATGATGCGCGAAATGGTGCCCTGCTCGATGATCGCGTAGCCGCGACCGCCGAGGCCGGTGCCGAGGAACACGTCGGCGACATCGCGCCGGCGCACGTGCTGGTTATTGATGTAGTAGGCCGAGTCGCCGTCGCGCTCGAGCACCCGCTTGACCGACAACTCGGCGTAGCTCGCCCACTGGCCGCCGGCCTTGCCGAGGCTGTTGTCGAACACCAGTTCAACGCTCGCGCGGTTCGCCGGCTTGCGAGTGGCCGAACCGGCGAAGATCACGTCCTGCATGGTCTCGCCACGAAGGTGGCGCGCGGAAGACTCGCCGAGCACCCAGCGAGTGGCGTCGATCACGTTCGACTTGCCGCAGCCGTTCGGGCCGACCACGCCGACGATCTGACCCGGGAGGCGGATCTGCGTAGGATCGACGAACGACTTGAATCCGGACAGGCGTATTTCGGTCAGGCGCACTTAGGTAGCTTCAACGGTCGGATGGAAGTAACCCGCGAGTTTAGCCGAAGGCAACCCGGCAGGCGGCTTGACCGTCGGGATCGATCGTCGGACACTGCGCCGCTCTCCTTTCGAGGGTCAGCCAAATGCCGATCGAAGCACTTGACCACTACAACATCTGTACCGCCGACCTCGACCGTGCGCGGCGGTTCTACGCAGAGGTAGTCGGGCTGCGCGACGGCGAGCGCCCGCCCTTCGGCCGGCCAGGTGCCTGGATGTACCTCGGCGACCACGCAATCCTGCACATTTCCACCGCGCGGGTACCCGATTCGAGCAAGCGCGACGCCTTCGACCACGTGGCCTTCCGCGCCTCGGGCCTGGCTGCCACCCGCGCGACGCTCGACCGGTTGGGCATCCGCAACCAGTCCTTCGCGGTGCCGGACCGCAATCTGGTGCAAGTGTTCTTCCGCGATCCCGACGGCGCCGAGATAGAGCTGATCTTCTCCGGCGACGAGGCAGCCGCCGATATCGCCGGCGGCGTAGCAGTCGACGCCACCAGCGGCCGTAGCACCTGACCTGCGGCCGTTCACTCGTCGGTGCGACCGATGAACCGCACCGACGCCTGGATCCGTTTCACTTCGCGCTGCCACGCGGCCGCATACTCGGCGCCTTCCATGTAGGCGACCGTCGACAGCGACCGGGCCATCGCATTGCGGAACTCTTCGTCCTGCGCCGAAGCACGTACCGCGTCCTGCAGGATCTTCAGGGTCGACGGAGGGGTCTTCGCCGGCGCGAACAGCGCGGTCCAGAGGGTGAACTCGATGTCGATGCCGCTTTCGCGGAAGGTCGGCACGTCCGGGAAGGCCGGGATCCGCGCCCCACCCCATTGGGCGATCGCGCGTACCCGCCCCCCCTTCACCTGCGGCATGGCCACACTCGGTGCCGAGGCGACCGCGGTCGCATGGCCACCAACCACCGCTGCGATTGCAGGCGCACCGCCGGTATACGGGACGTGGCGCAGCTTGATGCCAGCGGCCTGCTCGAGGATCGCGATCGGCAGGTGCGTGGTGCCGTAGGTGCCCGACGAGGAGACAAGGAAATCCGCCGGCCTTGCCTTGGCCAGCGCCACGAATTCCTTCACCGTGCGTACCGGCAGCGACGGATTGACCAGCAGCATCGCCGGGTCGGCGGTGATCTGCGCCAGCGGTACGAACTGCGACAACTGATAGCCCGGCGCGCGCTGGAAAACCTCGTCGATCGCCGGGATCGCGGCGAACGCGGGCGACTGCAGCAGCAACGTGTATCCGTCCGGGGTGGCGTTGGCCACCGCGATCGTACCGACTGCCGAGGCGGCGCCCGGCCGGTTCACCACCAGCACCGGCTGGCGCCATTGCCGCTGCATCGAGGCGGCCAGGCCGCGCGCGACGATATCGACAAAGCCGCCCGGCGCGTTCGGGTTGACGATGGTCACCGGCCGCACCGGGAACGGGTCATCCGCGCCCCAGGCTGACAGCGACAGGCAGGCCGCGACGGCCAGAACGGACAGGTGAAACCGATTCATGTGGCCACTCCTCCATGGAATCCCCGTACCCCGTCCGGTCTGCAGCCGGCCCCGGGCACGCGGGCGACCAGAATACCGCCTCGGCAGCGTCGGCTCCAGCCCCGCCTTACGGATTGGCCAGCCGTCCCCGCGCGGGCGCCCCGAGCGCCCGCCGCTATACTCAGGCACCGCAGGCAGACGCTCGCTGCGCATCCCGCCACTCCCGCAGAATCCATCATGCCCGCACGATCCAAGAGTACCGGCGACCCTGCCGCCGCTGCCCGTCCAGCCCTTGTCGCGGGACCGTCCCGCGACCTCGAGACCTTCCCGAACCCGGCGCCCACGCGCGACCTGCGGATACATATGGAGATCCCGGAGTTCACATGCCTGTGCCCGAAGACCGGCCAGCCTGACTTCGCGACGCTGGTGCTCGACTATGTCCCGGACCGGCTTTGCGTCGAACTCAAGAGCCTCAAGCTCTATGTCTGGTCGTACCGCGACCAGGGCGCGTTCCATGAAGCGGTGACGCACCGCATTCTCGACGACCTCGTGCGCGCGACCCGCCCGCGCTTCATGCGGCTCAAGGCGAAATTCTTCGTGCGCGGTGGCGTGTTCACGACGGTGGTGGCCGAACATCGCAAGGCCGGGTGGAAACCGCCGGTGCCGGTGGTGCTCGAAGCGCTCGATTCGCAGCAGAGCGTACGCGGCTGACGCCGCAGTCGGCGATGCACGAGGACGCACCGGGCCACGCATCGCTGTCGGCCACCGCTGCAGTTGCCCTGCGCTGGCGCGTCGGCGACCCCGCGGCCGCGGCGCGGCTGCAGGCCCAATGTGCCGCGAGCGTCCGGGCACTTGCCGCCTGCCTGGACGCAGAGGGCGCGACGCCGGACGGACTTCCGCCGGACCGAGTCGAAGCGAAGATCGACCTGCTGCTGGTAACCCTCGACCGCCTGTCGGCCGCGATCGATCAGGCAGCGTCCGACGGCGGACGCAGTGACTTCCTGTACTGCGATGCCCGCTTCACCGCCGGCTCGGTCGAATGGGACGAACCAATGCCGCCACCCGACGGCACGGCAGTGGTGGTAGAGGTGCGGATAGCCGCCGGGCAGCCAGTCACCGCTTGCCTGCCAGCCACGCTGGCCCGGCACCCGGATGCGCCGGCGGCGGCACCCGGCGCGGCTGCGGTCCGCGTGCTCGCGACGCTGGCCCCGATGCCGGAGGCGACGCGCGACGCCTACGAACGCTGCGTGTTCATCCTGCATCGCCGGGAGATCCGGCGCGCGCACGGAACTCCCGGAGAGGGATGAGCCATACCTGAGCGCATCGGCAGCGGCCGCCCCGGCGATATACTCGCGCCTCGCCCTTTCATGGGCCTGGCGACCGCCTGCCGGCCGCCCGGCCACCGCCCTACTTGAATCCCGATCTGGATCTGCTCCAACCGTATCCATTCCAGCGCCTGGCCAGCCTGTTCGGCGGCGTGGTGCCAGACCCGGCCCTGCGCCCGATCAGCCTCGGCATTGGCGAACCGAAGCATCCGACACCGGAACGCATCCGCGCGGCCATCACCGCGAACCTGGACGGCCTGGCGGCCTATCCGGCCACGGCTGGCTCGGAGGCGCTGCGTCGCTCGATGGCCGACTGGCTCACGATGCGCCACGGGCTGCCCGGGCTGGACTGGAAGACACAGGTGCTGCCGGTCAACGGCTCGCGCGAGGCGCTGTTCGCGATCGCCCAGACGATCGTGGACCGGACCCGGCCCTCGCCGCTGGTAGTGTCCCCGAATCCGTTCTACCAGATCTACGAAGGCGCCACGCTGCTGGCCGGTGCCCGCGCGGCCTTCCTCAATCAGACGCAGGACAACGGGTTCCGTCTCGATCTCGGACAACTGTCGGAGGAAACCTGGAGCCGGACTCAGTTGCTCTTTGTCTGCTCGCCCGGCAATCCGGCCGGGGCAGTGCTGACGCTGGACGACTGGCGCGCGTTGTTTGCACTGTCCGACCGCCACGGCTTCGTGATCGTGTCCGACGAGTGCTACTCAGAGATCTTCTTCGATGACGCAGCGCCACCGCTCGGAGGGCTGGGCGCGGCGGCGGCGCTCGGGCGCACCGACTTCCCGCGGCTGGTCGTGCTCGGCAGCCTGTCGAAGCGGTCCAACTGTCCCGGCATGCGCTCCGGCATGATCGCCGGCGATGCCGCGATCATCGAGCGTTTCCTGCTCTACCGCACCTATCATGGCTGCGCAATGAGCCCGACCGTGCAGGCAGCCAGCATCGCCGCATGGAGCGACGAGTCGCACGTGGTCGAGAACCGCCGGATGTACCGCGAGAAGTTCGATGCCGTGATCGAGGTGCTGGCCCAGGCTATGCCGGTGCAGCGCCCGGACGGCGGCTTCTACCTGTGGCTCGAGACGCCGGGCGCCGATACCGATTTCGCGCGCGATCTCTACCGCGAACAGGCCGTCACCGTGCTGCCCGGCAGCTACCTCGCGCGCGAAGCGCACGGCATCAATCCCGGCCTCGGCCGTGTCCGGGCCGCGCTTGTCGCGCCCGTGGCCGAATGTGTCGAGGCCGCCACCCGGCTGGCCGCATTCGTCCGAAACCGCTGACGTCCGGCAGCCCTGCCCGCGACCGCCACTGCCTTTCCATCCACCGAGAGATTTCCGGAGCCACGATGTCGAACGCCGAACTGCAGAGCCTGATCGAAACCGCCTGGGAGCGCAGGACGGAGTTGTCTCCCGGCTCCGACCTGAATGTCGCCGACGCGGTCGACCAGGTGCTGGAAGGCCTGGACGGCGGTACGTTGCGCGTAGCCGAAAAGATGGGCGGCGACTGGGTCGTTCACCAGTGGGTGAAGAAGGCCGTGCTGCTGTCCTTCCGGCTCCAGGACAACGTGGTGATGGACGCCGGCGCGCTGAAGTTCTACGACAAGGTCGACTCGAAGTTCGCCGACTACGATGCAAAGGCGTTCGCCGACGGTGGCTTCCGGGTGGTTCCGGCAGCGACCGTGCGGCGCGGTGCCTACCTGGGGAAGAACGTGGTGGTGATGCCTTCGTTCGTCAATATCGGCGCCCACGTCGGCGACGGCACGATGGTCGATACCTGGGCCACCGTCGGGTCCTGCGCGCAGATCGGCCGCAACGTCCACCTGTCCGGCGGGGTAGGCATCGGCGGCGTGCTGGAACCGCTCCAGGCGAATCCGACGATCATCGAAGACAACTGTTTCATCGGCGCACGCTCCGAGGTGGTCGAGGGCGTGATCGTCGAGGAAGGGTCGGTCCTGTCGATGGGCGTCTTCATCAGCCAGAGCACCCGGATCTTCGATCGGGAGACGAAAAACGTCACCTATGGCCGGATTCCGGCAGGCTCGGTCGTCGTGCCTGGCTCGCTGCCGGCCCCCGACGGTAGCCACAGCCTGTACTGTGCGGTCATCGTGAAGCGCGTCGACGCTCAGACTAGGGCCAAGACCAGCATCAACGAACTGCTGCGCGGCGTCTGAACGCCGTGCCCTGCGCCGGAGGGCAGCGCCACCCGGGCACGAAGCTTGTAATCCGCTTTGCAAACCTGACCGGGGTTGGCACAATCCGATTGATCGCAATCACTGTTCGGCTTCCTCACTGACATGTCGCTGCTCGACGATCTCAAGAATCAGGCTGAAGTGCTGCGCAAGCGGCAGCAGTCGGGCTCGGCGCTGCACGATCATTACTTCCGCGAGCTCCACGAACGGCTGAAGGTGATCTACGCGCAACTCAACGAGCTTGCGAACTCGCTCAACACCCTCAGACCGGAGGTCATCCGGTACTACTACGTCGAGCCATCCAACGTGCTCGAAGACCTGCGCCAGGGCGATTACGCGATCTTCGCGAAGCGCAAGTCGATCGACCACGCCGATTTCTTCGAGGAAGTCATCCTGCGCACACGCTGCGTCGGAACCGGAAAGCTGAAGTTCGAGAAGGACTCCGACGCGCTCGTCACCAGGATGCGCGAGTTTCTCTGGGGCAACTCGCTGAAGTTCGACCTGAACGAGATCCGCAGCGAGCGTGGCTATGTACAGTCCGGGACATTCATCGTCGAACCGGAAGTGCCGATATCGATCACGATCTCCGGTCTGGCGGACCGCGGTCAACTGCTGATCGTCACGCGCAATCTCGAAAAGCTCGGCGAGGTGTCCTACACGTACGAGCTGGACGAGGTCGACAGTGCGCTCATCGAGGAACTCGTGAAGCTGCTGATCGGCAAGCCGAACCGGTTCCGCTCGATGGGCAAGCACCAGCAGCCGATGCGCGCCCCGGTGCGGGCCCATACGGCCCGGGAAGCGTCTGAGCCCGAGCCGCCGGTTGTCGACGATCCCCCCGAGGACAACTCGCCGAAATCGATCTTCGGCAGTCTCCGGTCACTGCTCAGACGCAAGGCGGATTGACCTGCCCGCCACGTCTGTTCCGAAGCCGCTGCCCGACGCGGCGACCATGAACCCGAGGCGCCCGCAGCGATGCTCCCATGTTCCTGACCCCCCTGCTCCACCTGATGGCCGAGAAACAGGCATCCGACCTGTTCTTCACGGCCGAGGCGCCCATCTACATCAAGATCCGCGGCAACGTGATGCCGATCAACAACCAGGTGCTGGACGCGGACACCGTGCGCCGCATCGCCTGGGAGATCATGTCCGATGCGCAGGCGAAGACCTTCGAGGAAACCCTCGAGATGAACTTCTCCTACGGGCTGAAGGACGTGGGCAGTTTCCGGGTGAATGTGTTCAAGCAGCGCAGCACGGTCAGCATGGTGATCCGGCACGTGAAAAACCAGATCCCCTCGCTCACGGACCTGCGGCTGCCGCCGTCGCTCGGCGAACTGGCCCTCGAGAAGCGCGGCCTGGTGCTGCTCGTCGGGGCGACCGGCGCGGGCAAGTCGAGCACGCTCGCGGCAATGATCGACCACAGGAACCGGTCGCGTGGCGGGCACATCCTCACCATCGAGGATCCGATCGAGTACAACTTCAGCCACAAGAAGAGCATTATCAACCAGCGCGAAGTCGGGGTGGATACCCTGTCGTACGGCCATGCGCTGGTCAGTGCCATGCGCGAGGCCCCGGATGTGCTGGTGATCGGCGAGATCCGCGACCGGGAAACCCTTCAGCACGCGATCACCTATGCGCAGACCGGCCATCTCTGCATCGCGACGCTGCACGCCAACAACAGCCACCATGCGCTCAACCGCATCGTCACGTTCTTCCCGCACGAGACGCGTGCATCGCTGCTGATGGATCTGTCGATGACGCTGCGTGCGGTGATCTCGCAGCGGCTGCTGAAGACCGGAGACGGCTCTCTGGTGCCGGCGATCGAGGCGCTGATGAACACGCTGTCGATCCAGGAACTGATCCGCAAGGGCGACTTCGACCAGGTACGCGACATGATGGAACAGAGCATGACGCCCGGATCACAGACCTTCGAGCGATCGCTGTTCGAGCATTTCTCGTCCGGCATGGTCACCCAGGAAGAGGCGCTCGCCCACTCCGATTCCCCGACCAACCTGTCATGGCTGATCAATAACGCGCGAGAGAAGGCCGTCGCGCCCGGGCGCGACGGCGTACAGCCGGCCGCGCCAGCGTCAGGGCGGGCGCCGGCTGCGCCGTCGAAGGTGCCGGTGCGCACCGAAGGCACCGACCTCGGCAGCTTCAAGTTCAACATGGACGTGGTCTGATGAGCGCGGGATCCCCATCACACCCCGCATTCGAACTGTCGCGCGAGCTGATCGCCCTCGCCTCGGTCACCCCCGACGATGCCGGCTGTCAGTCGCTGCTGGCCGCGCGCCTTGCGGCCGCCGGGTTCAGCGTCGAACCACTCGCATGGGGAAACGTGAAGAACCTCTGGGCGCGGCGCGGCACTTCCAGTCCGCTGTTCTGCTTCGCAGGGCATACCGACGTGGTGCCCACCGGTCCGCTCGAGGCATGGCATACGCCCCCGTTCGAACCGTCGGTGGTCGACGGCGAGCTGGTCGGCCGGGGTGCCTGCGACATGAAGTGCGCGATCGCAGCTATGGTCGTGGCCTGCGAGCGATTCCTCGCCCGCCACCCCGAGCCTGCGGGCTCGATCGCCTTCCTGCTGACCTCCGACGAAGAGGGGCCGGCGGTTGACGGCTCCGTGCGTGTTGTTGAGCACCTGCGCACCCGCGGCGAGCACCTCGATTTCTGCGTGATCGGTGAGCCGACCTCCGTCGACGCCTTGGGCGACATGCTGAAGAACGGTCGCCGTGGTTCGCTTTCCGGCAGGCTGGTGATCAAGGGCAAACAGGGGCATATCGCCTACCCACACCTGGCCGCGAACCCGGTGCACCTGATGGCACCGGCCCTGGCCGAACTCACTGCGACCCGCTGGGACGAAGGCAACGAGGATTTCCAGCCGACCGCCTGGCAGGTCTCGAACATCCATGCTGGCACCGGCGCCGGCAACATCATTCCGGGGAGCGTCGAGATACAGTTCAATTTCAGGTTTGCGCCTACCAGCACAGCAGCCTCGCTGCGGGAACGGCTGGAGTCGATCCTGCACCGTCATGGACTGGCGTTCGACCTGCACTGGACCCTCGGGGGCGAACCCTTCCATACCGGCCGGGGCCGGCTCGTCGATGTAGCGGTGGACTCCATCCGCGCGGTGACTGGCCTCCGGCCTGAAGTATCGACAACCGGCGGAACGTCGGACGGGCGATTCATCAAGGACATCTGCGCAGAGCTGATCGAATTCGGCGCGCGTAATGCCACCGCCCATGCGGTCGACGAGCGGGTCTCGGTGGAGACGCCCGCGCTGCTCGCCGGAGTCTACGAAGGCATGCTCGATCGGTTGCTCGTACGATGACGCGTGATGCAGCCGCACCGGTGCCAGCGACGGCAGATGCCCCGCACCTGATCCGCGACCTCGACACCCTGCTCGCCTGCTACGGCGAGCCGGTCGGCGCAGCCGTGGCGAAAGAACTGCCGTACATCCACCCGCATTACCGGCGATTCATCGAGGCTGCGCCGTTCGTATCTGTGGCGACCAGCGGACCGGGCGGGCTGGACAACTCCCCGCGCGGCGACGCACCGGGCTTCGTGCGCATGGTCGACGACCGTACCCTGATGCTGCCCGACCGCAGGGGCAACAACCGGCTGGACACTCTGCGCAACCTCCTCGCCGATCCGCGTATTGCCCTGCTGTTCCTGATCCCGGGCGTCGGCGAGACGCTACGGGTCAACGGCCGGGCGGTGATCTCGGTGGATCCCGCGTTGCTCGACATGTTCGCGGTGGACGGCAAGGCACCGCGCTCGGTGCTGGTGGTCACCGTCGACACTGTCTACTACCAGTGTTCGAAAGCACTGGTGCGTTCGAAGCTGTGGGATCCGGCCACGCGGATCGAGCGCTCCGCCTTGCCCAGCACGGGCACGATGATCGGCGACATCAGCCGGGGTACCATCGACGCAGCGGTCTACGATCGCGAACTGCCAGCGCGGATCCAGGCGCAGCTTTACTGAAGCGCGGACAACACCCCCATGGCCACATCTTCCGGAACCGGCAACGCCACGGCGGATCCGTTCGCGGCGGCGGTGCTGCAACTGTCGACGCTGCGCGACTTCATCCGTCTTGCCGTCACCCGCTTCGAGAAGGCGGACGTCTTCTTCGGCCATGGCAGCGCGAGTGCCTGGGACGAGGCTGTCTATCTGTGCCAGCGTACTCTGGGTCTTCCGCTCGACCTGCTCGAGCCCTTTCTGGACGCGCGCCTGCTGCAGGAGGAAAGACAGGCGCTCGCCGACATCCTGCGCCGGCGCATCGACGAGCGGATACCGGCCGCCTACCTGACCGGCGAAGCGTGGCTCGGCGAGCTCCGCTTCCGGGTGGATACCCGGGTGATCGTGCCCCGTTCGTACATCGCCGAGGTACTGCGGGAAGACCTGGAGCCCCTGGGCATCGACGAGGACCGCGTCCGGCGCGTACTGGACCTGTGCACCGGCTCGGCCTGTCTCGCGATCGTCGCGGCGCTTCGTTTTCCCGAGGCCCAGGTGGATGCGGTGGAACTCAGCCCGGATGCGCTGGCCGTGGCACGGATGAACGTCGACGACTACGGACTGGCGGAGCGCCTGTCCCTTTTCGAAGGCGACCTGTACCAGCCGCTCGGTGATCGGACCTACGACCTGATCCTCACCAACCCGCCCTACGTCGATGCAGCGGCCATGGCCGCGCTGCCCGCCGAGTATCGGCACGAGCCGGTGGGGGCACTGGCGGGCGGCGCGGATGGCCTCGACCTGGTGCGCACGATACTCGCCGAGGCAGCACGCCATCTGGCGCCAGGCGGCAGGTTGGTGATGGAAGTCGGCAACAGCCGGGATGCGCTGGAGGCAGCGTTTCCGCGGCTGCCGTTCACCTGGATCGAGACGACCGCCCCGGTGTCTTCGGTCTGCCTGCTGGCGCGCGAGGACCTCCAGGCGACGATACTTCCCGGCGGCTAGTAGACCCCGACCGGGCGGATGCGCCG
>CANGXU010000025.1 GCA_947457885.1 Betaproteobacteria bacterium
CGGCGCTGACCCGCCCGCTCGCCAGCATCTCCACCTACTTCCTGGAGCAGTCGGTGCCGAAGGGGGGAGGGTCGAACGTGGTCAACGTGATCCTCGTCGATTTCCGCGGCTACGACACTCTGGTCGAGATTCTGGTGCTGGCCGTGGCCGGCCTGGTCACCCAGGCCCTGCTTGCCGGGTTCGTCGCCCCCGGTCCCGCGACCGTCCCGGATGCGGAGAATGCACGGCCGCTGATGCTGCGCGTGCTGGCGCGACTGATGCTGCCGTTCGCGCTCGCGGTGTCGGCCTATCTGTTCCTGCGCGGCCACAACCAGCCGGGCGGCGGCTTCGTCGCCGGCCTGGTCACGGCGATCGCACTGCTCGTGCAATACATGGCCGGTGGGCGTGACGCGGTGCCTTGCGGCGGTCGGGGCACCATGCCGCCACGCCCGGTTCCCGCCGGCAACGAGGGGTTCGACCGCTGGATCGCTGCGGGCATGTTCACCGCCGTGCTGACCGGCCTGGGCGCGACCGTGATCGGATTCCCGTTCCTGACCAGCGCCTACGCCTATGTCGACCTGCCGCTGCTCGGCAAGGTGCCGTTCGCCTCGGCGATGTTCTTCGATGCCGGCGTGTACCTCACGGTAGTCGGCAGCACGATGATGATGATCGCATCGATCGGGCGGGTCGCTGCCGCGCCCGCATGGCCGGAGGCCACCGCAGGCGCGGCTGCACAAGAGGGGAGGGCCTGATGGAGATCCTGCTCGCCAGCGGCATCGGCGTGCTGACCACCGCCGGCACGTGGCTTCTGCTGCGTGCGCGTACCTTCCCGGTGATGCTCGGCCTGACGCTGCTCTCGTATGCAGTCAACCTGTTCATTTTCTCGATGGGGCGGCTCGCGATCGGCGCACCCCCGGTGCTCCGGGAAGGCGTCGAACGCTATGCCGACCCGCTGCCCCAGGCGCTGGTCCTGACTGCCATCGTCATCTCCTTCGGCATGACCGCGCTGCTGCTCGCCCTGTCGGTCCGGCTGCGTTACGACAGCGGGACCGACCATGTCGATGGGGACGGAGGTCCGAACCGATGATGGCGATGCTCGGGCACCTGCTCGTAGCACCGGTCGTTCTGCCGCTGCTGTCAGCCGCGATCATCGTGACCCTCGGTGACCGACGACGGCCGGGCGCCTGCCGTGCGGTCTCGATCGGTTCCTGCCTTTCGCTGGTGCTGGCGGCGGTCTACCTGCTCGGATGGTCGGCGATCGGGCAGCCCGTCGCCTACCCGCTCGGCAACTGGCCGGCACCGTATGGCATCGTGCTGGTCCTCGACCGGCTGTCCGCCCTGATGCTGCTGCTCACGGCGCTGCTGGCGGTCGCAGTGGCCTGGTTCGCGGCGGGCGGATGGGATGCACGCGGCCGCCACTTTCATGCGCTGTTCCAGTTGCAGCTGATGGGGCTCAACGGCGCCTTCCTGACCGGCGACCTGTTCAATCTGTTCGTGTTCTTCGAACTGCTGCTGATCGCCTCGTACGGCCTGATGCTGCATGGCGGTGGCGCGCGCCGGCAGCGCGCAACCCTCCACTACCTGGTGTGCAACCTCGTCGCATCGACGCTGTTCCTGGTCTCGGCCAGCCTGCTCTATGGCGTCACCGGTACCCTCAACATGGCCGATCTGTCGCTGCAGGTCGCGGCGGCGCCGGTGGAGGACGCCTCCCTGCTGCGCAGCGCGGGGCTGGTCCTCCTGGTGGTCTTCGCGGTCAAGGCAGCCGTGCTGCCGCTCGGATTCTGGTTGCGCGACGGTTACGCCAGCGCGTCGCCGCCGGTTGCCTGTCTGTTCGCGCTGATGACCAAGGTCGGCATCTACGCGATCGTACGCACCTGTACGCTGATGTTCGGCGCGGAAGCCGGTGGAGACGCGAACCTTGCAGGCGAGTGGCTGGTGCCGGTCGGTATCGCCACGCTTGCGATGGCCTCGATTGCCGCGCTGGCGTGCCGAAACCTCGCAGAACTCGTCGCCTGCCTGGTCGTCACGTCGGTCGGCTCGATGCTGATCGGCGCGGGCGTGTTTTCCGCGCAGGGACTCTCGGCAGCGCTGTTCTACATGGTGCACTCGACCTTCGCGGTGGCGCTGCTGTTTCTGCTCGCCGGCGAGATCGCGCATGAACGGGGCGCGCTTGGCAGCGATCTGTTGCCTGGCCCGCCTCTGCAGCCCGGCCACCTCGCGCCGCTGTTCCTGTTCGCGGCGATCGCGGTGTCGGGGTTGCCACCTGGCGGCGGCTTCATCGCGAAGGTGGGCATCCTGCAGGGCGCGGTCGATGGCTCCTGGACAGCCTCGTCATGGATGGCAATCTTCGCCTCCAGCCTGCTGGTGGTCGTCGCGCTGGCGCGGTCGGGCAGCATGCTGTTCTGGCGCCCGCTCGGATCGTCCGTCACGGCGGCCTTCGCGGGTACCGCCGCCGGCCTGCCGAGGGCGTCCGCGGGACCATCCTGGTTCCTCGCCACGGCGCTCCTGCTGCTGCTCGTCTGCGCGCGGCCGGTGCAGCAGTTCATGGATGCTACCGGCGCGCAACTGCTGGATCCTGCCGGATACGTCGACGCAGTGATCCAGCGGGATCTCATCGGACCGCCGGACCTCATCGGGCCGGGGACCGACCGCCTGCGTACGCGTGGTGGCGTACCCGAAGTTGCCGCACCGGCTGCCGCGCCTGCCACCACCCGCGGCGCGAGGGGCACATGATGCCCGCGCACTTCTCGCGCGCCCGGTCGCGCCTGCTGCCGTCGCCGCTGCTCACGCTGGCGCTGGCCGTCTTCTGGCTGCTGCTCAACAATACCGTCGATCCCGCGCATGTCCTGCTCGGCCTGCTGCTCGGCTGGGCACTGCCGCTCGCCACGCGCGCCCTCTGCGGGGCAGAAGGCCAGCCGCGCGGTCGCGGCTGGCGGTGGCCTGCGCTGCGCAGCCTGCTGTCGCTCGCCGCGGTCGTCGCGGTCGACGTCATCCGGTCGAACATCGAGGTGTCCGTGCTGATCCTCGGGCCGAAGCGACGCATCCGTTCGAGGTTCATCGAGGTCCCGGTGACCCTCGACGATCCGGTGGCGGTGGCGGTGCTGGCCGGCATCGTGACGATGACGCCGGGCACGCTTTCGGCGGGCATCAGCGCCGATCGTCGCGTGCTCACCATCCACTGCCTGCATGCCCCCGACCCCGCCGCCGTGATCGAGTCGATCACGACACGTTACGAACGCCCGCTCGCGGAGATCTTTCCATGCTCGACTACGCGCTCCTGACCGGCATCGGGCTGATCTGCCTGTCGATGCTGCTGGTGCTGGTGCGGCTGCTGCGCGGTCCCACGCTGCCCGACCGCATCGTCGCCCTCGATGCCCTGTACGTGAATGCGATCGCGTTGATCATCCTGCTCGGCATCGCGGAGTCTGACCCGGTCCACTTCGAGTCCGCGCTGCTGATCGCACTGATCGGGTTCGCCGGTACGGTGGCACTCGCGAAGTTCGCGTTGCGCAAGGACGTGATGGAATGAACCCTGCGATGGTCGAGTACCTGCTCGAGATGCTGGTGTCGCTGATGGTGCTTGCCGGTGCGGGCTTCACGCTGGTCGGTTCGATCGGCCTGTTGCGGCTCGAGGACGTGTTCCAGCGCATGCATGCGCCAACCAAGGCGACCACCCTCGGCGTCGGGCTGGTGCTCGCGGCTTCGGTCCTGTCGACCTGGACGGCGCAGCGCGAACTGAGCCTGAACGAACTGCTGATCGCGCTGCTGCTGTTCGTGACTGCGCCAGTCTCCGCGTACCTGGTGGCAAGGGTCGCGCTGCACCGCCGGCCAGGTGCGCAGGAGGAGGACGCGGATCGGCGCTAGAGTGCTAGCCCCTGCTGGCGCAGCAGCTTCGCGACAACGCCCACCAGCAGGTCGGCGTTGTCCATCTCGAGCAGCCGCTGCCGTGCCGGGGATTCGAGCGGCAGGAATTCGGCGAGCCGGTAGGCCACCCAGGCAGGATCGTGGTAGCAGGCGGTCGACGGCAGCTTGTCTTCGCCGATCTTCTCGACGATCACCTTGAGCATCGATACGCAGGGATCGAACTCCGGCGGCAACGGCGCATCCGCCTCGAGGGGCAGGGGTTCGACATCGCCGATCAGGAGTCCCGACCGGTCGACGCGGCTGCCGCCCAGTCGGAAACGTTCCGTACCTTCCGTGATGAGGAGGAAGATGCCCAGTTGCGGCATGTCCCATTCGCGGATGCGCGCGATGCAGCCGATGCTGGACGGCACTGCGGGGGTGCCTACTTCGCGCCCCTCGCGGATCAGGCAGATGCCGAACGGCGTGCCGTCCCGCAGGCAGGCCTTGGTCATGTCGAGGTAACGCTGCTCGAAGATCTTCAGTGGCAGCACCCCGCCCGGAAACAGGACCGTGCCCAGCGGGAATATCGGCATTTCCATCAGAGACCCTGTCTGCCTGGCTGGCGTGGCGTTTCCCGTGCTGGCTCGCGCGCGCCCTCGCGCACGGCATCACGGGCCGGGTCGCGGGACTCGGTACGCAGGCGTGCAACCGACGCCTCAAGGTCTTCTACCTCGACTCTCAGTCGGTCGAGTTCCCGGCGGCGGTTGTCCAGCCGTTCCTGCATCGTCTTCAGGCGATCCTCGGCCGCGCGATGGCTCGCAACCAGCGGGCAGACCGAGCGCCAGAGTGCATCGCCGACCGTGTCCGGGATGATCGGTACCGGTTCGGCGACCGAATTGTTCACCTGCTCGACGATCGCGCCATCGGCAGACCGGAACACCTGCGCATGAACCCGGATCGTGTGGTCGTCGCAGTTGATCTGCTCGCGGAAAAGCGCCGAGGCGACCAGGAAAGTCCTGAACTGCTGAGGCAGGGCGAAGTCGACCCTGCGCCAGTAGGTGACGTCGCCGCCGGAGAGTACGAGCTTGTCGCGGTCGTACCAGAGTTCGTCCGCGCCCGGTGACTTCACCCTCGCCCAGCCGGCGTCGGTCTTTGCTGCGGGTGGCGGTGGCTGCGGCGGGAGCGACTGGGCCGCCGCCAGCGGCGGCAGGGCAAGCAACAGGGCCAGGGCGTACGCGCCCGGCAGCGTGGCCACGGACCGCCGCGCGGGAGGCGGCCGCAGTGCGCGGGGCAGCCAGCCGGCGGTACTCACGGCAGTTCGCGATGCCGTTTGAGCACGCGCGGGCCCTGCGCGAAGGCACGTGCCAGTTGCTCGACCATGTAGACGGATCGGTGCTGGCCACCGGTGCAGCCGACCGCCACGGTGAGGTAGCTGCGGTTGTCGCGCACGTACGAGGGCAGCCAGTCGGCGACGAAGCCTCGAATGTGCGCCAGCATCCGTGCAACCTCTGGCTCGGCCTCGAGGAAGGCCACGACCTCCGGATCGCAGCCCGTCAGCGGGCGCAGGCGTGGGTCATAGTGCGGGTTGGGCAGGCATCGCACATCGAACACGAGGTCGGCATCGCGCGGCAACCCGTGCTTGAAGGCGAACGATTCGAACAGCAGCGTGAGCTGCGAGCGGTCGATTCCGATCACCTCCAGCACGCGCTGGCGCAGTGCGTTCGCGGACAGGCGCGAGGTGTCGATACGGTGACCGAGTTCGCCGACGCTTTCGAGGATCCCGCGCTCGCACTCGATGCACTCCTCGAGGGTGCGAGAGCCGTTGGACAGTGGATGGCGCCGCCGCGTCTCGGAGAATCGCGTGACCAGGGTGTCGTCGCTCGCGTCGAGGTAGACGGCCCGCACGTCATGGCCCGCGCCCTTGAGCCGGGCAACCTCGGCTGGCAGCGAAGCCAGGCTGTCGCCGCTGCGCACATCGATGCCGATCGCCACCCGCTCCTGGCCCCGCACCTGCAGGTCCGCAACCAGCGGCGGCAGCACGCTGACCGGCAGGTTGTCGACGCAGTAGAACCCGTGGTCCTCGAGCACGTGGAGCGCCACGCTCTTGCCCGAACCCGACAGGCCGGTGATCAGGGCGATCTGCATGGCCGCGCCACCCCGCCTGGGTTGCATGCCGGTCGGACCGGGGTGCGCCCTTCGCCACGCGGCTTCATGCGGCGCCGTCCGGCTCGGCTGGCCCCGCCATCAGGGATTCCTGGCGGCGCATGAATTCCCGAGTGCTGTCGAACCCGCGCAGTTCGAGCACGAAGTTGCGTACCGCAGCCTCGGTCAGCACCGCGAGGTTGCGGCCGGCCGCAACCGGCAGGATGACCTTGCGCACCGGAACGCCGAGCACGCTGGCGCGCTCCGGGCGCAGTGGCAGCCGGTCGAGCCCGGCCATCTGTTCGGCGCTCGCGCGCTGCAGTTCGACGATCAGCTTCAGGTTCTTCTTGATGCGGATCGCGGTCTCGCCGAAGATCGTGCGGATACTGAGCATGCCCAGCCCGCGTACCTCGAGGAAGTCCTTCAGCATCGCCGGGCAGCGCCCCTCGATGATGTTGGGCGCGATGCGGTAGAGCTCGACCACGTCGTCGGCGATGAGTCCGTGGCCACGACTGATCAGTTCTAGCGCCAGTTCGCTCTTGCCGACGCCGCTCTGCCCCGTGATCATCACCCCGACGTCCAGCACGTCGAGCAGCACGCCGTGCATCTCGGTGTATTCGGCCAGGGCGCGTGCGAGGTAGGGCCGCATGATCCACATCACCTGGATGCTTGTGAGGGGCGTCGACAGCAGCGGTACCGGCCGCGCCTCGGCCATCGCGAGGATCGACGGCGGTACCGCCTGGCCGTCCGACACGATCACGCAGGCCAGGTTGCTCGATGCCAGCTTGTCGAGCACCTGCGCGGCGCCTTCGGTGCCCAGCTCATCGAGGTGGCGGATCTCGGTCGGGGACAGCACCTGGATCCAGTTCGGGTGGATCACGTTCAGGTGGCCGATCAGCCCCTGTGCCGAGGCATTGATGCGTTCACTGTCCAGCCAGTTCCCGGGCGATGCGCGCCCGCCCGCCCAGGCGAGCTGGAGCTTCCCGCGGGTATCCTCAAACAGCTGCGTCGCGCTGACCCGTGGCATTCGGTGACCAGTGGGTTAAGAGTTCGTGGACCACGGCCGAGGATTCGGCACTGGCGAGACGATCGCGCATCGAGCGGTCGCTGAATACCTGCGCCAGCTGGGCGAGGATGTCGAGGTGGAGGTCGGTGGCACGTTCCGGCACCAGCAGCGCGAAGATCAGCGAGACCGGCTGTCCGTCGGGCGCATCGAACGGGATCGGTGATCGGGTACGCACGAACACGCCGATGGCATCGCGCAGGCCCTTGATCCGCCCATGCGGGATCGCCACCGCCTGCCCGAGTCCGGTCGAGCCCAGCCGCTCGCGCGCGAACAGACTGTCGAAAACGGTACTGCGCGCAACGCGGTGGTGGTTTTCGGCCAGCAGGCCTACCTGCTCGAAGACCCGTTTCTTGCTGCCGAGGTCGGCATCGACAAGCACGTTGGTGGCGGGCAGCAGGGCTGCGATGAGGTTGGTTTCGGTGGGCATGCTGCGAGAGTGCTCTGGAAGGAGCGGGCCCCGAGGGCCCGCCAGGGCCTATTCGTCGGCTTCAGGCGTGGGCGCAGCGGTGCCGCGCCGATCCTGCTGCTTTTCCTTGTGCCGGATCACGGAGCGGTCGAGCTTGTCGACAAGGCTGTCGATCGCCGCGTACATGTTCTGGTCGTCGCTCTCCGCGAATATCTCCTTTCCTCGTACATGGATGGTTGCCTCCACCTTCTGCTGCAGCTTTTCGACCGAGAGGATCACGTTGATGTCGATGACGTGGTCGAAGTGCCGCGTCACGCGTTCGAGCTTCCCGTTCACGTAGTCGCGGATGGCCGCTGTGATCTCGACGTGATGTCCGGTGATCTGGGTATTCATGCGCTCTCCCTGTCGTGTAATTACGTCTGTCAACGCGCACGCCGGTAGGCGTGGCACGCTCCGTCAGATCGTCTTCCGCAGGTTGACCGGAAGGATCTGCAGGGACTCGCGATACTTGGCGATGGTGCGCCGCGCAACCACGATGCCCTGCTGGCCTAGGATATCCGCGATCTGGCTGTCCGACAGCGGTTTGCGCGTATCTTCCGATCCGACGAGTTGCCGGATCAGCGCCCGGATGGCCGTCGCCGAACACGAACCGCCGCTCTCCGTCGATACGTGGCTGCCGAAGAAATACTTCAGCTCGAAGATGCCGCGCGGAGTCAGCATGAATTTCTGCGTAGTGACGCGCGACACGGTCGACTCGTGCAGGTCGAGAACCTCGGCAATTTCGCGCAGAACCAGCGGGCGCATGGCCACCTCGCCATGCTCGAAGAACTGCCGCTGGCGGTCCACGATCGCCTGCGAGACCCGCTGGATGGTGTCGAAGCGTTGCTGCACGTTCTTGATCAGCCACTTGGCTTCCTGCAACTGGCTCGTGAGCTGGCTGTGCGATGCGTCCCGGTTACGGCGCAGGATGTCGGCGTACATCCGGTTGATGCGCAGCTTGGGCATTGCGTCAGGATTGAGCGACGATACCCACATGCCCTTGGTCTTCTTCACGACGACGTCCGGGATCACGTAACGGGTGTCGACCACCGCGAACGGCGTGCCTGGTCTCGGGTTCAGCTTGCCGATGAGTTCCTGTACGCCGCGCAGGCGGTCCTCGTCGCAGCGCAGCGTTCGCCGCAGCCGGGTGAAGTCCCGTGCGGCGAGCGCGTCGAGGTGGTCGCGTACGACGATCATCGCCTCCGCCCGGCAGGGTACCGAGGCCGGCATCGCCGCCAGTTGCAGTCCGAGGCACTCGCCGAGGGTCCGTGCACCGACGCCCACCGGATCGAAGTGCTGCAGGTGCTTGAGCGCGATCTCCAGTTCCTCGATCTCGACCAGCGCCTCTTCGGGCAGGATGGTCGCGATCTCGGAGAGGTCCTGCGACAGGTAGCCGTCCTCGTCGAGTGCCTCGATGAGCAGCTCGATGAGCACCTTGTCGCGCTCGGGCAGCGGTGTCAGCGACAGCTGGCCGAGCAGGTGTTCGCGCAGCGTCGGGGCGCTGGCGACCTGCTGCGAGTATTCGCTGTCCTCGTCGGTGTCGCGCGCACCGAAGCTGCCTTCGTCGGACGACCAGCTGGAGTCGGGAACGCCGTCGAACTCGAAGCCGTCGCCGTGCTCGGCAGCCTGGTCGGTCGGACGGTCGTCGCTGCGCGCTTCTGCGACCTCCGGCTCGGTCACCGTGATGCCCGGCTGCTCGCCCGCGGGAACCCCGCCCGGCAGCGGTTCCAGCGCAGGATCGCCGTCATCGTCGCGCTCGAGCAGCGGGTTTTCCTGCAGGAAGCGCTCGAGTTCCTGGTTCAGGTCGAGCGTGGACAGCTGCAACAGCCGGATCGACTGCTGCAGCTGGGGCGTCAGCGTCAGGTGCTGGGACAGCCGGAGTTGCAGGGCGTTCTTCATCGCGTCCGACGATCGAGCAGGTGCCGCATGTCGCGCGGGGCCGCTGCAGGGTGGCTTTTGTGGAGGCGGGGGATTCTCGGCAGCATGGCCTGGGCGGCGCTACAGCCGGAAATGCTCTCCGAGGTAGACCTTCCGAACCGATTCATTGTAGACGATTTCCTCGGGCTTGCCGGAAGCGAGCACGGTGCCATCGGTGATGATGTAGGCACGGTCGCAGATGCCCAGCGTTTCCCGCACGTTGTGGTCGGTGATAAGCACGCCGATGCCCTTTTCGCGCAGGAATCCGATGATCTTCTGGATGTCGATCACCGCGATCGGGTCGACTCCGGCGAACGGCTCGTCTAGCAGGATGAAGCGCGGATCGGTCGCCAGCGCGCGGGCGATCTCGCAGCGCCGGCGCTCGCCGCCCGACAGGCTCATCGACGGGTTGCCGGCGAGGTGCGAGATGTGGAGCTCTTCGAGCAGTTCGCCGAGCCGCGTCTCGACATCGGCGGGCGACAGGTCGCGCAGTTGCAGCACGGCGCGCACGTTGTCGGCGACCGACAGTCGCCGGAAGATCGATGCCTCCTGCGGCAGGTACGAGAGGCCAAGCCGTGCCCGACGGTGCATCGGCAGCCGCGTCAGCGGCTGCTCATCGATGTGGATCTCTCCTGCATCGACTGCGACCAGGCCGACGATCATGTAGAAGCAGGTGGTCTTGCCGGCACCGTTGGGCCCGAGCAGGCCGATCACCTCGCCGCTGCCCACTTCGAGCGAGACATCCCTCACGACCTTCCGCGACCGGTAGGACTTCTGCAGGCGGTCGACACGCAGCATGGTCATCGGAGCGGCCCGCCATGGCAGGGGACCGTTGCCGAGCGCCTGCGCGCCGGTGCCGATGGAATCGCCTGGGCCAACTCGGTCAGTCACTCACGCGGGTTGGCGATCGTCGGCGACGGCTTGATCTTCACCGACGGCGGCACGGGTTCCGGTTTCCTGGAGGCCGCCCCGGATGCGCCCTGCTCCGCATCCTCCTTCGGCTTGGGCTGGATCACCGCCCGGACGCGTCCTTCGGGATTGTTCCCGGTGGCGGCGCCCTTGCCGCCGCCGACCACGCGGAACACTTCGGTCTGCATCTCGTACACCATGTAGTCGCCGCGAACTTCATCAGCGCCGCGCAGCAGCCTCGCGCGGGTGAAGAACTGTACGGTCTCCTTGCGGCCATCGTACTCGAGGCGGTCCGCCCAGCCTTCGACAAACTCGTCCACGCCGTCGCGTTTCTGCCTGAAGTAAGCCTGTGCCTTGGGCCCCGCGAACGCGATGCCGTAGTTGAAGCCCTGCTTGTCCTGGCGCACGATCACACGGTCTCCCCGGATGATCAGCGTGCCCTGCGTGATCTGCACATTGCCGGTGAAGACGCTCTCCTGTTTCGCGTCGTCGACCTGCACACGGTCGGCTTCGATGTTGATCGGCTTGTCGCGATCGCCCTTTTCGGCGGCCGCCGGCTGCGCCGTCAGGCACAACAGCAGTGCGAGCATCACCGCGCCCGCGTGGCGGCCAGCGGACAGGCAGGGGAACGGCGCGTGGGTGGGCTGCATGGGCGGGGGCGGTATCTCGGACGCGGTGCGTGTATCAGGGGCGGGAAAGCCGCGACTGCCAGGTCGTGCGGACATCCCGCAGCAATTCGAGCTGCCGCGTGTTGTAATCGAATTCTAGGCCAACCGCATCGGTGCGGGATGTCGCATTCCGGATCACCACCGGTGCGTCGGTTCGGGCGAAGTTCTTGTCCGGCGTGACCAGCAGGTTTTCGGTGAGCAGTACCAGTTCGCTCTGGTTGGCCACCGGTGCCCGGGTGAGGCGTACGTTTCCGGACAACTGGATCACCTGACCGTCGCCCGACATCTGCGCATGGTCGGACCGGGCGGTGACCTCCAGCCCCTGGTCCGTGAAGTGGTCCAGGCTCGGCTGCTCGAGATGGCTGGTGTCGTCGTCCAGGAAATGCGTCATGCGCCGCGCGCGCAGCGTGTGCCGCAGCAGTCCCTCGGGGCTGGTCTGGCTGGCGATGAAGTTGTCGACGATGAAGTCCGGGTCATGCCGGAGCGCCGCGGACCGGGGGCTGGCCTGCTGCACCACTGCTTCTAGCCAGAAGCTCAGTGCCGTGAGCAATGCCACGACGAATACCGGGAAGGCAAGCGCCAGGCGATCGCTCAGCATCGTTCCGGCTCGTCGAGCAGGTCGTGCCGGCCGATGCCGTGCAACAGCCGGTCGCACAGGTCGCGCACCGCGCCACCGCCGCCCGGCAGCCTGGTCACCGCGTCCGCCTGCAGTTTCACCGCGGCCGGCGCGTGCGGCACGGTGAACGCGATCGCGCACCGGCGCATCAGCGGCAGGTCGGCCAGGTCGTCGCCCATGCAGAGCACTTGGTCGAAATCGATCGCGAGTTCATCCAGGATCGCCTGCAGGACCGGCAGTTTGTCGCCGATCCCCTGGTGCAGTCGGGTCACGCCGAGTTCGCGCGCGCGCGCCGCAACCACCGGCGAATTGCGCCCGGAGATCCAGGCCACTTCTACGCCCGCCTGTGCCACCTGCTTGATGCCATGGCCGTCGAGCACGTGGAAGGTCTTCGTCTCGACGCTCTCCGGGCCCTGAGCGGCGATGGCCAGCGTGCCGTCGGTAAGCACGCCATCGACGTCGAACACGGCGAGGCGGATCTGCTTCCAGCGCTCCGCGAGCGGAGCCTGCAGAGCCTGTCGTTTCACACCACGCCCGCGGCGAACAGGTCGTGCATGTTCAGCGCACCGACGACGCGGTTGTCGGTGTCGACCACCGGCAACTGGTTGATGCGGTGCTGCTCCATCAGGGCAACGCCTTCGACCGCGAGCGCCTCTGCACCGATCGAGCGCGGCGTCCGGCTCATCACGCCGTCGATCGTGATGCTTCGAAGGTCGGAGACCCGGTCGATCAGGCGGCGCAGGTCTCCGTCGGTGAACACGCCCAGCAGCTTGCGTGCGTCATCGACGACGAGCGCCAGCCCCATGCCCTTGCGGCTTATCTCGACGATCACCGCCGACAGCGTTGCCGTGGGCGCCACCAGCGGCAGCGCGTCCCCGGTGCGCATCACGTCGGCGACATGCGTGAGCAGGCGCAGCCCCAGCTTGCCGCCGGGATGCGAACGCGCGAAATCGTCGGGGCCGAAGCCGCGCGCGTCGAGCAGCGCCACGGCCAGCGCATCGCCGAAGGCCAGCGCAGCCGTGGTGCTGGCTGTCGGCGCAAGCCCGAGCGGACAGGCCTCTTCCGCGACGCTGGCGTCGAGCAATGCATCTGCTTCCCGCGCCAGCGCCGAGTGCGGGTTGCCGGTGATCACGATCAGGCGCGCGCCCTGCCGCCGGATCACCGGCACGATGCGCAGCAGTTCCTCGGTCTCTCCCGAGTAGGACAACGCGACCAGCACATCATCGCGGGTGATCATGCCGAGGTCGCCGTGCATGGCTTCGGCCGGGTGTACAAAGAATGCGGGCGTGCCGGTGCTGGCCATCGTCGACGCGATCTTGCGCGCTATATGGCCGGACTTGCCGATACCGCTGACCACCACGCGGCCCCGGCATGCGAGCACGATGTCGAGCGCGTGCAGGAAGCCGTCATCGATCCGGGAGGCCAGCGCCGCTACTGCGGCCGACTCTATCTCGAGTACCCGGCGCGCCAGCACGAGGGCCTTCTCCGAGGCGCGCACGGGGCCGGTCTGCGTGGCGGATGGAGATGGGTCTGCGGGCACGGTGGCGTGGGCTGCGGCGTAAGCGGCGGGGGGATTCATCTGTGCTGGATGTTACCATCGTGCGATACCCGGCCGGCCCGCGCAGTCGCATGGACAGTACCCTCCGTTTCGTTCTGACCCTGCTCGCCGCCGCCGTCGTGGTGGTGGTGATCTGCCGCTCGGTCAAGCTGCCGCCACTGCTCGGTTATCTGATCGTCGGCATCGCGGTCGGGCCGAACGCGCTGGGTCTGGTACCCGATTCCGATGGCGTTGCCCATCTCGCCGAGTTCGGCATCGTGTTCCTGATGTTCACCATCGGCCTCGAGTTCAGCCTGCCGCGGCTGATCGCGATGCGCGGACTCGTCGTCGGGCTGGGCGGTGCGCAGGTCGGGTTCACGCTGCTGGCCACCAGTGCGATCGCGGTCGGCGTCGGAATGCTGGCCGGAGGCGGCGCGATGAGCTGGCAGGCCGCGATCGTGCTGGGCTGTGCGCTGTCGATGTCCTCGACGGCCATCCTGGCCAAGACGCTGTCCGAGCGTCTCGAGCTCAATTCGGAGCACGGACGCCGGATCATCGGCGTGCTGCTGTTCCAGGACCTGGCCGTGGTGCCGATGCTGGTGCTGATCCCGGCGCTCGCGGCACCCGCGGGCGACCTGCCGGCCAGCCTCGCGCTGGCGCTGGCCAAGGTCACCATCACCCTGGTGCTCCTGCTGAAGCTGGGGCAGCCGCTGATGCGCCGCTGGTTCCACCTCGTCGCGCGGCAGAAATCGGCGGAACTGTTCGTGCTGAACGTGCTGCTGATCACGCTCGGCCTGGCCTACCTCACCGCGAGCATGGGTCTGTCGCTCGCCCTCGGCGCGTTCGTGGCCGGCGTGCTGATCTCCGAGACCGAGTACCGCTTCCAGGTCGAGGAGGACATCAAGCCGTTCCGGGACATCCTGCTCGGGCTGTTCTTCATCACCGTCGGCATGCTGGTCGACCTCGCGTGGATCGTGCAGCACCTGCTGCTCGTCACCGGCGTACTGGTGGCGATGCTCGCCGTCAAGGCGCTCGTGCTGCTCGGCGTGATGGCGGCCACGCGTACCGATTCCGGCGTGTCGCTGCGGGTCGCCCTCACGCTGGCGCCCGCCGGGGAGTTCGGGTTCGTGCTGCTCACGCTCGCGCGCGGGCAGGGTACGCTGGAGCCGGAGGTGATGCAGGCGGTGCTGGCTGCGATGGTCCTGTCGATGATCGCCGCGCCGTTCATCATCGAGCACAGTGAGCACCTGGTGCGCCGCTGGCGCGGCTCCGACTGGATGAGCCGCGCGATGCAGCTCACGCAGATCGCGTCGCAGACGATCGTCGCCGACCGTCACGTGATCATCTGCGGCTACGGACGCAGCGGACAGAACCTCGCACGGCTGCTCGAGGCCGAGCAGGTACCGTTCTTCGCGCTCGACCTCGACCCGGTCCGGGTTCGCGAGGCGGCGGCGGCTGGCGAGCATGTCGTGTTCGGTGACGCTGCGCGGCGCGAGGTGCTGCAGGCCGCCGGCCTGGCGCGCGCACGGGCACTGGTGATCAGCTATGCCGACGTGCACTCGGCGTTGCGCATCCTCGAGGTGGTGCATGAACTGCGTCCCGGGTTGCCAGTGATCGTCCGCACCGTCGACGACACCGACATCGATCGCCTCAAGGCTGCAGGCGCGGCCGAGGTCGTGGCCGAGATCATGGAGGGCAGCCTGATGCTGGCCTCGCACGCGCTGATGGTGCTGGGTGTGCCGCTCAATCGCGTGCTCCGGCGCATCCGCAGCGCGCGCGAGGAGCGCTACGGGCTGTTCCGCGGCTTCTTCCACGGCGCCAGCGACCAGCCCGGCGAAGGCGCGGACGATGTATTCCTGCATTCGGTCGCGCTGGTGCGCGGGTCTCGCGCCATCGGCCGCCGCCTGGGCGACCTCGGGCTGGAGGCGCTACTCGCCGAGGTCAGCGCGATCCGCCGGCGCGGCGAGCGGGAGCTCCATCCTGCACCCGACACCGAACTGCGCGAGGGTGACATCATCGTGCTGCGCGGAGACGCTGCGGCGGTGGCCGCAGCGGAAATCCGGCTGGTGCAGGGTGCCTGAGGCGCCTGCTGCAATGAGGCCCGGTCAGAAGACGACGGCGCCTCCGCAGTTCGACTCACCGACCGTCGAGTTCCAGCTGCCTTGCGGCGGGCCGGCCGTGTTCGCGCAGGACGGTGCCGCGGCGCCGCCGACCTGGGGTGCCGCAGCACCGTTGCCGCGGTACGTGGAGAACTGGAACGACCCGGAAAACGGACGGCCGTCATCGATCTTGCGGTCGACCTCGGCGATGATCTCGACTGGAATCTGTGCGCCCGTCTTCAGGTTGTGGCGCTGGGCGCTGGCGTTCGTCGGTCCGTAGGCACCATCGAAGACCAGCTGCAGGAATACGTTGTACGGGTTGGTCGGCGTCGTCGACAGCGACTCGGTCGTGTTGCAGTCGAACGTACCGGTGATGAACCCCGCTTTCGACAGGTGTTCCCAGGCGAGTACCGACTCGAGCACCGGCGTCGCGTCGATCACGCCGTTGCCGTTGCCATTGCCGCCGCCACACGTGGTCGTCATGTTCGCGATGTTCTGTGAGGCCTGGTTGTAGTCGCCGGGAAACGCGCGGAACCGATCCTGGAAGCCGAAGAAAGCCGCCTTGACGCCATCCTGCACGGAGATCAGGTTGCGTACACGGGCACTGGTGATCAGTTCCTGACCCTTCAGCACGCCGCCCAGCAGCAGTCCGATGATGACCAGCACGATCGCGATTTCGATCAGAGTGAAACCACGTTGATGCATGCGCATGAAAGTTTTCCTTTGCCGTTGCTGCCACCGGGCAGGCGGTACCTATCCTGCAAGAGCCGTGCCGGACTGGTAGTCCGGTGCCATGACAAGCGGGACTTGCAGCTTCCGTGAATTAAGGCCTGCTGGCGACGTGCGGAAGTCTGCATACGGTTGCGATACGTCAGGGAGAGATTTCATCAGCGTACGCAACTGCATGAAACCATGCATCGCTGAACGTCGAGATATCGACAGGTGTGTCGAAGAGTCAGCGGGCGGCCGGGCGTTCGAGGCGTTCCAGCAGAAATCGCAACTCCGCAGGATCCGTCACCGATCCGGCCTGAAGCAGCCCGCCGAGGAGGATCTTCGCGGCCTCGGTCTCTCCCGTATCGGCCAGCAGCAGAACCGACATCTGCCTGGCCCAGCCAGGTACCGAAGGTCCGGTCGCGTGCTCGGTGATCGCCCGGGCATAGCGTATCGCCAGCGGCAGGTCGCCCAGCCTGTGACGAGCGACGATGGCGGCATGGGCGAGCCAGCGCCAGCGGCGGGACGGGTCGGCTGCGAACCGCTCGTGGATGAACGCCAGCATCGCTCGCTGGCGGGTCGGATCCGGGACCGATGCATAGACGTGCGCCGCCAGCAGGAAGGGATACTGGCTGTCCGGGTCCAGGTCGGAGAGCATCGACAGCCAGCGCACGACCTTGCCGTAGTCGAGTTCGGCGAACGGGATGCTGATGCCGGGCTGGTTGTCGAACGACTGGAGATACAGCGTGGCCAGCTGCGCCAGCGGCGTGCGGTCGCCCAGTGCCGCCGCCTGCATCGTGGCCACCGAGGGAGGATCCGCCAGGTCTTCCGCGCGCGCCAGCGGGGCGGGCATGAGCGCATGGGTAGCCAACTGTGCGCATAGCGCCACCGCCAGCGCCATCCGGACCGTCGGCGGCACGGCCTGCCACGGGCGCTGCACCTGATCGGGCGCAAGCCTGGATGGCCAGCGCAGCCGGTTCACAGGTCGCGCCGGTGGAAGTCGACGAGGGCCGCCGCCGATAGGAGGGCGACGTACGCCGCGCACTGCAGTCCCATCAGCGCCAGTACCGTTGCGGTTGGCGCCTGGTCGGTCAGCCAGTTGCCCTGCGCGAAGCGTCCTAGAGCTGGCAGCAGCCATGCAAATGCGCCGAGTGCGGACTCGGCGAACGCGCGCCACACGCCTGGAGCGATCAGTGGTGAAGACGACACGATCAACAGCAGCGCATCGATCGTCCGTGCGAGCAGGTAGAAGCCGGCGGTCAGCACGGCCGCGGCCGGCACGCTGCCCAGGCTGAGGGCGAAGAACAGCGCGGCGGCAACGACGATCGCCAGTTCGAACGCCAGCGACAGACACCATGCTGCGGCACCGGCGGGCGATGCGATCGTCGCGAGCACGGGAAGGAGCAGCAGCGTCGAAGCGAGGGCGGGCAGCAGGAAACCGGCGAGCTTGCCGAGCACCCAGGTCGCGCGGTCGAGTTCCAGCCCGAGTGCGACCTCGAAGCCGCGTTCGTTCATCTCGCGGGCGAGGCTTGCGATGACATAGACTGCGAGGATGAACACCCACGCGATGCGGACTCCGCCCCCGAGCAGCGCGGCCTGGAAGCGTGCGCCCTCGGTGAGCGCCAGCGAGGCAGCGAATCCGCTCGCGGCCAGCGCACAGCCGAGCGCCGCCAGCAGCAGCCACGGCAGCGGCGACCGACAGGCCTCCAGCAGGGTGAAGCGGACTACCGCGACGAGTCGTCGGCCCTGCCCGGGGCCATGGGCGGCGGTCGGTTCCGGGCTATGCTGGACGGACATGGATGGACTGCATGCGGGTGGCTCCGGGCGGACTGCTTCGGCGGGCGGGCGGGTGCCCGCGCCGCGCGCCACGACGGCGTCTAGCGTACCGCGATCGAACCCTCGTCGGGCGCTCGGTACCGCATCGCGCGCGCTGCCCGATGCCCGGGGCCTCCTGCCAGCGGCGTTCGTGCGCGAGGTGGGGCGGTGATCGAGCGCAGGGCGGTGTCCGGCGGCTCCCTGTTCCGGCTGTCGAGCAGGCGGCCGCAATGGGTGCTGTCGATGATGCTGCTGTCGCTGCATGCGGCGCTTGCCTGGGATATCGACGCGTGGTGGGCGCGGGCGCTGTGGCTGACCCATATCGGGTTGTTCCTGATCTGGCAGCCGCTGTGGCGGGCACAGCGCCGGATCGATCCTGGCTCGGGCCTTGCGCTCGTCGCGGCCGGGGTGGGCTTTGCACTGCTGGCGACGTGGTGGCTCGCCGCACTGTGGATCTGCGTGCTGTTCGCGCTGATCGCCGGTCAGGTGCCGGGCACGGGCGAGCCGCGCGAGCGCGCCGGCACCCTGCTTGCATCGTCCTTCCTGCTCGGTCTGCTGCTGCTGTGGGTGGTGCCTCGGCTGGGCCCGGGCGGCGCGCTGCCCGAACTGTTGACGGTGGTCGTGCAGTTCGTGCTGCCGCTGGTCGCGCTTGCGGCAGGAGCGATACGCCCGCATCCGCCCGCACTGAAACCGGCAGCGCAGCAGGTCCCGGTGGTCATCGACCTGGTGTATTCGATGCTGCTTCTGCTGCTGGTCGCGGTACTGGTGCTGGGCAGCCTGGTGCTCGGTTCGGTCCGCGGCGAAGCGAACCACCTGTTGACGCTTGCGCAGGTACTGATCGCGATTGCCGCGCTGCTGGTGGTCCTGTCGTGGCTATGGAACCCGCGCGGGGGCTTCGGTGGCCTGAGCCAGGTGATTTCGGGGCACCTGCTGTCTGTCGGGCTGCCGTTCGAGAACTGGATGCGCAGCCTTGCCCTTCTGGCGGAGCGCCAGCGCGACCCGGAGCGCTTTCTGCAGGGCGCGATAGCGGAACTGTCGAGGCTGCCCTGGGCCGCTGGAGTATGCTGGAGCGCGGCTGGCAGCACCGGCACCCTTGGTGTCGTGACACGCCACCGTATCGAACTGTCCGCACGCGGCCTGTCGCTGGAGTTGTACACGCAGATGCAACCGACGCCTGCGCTCAACCTCCATGCCACGCTGCTGGCGCAACTGCTCGGCGATTTCTATGATGCGAAACGGCGGGAGCAGCGCGAGCGCAAGCATGCGTACGAACATGCCATCCACGAGACCGGCGCGCGGCTGACCCATGACGTAAAGAACCTGCTGCAGTCGCTGCAGGTGCTGTGCGCCGCGGTGGAGTCGAGCGATGCTGCGCGCGCGGTCGAACTGCAGGCGCTGATGCGCCGGCAGCTGCCGCAGATCGCCCAGCGGCTTGAACGTACGCTCGACAAGCTCGCTCGGCCGCAAGTGCGCGCGATGACCCAGGTCGATGCCGGCCATTGGTGGCGCGCGCTAAGGCGCCGGGTCGACCAGGATGGTGTGCGCCTGTCGAGCCGTGGCGCGCTGGATGGCACCCTGCTGCCGCTCGAGCTGTTCGACTGCGCGGTGGACAACCTGCTGCAGAACGCATGGGTCAAGCGCCAGCTCGACCCGGCGGTCGGCGTGCACATCGAACTGTCCGTGCTGGACGGTGTACAGCTTTCGGTGACCGACAGTGGTGCTGCGGTCGAGCCGGCCATCGCCGAGCGCCTCCTGGTGGAGCCGGTCGAATCGCGCAACGGCCTCGGGGTCGGCCTCTACCAGGCGGCCCGGCTTGCATCGGAGCACGGCTTCGAGCTGCAGCTGTCGAGCAACCAGGCTGGTGCAGTTCGATTCACGCTGAAGCCCGCGCGCTGACCGTCGCGGCTGCATGCGGACCGCGAGCCCGGTCAGGGCAACTGGCCAGCCATGACCAGCCGCGAATAGAGGATGTTCGGGGACAGCCATGTCACGAGGTCGTCGAACTCGGCTGCGCCGGTGCCGGGTGCGCCGCGCACGCGACTGACGAACGCGCGATCGTTGTTGTTGCTGTTCGGATTCGGATTCTGCACTTCATCGGCCGACAGGCCACCCGAGGCGGCGTTTGCGCCCAGCGAATAGATGACCACGACGGCGTTCTGCGACAGTACGTCGGCCGCCGCGCAGTTCGCCGCATTGCCGGCGCCGGTGATGCCGGCACCGGAACCGCAGACGCGCAGATCGGGCGCCAGACCCGGCATGCCTGTCGCGCGCATCTGGCCGGCTGTCGTGAACGCGCTGGCGTTCGCGGTAGTGACCGCGTAGCGCATCCGGTTCTGGGCCAGGCCCCACGCATCGACCGCGTAGCCTTGCCCATCCACCTGCGACAGCCCGAGCGTCACGGCCGGCACGAAGCCGTTCCACGGATTGGTGCATGCACCGCCGCCTGGCGGACTCTCCACGCCATTGGACGCCGCCGATGCCGGGCAGGGCAGGCGTCCGTTCGCAAGCGCGAAACCGATCAACGCCTCCCGGATCTCGTCCAGCTGGCGCTGGGTCTGGCTCACTCGGCCCTGCTCGACCTGGCTGGCGAGCGGCACCAGCAGTCCGCCGATGATCAGCGAAAGGATCAGCAGGCCGATCGCCAGTTCGACCAGCGACACACCACGTGCTCTGGCACGTGCCTGCGCCGGCCTTCCGCGAAGCGCCCTTGTCAATTGCCCCCCTGCACTGCCGTGACCGTGCCGGCTGGCACCAGAATCTGCGTCGGAACAGCGCCTGCAGCCAGCGACTGTGCCGCCAACAGCGTCTGTCCCTCCAGGTAGTTGGACAGCATGGACTTGTCGGCGGCGGTCGTGCGCGACTGGCCTGTACCGGGAGGCCCGCCCATCATCAGCACGAACCGCGCATTGTCGACATTGCCCGATGCCGCGCGCACGCTGAGGGTGCCTGCAGCACAGTCGTTCGCCGGCGGCCCCGCACAGTTCGGAGACACGATGTAGACGACGTGCTCGCGCCAGCGCTGGAGCTGGAACCAGACCAGATCGTACTGGTCTGGCGGCACCGTGTTTCCATTCAGGAGCGCGCTGCGCAGGCCCGACCCTGCCGATGCATACGCATCGGGGGTGACCGAGGCCGGAATGCGTCCGGCCAGCACGCCCGGCGCAGGCTGGCAGCCCCCCGCCGGCACGAAGCCCGGACCGACGCATTGCACGTCGTCGAACGTCGCCGGGAAAGGCAGGAATCGGTAGACCTCGAAATACTGGTTAAGCGCGGCGGCAATCTCCTTCGATACCCGGCGTTCCGCGATCGCAACCAGGTCGTTGCCGGACACCGGTAGCAGGCGGTCGTTGAACGCCGGGCCGGGTAGTGCGGCCGAGAACTGCAGGGTGGGCGTGGCGTTTACCCCGTCGAGGTAATTGACCAGCGCATTGATCCCCAGGCCGCTTCGTGCCTGTCCCTGCATGGCTGCGCCGGGCGCGAACACGACTGCGCCGAAGGTTCCGGGCAGGCCGTCGATCGTGAGTAGTGCCGGGGTGTCCGGATTGACGAATCCGGGATTGCCGGTGACGGGACCTGCATCGCGGAAACCGGGCGACAGCGCATACCAGAGCCGTTCGCCACTCGCGTCGCGCAGTTCCGGGATACGCAGCAGCGCCCAGGGCAGCCGCCCGATGTACGACTGGCATCCGTTGCCGATGTACTCGACCCCGGGCAGTGCCCGTCCATCGCCGTCGATGTCCGGACAGGGCAGCGCTCCGGGACGGTTGGCATCGGTGGCCGCGAAGGCGAGGAGTGCCTCGCGTGCCGACTGCAGCACCTCTGCATTACGCTGATTCTGCCGGGCAATCACGGCGTCTGCATCCAGGCTGTGCACGACGTATACAGCGGTCGCGATGCCGATGAACACCACGACCGCGATCAGTGCGATGCCTGACTGTCGCCGCGGCGCGCGCAGCACCCGGGCGCGACTCCGTCCAGCGATCGAGGTGTCCACCGCACGGCTCACCGGGTCTGATCCCCGGTGCGCGGCGGTTCGCGCGGCGGTTCGTCGAGCCTGCGCCCGAGTTCGCGCAACAGGCGCTCGACGGCTGCGTCTCGTGCCGGCTCGCGTGGCGCATCCCCTCGCGTGGCGGGCGCGGGCTGGCCATCCGGACCCGCCGTGCCCGATCCGGGTACGTTCGCCGCTTCCGCCTGTGCAGCCGCGCCCGGCGCTGCGGTCGCCGGCACCGGCTGCCGATAGCGTTCCTGCACCCGGCCTGACTGTATGTCGACTTCCTGTCCTACCTTGATCCGGACGCGGCGGCCGTTGTCCGGCAGGCGCAGGTCTGCGCCGTCGGCGGCATCGCCCACTGGACCGATCCGGACTGCACCGCCTGTCTGCGGCGCCGCGGTCGGTGTCCGGTTCAGCCATACGGTCGCCTGTCCATCGCTGCGTCGGACGATGCCGTCCACCGACAGAGACTGCGGCTGCACCGGAGCTGGCGCACCGGGCACGGCGCGCGCCGGTTGCGCGGCCGGACGGCGCCGCGACTCGTCGATCTGTACGCGCTGTGCCGGCGTGAAGAACAACCGGCCGAAGCCGTCCTGGGCGGCTGCAGTGCCGGCCGTGACGCACAACGTGGCCGCCAGCGCGAACGCCGCAGTCATCTTCGGCGGCCGGGCGGAGGAGGGGCGGCCGAGCAGGGCATTCATCGCGCCGCTCCGGCTGGCCTGGGCACCGAGACCCAGGACAGTTCGCAGTCGGCACGCAGGTTCGGCTGCCCGCCCCCGACCGGATCGGTGGCAAGCCGCTCGAGCGTACATTCGTTCAGCAGGAACACACCTGCCCGCTCGGCTGCCAGCGCGCGCAGGAATCTCATCAGGTCGCCCTCGTGCGCCAGCCGCAGTTCAATGGTCATCGGCGACTGTGCGAGCGGCGCATCGGGCAGTTCCGGCAGGCGGTAGGGCGCCTGCGCGCCGATCTGATACTGAACGCCTGGCAGGCGCACCGATTCGCTGGCCACGCGCAGGCTGTCGATCCAGTTCACGCGCTGCTCAGCACCGATGAAGCCATGGCTGTCCAGCAGCCTGTATTCGGGTGCATAGCGGGTGAGCAGGTCCCGTTCCTCGCCGGAGCGCTGATAGCGCAGCCGCGCCTCCTCGAGCGCGCGCTGCTGCCGGTCTGCTGCGATACGCCCGTCCTCGGCGATCCGGTAGGTGTACCAGCCGAGCGCACAGACCGCGACCGTCACGGTCGCCAGCAGCAGCGCGGCCAGGGTATAGGGCGATCTGCCTGCCGTACTCACGACGAGGCCTTGCGTAACTGGACCAGCAGCCGGAACGTGGAACCGCCACCCTGTTCGGTGCGCTCCTGCGTATTGCCGGACAGGCTGGCACCCGGGTTCAGGTTCAACGGCAGGCGCGCGATGACCACCGATTGCACCCTGGCGTCATCGCGCAGCCGCTGTGCGAAGCCTTCGATGTTCGCGATGGCGGTGCGGAGGTCACCGGAGAACCCCAGGACCTCGGCGTCGATCGCTATGCTCTCGACGCGCGCGCCGCTCGGCTGCCCAGGCGCGGGGCGCGGGGCACCGCTGCGCTGGGTGTCGCTGTCCGCCATCGGTTCGCCCAGGCGCCAGGTCAGGCGGCGCAGGCCGATCTCCGACTGCGCATCCAGCGCGGCCGAGACCACCGCGAACGCGCGCTCCGGCGTCCGCGTCTGCGCCGCGATCATGCGCGCGGCGTCGACGGTCCGCTGCAGCGTCTCGAGCGGCGCGGGTGCCGCCGGGAACTGACGCGTGACGGCGACGTATTGCGCCTGCCAGCGCAGCGTTTCGGTCTGCCGCGCTTCGGCCTGCGCGGTGGACTGGTTCTGCTGCCATACGTTGACGAGCGAGAACGCGATGCCCAGCGCGCCGATCGCCCCGGTTGCTGCATGGAGCCAACGCTGGGTCGCCAGGACCCTGAACCGGCGCATCGACGGTGCGGGCGCGAGGTTCGCGGACGGGGAACGCAGGCCGAGCAGCGCAAGCGCGAGCGCGTCCGGGGTGTCTGCCAGCATCTGCGCCGACAGCGGCAGCTTCTGCACGAGGGTTGCCGCGCCGATGCGCACGCAGTGGATGTTGTTGCCCTGCTGCTCGAGCGCGGTGGCCACCGCCTGGAGGCTGTCATCGATGTCGACCAGCGTAACCGACAGGGGATCGTCGCGTCCGCGCAGCTTCAGGGCTTCGAGGTAGATCCGGGTATTGCCTACCTCCTCGACCAGCATGTCGATGCCACCGTGGTCGGCTGCGCTGCGGCCAGCGCTGCGCGCCAGTGGCGTGAGGCGGCTGACCCGGAGCTGACCGTCCTCGATGAAGGTCTGACGCAGGCCGCTGGCGGTCGCGGTGATCACCAGCGTCGGCGCGCGATCGATGCCTAGCCGTTCGGCGAGCGAGGTCATCACCAGCGGCAGCAGGTAGAGGCCGGCGAATGCGATCCCTGCCTGTTCGATCACTTCCGCCCAGGGCGCGAACAGCTCTGCGTTCGTCAGGGCGGCGAACAGGTACCGGTCATCGCGCCTCTGGTCGGCCTGGCGTCCCTGCCGAACCGCCGCATGGTACGGCGAAGTCCGGTAAAGCTGACGCAGCCTGCGCTGGACCATCGCCGTTCGTTCCCTGCCGCCGACATGCGGCAGCAGTTCGGCGCGGTAATCTTCCTCCACTGCGTCGACCAGCGCCTGGATCGGCAGCCGGCGATCGGCCGCGAGGGCGATGCCCAGACGCCTCAGCCCATCCTCGTCGCTGGCGAAGGTTTCGCAACCGACCAGCCGGTTGCCGCGCCAGTGGCCGAGCGTGGCCTGGGCCGAGCCGACGCAGAGCAGAAGCCGCTCGCCGATCGCCATGTCAGCCCCCCTCCGCGCGCACGCCCGCGCGGCAGGCGCCAGCCGGCCGGGCCCGAACGATTGCATCGATAGTCGAGGGAATGGAGGTCACAGCTTCAGTTTGCCCAGGATGTCATACACCGGCGACAGCACCGCCCACATGATCAGCAGCAGCGACATGCCGAGTACGAAGATCAGTGCCGGCTCGAGCAGCTTGAGTCCGCGTTCGATCGATTCGCGCACGTCCCGATTGTAGAAGTACGTGACGTTGGCAAGAGCGGTGTCGAGCGCTCCGGTCGTCTCGCCCACCCGCAGCATCCGTATCACGAGTGGCGGGAAGGTGCCCAGTTCGCGAAAGGCATCGGTCAGGCTGATCCCCGCGTTGATCTGGCTGCCTGCACGCGCGATCGATGCGCTGATCACCCGGTTGTCGACGATCGCCTCGCTCGTGCGAAGCGCCTCGAGGATGGTGATGCCGGATCGGTAGAGGAGCGCGAACACGTTGGCGAAGCGCGCCATGATCACCTTCTGCAGCAGCGGCCCGGTGACCGGTATGCGCAGTTTCACATGATCCCATGCCAGGCGCGCGCGGTCGCTCGTGCGCACCAGAGACACGGCAACCACCGCTGCGACGATCGGCCCTGCGAGCAGCAGGGGCCAGTAGCTGCGCACCACCTCCGAGACGCCGATCATCAGCCGGGTCTGCAGCGGCAGTGCGATACCCATCGTGCGCAGCAGGCCGGTTACCTGGGGTACGAGATAGGTGAACAGGAAGGCCATCACCACCAGTACCACCAGCAGCACCACGCTCGGGTAGACCAGCAGGCGCCGGGTCTGGGCGCTCAGTTCGTCCTGCATGCGCAGCGTCGTGCCGAGGTTCTCGAGCACCTCGGTCATCTGCCCCGACTGTTCGCCAGCGCGGACCAGGCTCACGAACACGTTGTTGAAGATGGCCGGGTGCTGTCCGAGGCATTGCGACAGCGTTCGCCCGCCCTCCATGTCCTCGACCACCGAGGTGAGGATCTCGCGCAGGCGCGGGTTGTCGATGCCGTCGCGCAGGTCGCGCAGGCCGTCGAGCATCGGGATGCCGGCCCGGCTGATCTGCTCGAGGTCGAACACCAGGTTGATCACGTCCTGGCGTTTCACCGAACCCAGCGCGTGGATGCTGCGCGGCTCGATCGCCCGGAACGAGATCATGTCGAGCCCCATCCGCCGCAGCCGCAGCTCGAGATCGACGTCGTTCATCGCGTCGAGGGTGCCGCGTGCGGCACGCCCGGTGCGGTCGACCGCCTTGTACTGGAAGGTTGCCATCGCTCGGTGGTGTCTCGCCAGTCCGTTCCGGCGCCGCCTGCGTCAGCTGTAGCGGCCGGTCAGGTCGACCGTGCGCGCCACTTCGACCAGGCTGGTGGTGCCGTCGACCACGCGTTCTATCGCCTCGTCGGCGAGCGGCCGGAAGTCGCGCGCCATCGCGGTGGTGCGAAGCTCGCGCAGCGTCGCACGGCGGGCGACCAGTTCGTCGATCTCGCCATCCATCACCAGGATCTCCATGATGGCGGTGCGGCCACGGTAACCCTTGCCGTTGCAGTGGCTGCAACCGACAGGCCGGTACAGTTGCGCCACCGGCCGGGCTATCAGGCGCAGTTCTTCCGGCGAGGGTACGTACGGCTCGCGGCATTCCTTGCATAGCACCCGCACCAGCCGTTGCGCGATCACGCCGGTGATGTTGCCGGCCATGATGTCGGGCGGTATGCCGATGTCGAACAGGCGCGGAAACGCGCCGAGTGCCGAGTTCGTGTGCAGCGTGGTGAACACCTGGTGGCCGGTCATCGCGGCGCGGAACGCCATCTCGGCGGTTTCGTGGTCGCGTACCTCCCCGACGAGGATGATGTCCGGATCCTGGCGCATGATCGAGCGGATGCCGTTCGCGAACTCCATCTTCGCGCTCTCGTTGACCGATGTCTGGCGCATCAGCGTTACTGGATACTCGACCGGATCCTCGAGGGTCATGATGTTGACCGTCTCGTCGTTGACCTGCGATAGCAGCGAGTACAGCGTGGTCGTCTTGCCGCTGCCTGTCGGGCCAGTGACGATCAGGATACCCTCCGGTCGGGCCAGCATCAGCAGCAGCTTCTCGCGCTGGCGGTCGGTCAGGTCCATCCGGTCGAGGCTGATGATCGACTTCTCGCGGTCGAGCACCCGCAGCACGATGTTCTCGCCGTGGATGGTCGGCTGCGTCGACACCCGGAAATCGATCGGACGTCCGGACAGGTTCATCGACACGCGGCCGTCCTGTGGCGCGCGCGTCTCGGCGATGTTCATGCCGCTCATCACCTTCACGCGCACCGCGATGCCCGGCCAGTAGGTCTTGTGCAGGCTGCGGATCGTCTCGAGCACGCCGTCGATCCGGTAGCGGATGCGCAGGAACGCCTGCTCCGGCTCGAAGTGGATGTCCGACGCACCTCGCTTCACCGCATCGATCAGCAGTGCACCGACCAGCCGTACCACCGGCTGCGTGTATTCACCCTCGGCCACCTGCAGGCTCTGGTAGTCGATCTCGCCTGTCTCGATCTCTTCGAGGATGCCGTCCACCGACAGATCGAAGCCGTAGAACTTGTCGATCGATTCCTCGATCTGCGCTTCGGTCGCGAGCAGCGTGTGGATCTCGACCCGACCACCGAGGTTGGCACGCAACTGGTCGAGCACGACCACCTTGAACACGTCGGTGGTCGCGAGGGTCAGCAGGTTCTTCTGTGCTTCGTAGGCGATCGGCAGCACCCGGTTGCGTCGGGCGAACGCCTCGGGCACCAGGCTGAGCGCTTCGGCGTCTACCACCACCTGGGCGAGGTCGATGCTCTCCTGGCCGATCCGGCGCGCCATCACGTCGCGGATCACATCCTCGGACACGAACCCCAACTGCACCAGCAGCCGGCCGATCGGGATGTTCTGGCGCTTCTGCTCGGTCAGCACGATACGCAACTGGTCGACCGACAGCAGTCCCTGCTGCACCAGCAGTTCTCCGAGGCGGAGCTTCCTGCGCGGATCCGTCACGTTCAGGGTACTCCGTGCGTCGCTTCGAGCAGCGCCGCCCGCTTGCGTGCCGCGGCCACATCGAAGTTGGGGCGTGACCCGGCCTCGGCCAGCCTGATCGCTGTGCGCAGGTAGGTGATCGCCAGACGCGGCTGGGAGATCCGTTCCAGGCCGATCGCCAGGTTGAACGCATAGTCTGCATTGCCGGGCTGCAGGTGGTGTGCCTGGAACCAGGCCTGCTGTGCCTGTGTCCAGCGGTTCTGGTCGGCGTACAGGTTACCGAGCGTGAAGTACAGGAACGGGGAGGGTTCGCGGCCGATCAGCGTTTTCAGCTGGGA
Source organism: Betaproteobacteria bacterium (assembly GCA_947457885.1). Classification (GTDB taxonomy): domain Bacteria; phylum Pseudomonadota; class Gammaproteobacteria; order Burkholderiales; family CAIKXV01; genus CAIKXV01. Next base: position 27,954 of record CANGXU010000025.1, read on the forward strand.
CTCCGCGGCGACCGGATCGGCCCTGCCGAGCTGACCGATCAAGGCGGCCTGCGCATGCGCATTGCGCGGCTCGACCTCGAGCACGCGCAGCCATAGCCGGTTCGCCGCTTCGGGCTGGTTGCCCAGTTGTGCTGCTGCGGCGAGCCCGAGCAGGGCGTCGACGTTGCGCGGTTCGGCGCTCGCCACCTGGCTGTAGAGCCGCTGGGCGGATTCGATCCGCCCAGCCTGCAGGTGGTCGAACGCATCCGCAAGCACGGGATTCACCGGTGGGGCACTGCTGCCGCGGGTGACCTGGATCGCGTCACCGGTCTGTGTCGGCGTCACCGCCCTCGCAGCGGCCGTCTCCGGTACGCGCGCGGGCGATGCCGCCGCTGCTGCTGCCGTGGGCGGGGATGATGGAGCCGTCGGGTCGGATGTCCGTGCCGTCGGGGATGGTGCCGCACGGACGGTCGCGGCTGCAGGCGCTGCAGGTGCCGGAGACGGGCTGATCGCCCCGCCAGCCGGAGTGTTGCGGACTGGCGGATTGAGCAGCGGGGACACTGCAAGCGCAGCCGGCGTGTCGGCAGGCGTTGCCGGCGCCGGCAGTGCTGCGGGCCCGGGCAGGGTGCCCTGCGGCTGCGGTAGCGTCCCGGCTGGCGGAACGCTGCCGACCGCCACGGCACCGGCGGTCGCCGTGTCCGGCGCGGGTGCGCCCGCCGTCGACTGTGGAGGCCGGTTCGATGCAGGGGCCGACAGCACAGGCTGCCGGAATCCGCGCTGCAACAGGCCAGGGTAGGAAATCTGGATGTAGAAATAGACGAACAGCAAGGCCCCGGCGACGAGGCCGCTGGCGATGATCCATTGCAGCGGAGTGATCCTCGAAAGCATGCCCGCCTGCGCTGCGCCGGCGCCAGCCGCAAGGACCGACTCCGCGCGTGCCGGGGACGCTTCGATCCGGCCCGGTCCGCGCCGCTGGTGACGATCGCCCCCCTCGGTCTCGGGCATGGTCTCGATTCGCTGGAGGTCGCCACTCCAGCGCGGTGCGCTATGCTGGGCCTGCCCGGCTGACATCGCGGCCACGGCCGCGTCGCTCCCTGGCGGCCGGTGCGTGCGCGGGTTGCCGACGACACGCTCCGGCACCTGGGGCACCTCATCGACGGCCTGATCTGTCTGAGCTGCCGGCCCGTCGCCGATCGGCTCCAGGCTCAGCTCTGCCGCAGGGGTGCGGGCCTCGGGGGTCCCCGGAACTGGCAAAGACGCCTCGCCGCCGTATGCTGCGTGCGCGGTGGCAGGAACGATGCCCGGGTCCCCGACCGTGTCCACTGGCCGCTGCTGCGGTTCGCCATTCGTCCGGCCATCGGGCTCGAACGGGCCGGCCGACCCCGTGCCGCGGTTCCGGGCGGCCTGCTGCAGCGCCTTCATCAACAGACTCATGGGCTGTGGTCGTCCCGGTCAGTTGCCCGGCACTGCGCGGGCACCAGCCTCGGGGGCGCCGACCGGCACGACCGACGGCCCTGCGTCAGCCTGCGGCAGGAAGCGCTGGAAGAACTTGAGCTCGTCGCTCTGCAGCGTCGGGTTGGTCACTACCGTCGGGCGGATGAAGATCACCAGTTCGGTCTTGGTCACGCGCTCGTTGCGGAAGCTGAAGATGTCGCCGATGCCAGGCTGTCGCGACAGCCACGGCACGCCGTCGCGATTGCGCGAGATGTCGTCCTGCATCAGGCCGCCGAGGATCACCGTCTGTCCGCTCACCACCTGCAGCACCGACTCGAGTTCGCGCGTCTGGATCACTGGAACGAGGTTCTGGATCGGTGAGATGCCCTGGCGCAGGCTCGGGTTCGGATCCGCGACCGTGCCGGTCACACGGGTGATCGTCGGGCGTACGGTGAGGGTGACCTGGCCGCTGTCGTTGATCTGCGGTGTCACCGCGAGCACGACCCCGACCGGGACCGTCTGCGCGGTCGTGTTGAACACGGTCGGCTGGATGGTGCCGCCGGCCGTGACTGCGCCCTGCTGTGCCTCGACCTGGAAATACACGAAGTTGTCGGTCACGCGCAGGATCGAGGTCTGGTTGTTCAGCGCCATGATCTTCGGGCTCGACAGCACCTGGGTGTTTCCGAACTGTTGCAGCAGCTTGATCGCAGACACCACGTTGCCGGAGTCGGACGTGTAGCCGATCGAGACCACCGGCGGCGCGCCGAGGTTGCTGCCGATCAACTGCTGCTGGATCGAAAAGCCGCCGAAACCGCGCAGCCGGCTCCAGTCGACGCCGGCCTGGTAGGCATCGTTCAGCCTGACTTCGGCGATCGTCGCCTCGATCAGCACCTGCCGGCTGACTGCGCTGGTCACCCCGTCGAGGTACTGCTGTACCAGCTGGTGCTGACGCTCGGTGGCGAGCACGTTGACCGTGCCGGCGAGCGGGTTGACCACGATGCTGTCGCGCACGTCGTTGGCGATCGGCTGCTGCTGCCCCGCCTGGCCGAAGACCGTGTTGAACAGGGTGGTCGATGCGGTGCCCGCGCGGCTGACCGCTTCCGCCTGCGCGAGGCGCTCCTCGCGCTGCTGCCGCGCCTGCTCGGCGCGCTGGGCGCGATCTTCGGCGGTCTGCGTCTGGGCGCGGGACGAGGCGAGGATCGCGCGCACGTTGTCGCGCAGGGTCTCCCAGAAATTGGTCTGCGAGGTGGTGCGTACCAGCGTGGCGGACGCGTTCACCGCACTGCCGGCTCCGGCACCGGCTCCCCCGGCCGAGCCGCCTGCCGCACCGCCCGGGCCCCCCTGCTGGCCACCGATCTGGCCGGACGCGCCGATGGTGGCGGTGGTATCGCGCTGCATGTTGACGTAGTTGACCCGGTACACCCGGAAGAACGGTGTGTCCGGCTGGACGATGATGGTCGTGCCTTCGGTGCGCACCCGCATGTCGACCTGGCGGGCGACGCGTTCCAGGATGGCCGGAAGTGTCTCGTTGATCGCGTTCAGCGTGACCCGGCCGGTGAGGCCGGGGTGGATGTCGATGTTCTGGCGGGTATCGCGTGCGAGTGCGAGCAGGAGTTCACGCACCGGCACGTCGCTGACCACGACGCTGTAGGTGGCGACCTTCTCAGCCGGTCTCGGCGGCGGTACCAGGCCGGAAACGCGCACCGGTGGCGGCAGGTCACCGACCGATGCCGTCTCGCGCGCGGCCGTCAGGTGCCCTTCGGACTGGGGCAGGGCGGGAGCGACCTTGACTGGCGAGCCGCAACCGGCCATCAGCATCGCTGCGGCAAGCGTCGAGAACAGGCATGGCACGACCCTCGCGTCGGCGATCGGTTGCCGCTGGGTGTCGGTCGGCGCGTTCATCGGCGGGTCCTCTGGAGTGACGGCATCCGGCCGGTGGACTTCGCGCTGGCGGATGGCGTGCCGGGACGTACGGAGACCGACGTCCTGATTTTAAGACTACAGCTAATCTTGCTATTTTTCAATGATTTGCTTCGATAAACTAGAATGCTTGTCAAGATCCTGTCGCGGCGATTTCATCGCGGATACCTTGAATCCTGCGCAGGCGGGGCGAGAACGCTCGGAGCGCTTCGGGCAGGGTTGCCATGGCGGCCTGAGCCTCGCTCCGGTTGGAGAAATCCCCATAGAACACCGTGCGCAGCGGGCGTTCGCCGCTGAGGGTACGGATCACGAACAGACGCTCCGGTCTGACCTGTCTGGACAGGTTTCGCAACTGCCAGTCGAGCTGTTCCTCGC
>CANGXU010000026.1 GCA_947457885.1 Betaproteobacteria bacterium
CGGCCAACCACCGCGGTCGGACGTCCTGCCCTTTCGATCACAACGCTCCCGAGGCACCCATGCCGCTGAACGTGCAGTCCGTTGAAGTGCCAGTCGCCTCCTTCCGGTGCACCGATGCACAGGAGCAGGCTAGCGTGCTGCCCGGATGGAACCAGGCGTACTGGCAGCTGTCGCGCGGGGCGTTCGAAGGCTCGGTGCGCGCCCTCAGCTTCGACGGCACCTACGTGTTCATCGAATCCGCCAATCGGGCACTGTTGCAGCGCGGCCACCTGGCCCACGGCACGCTCGCGGTTGCCGTGCCGTTACGGCTGGAAGGCGCAGCCCGCTTCTGCGGAGAAGCCTGTTCGCTCGACCAGGCCTACGTCTACTCGGGCCGCGATGGCTTCGAATTCCGCTCGCCAGCCGACCACCGGGTAGCGGGCATCGCGCTGTCGCCGGAACTGGTCTCCGTCCTCTTCCCGATGCACGGGCGCGCCGACCTGCTGGCACGTCTGGGCGACCGTGCGCATGTACGGGGTGCGCAACCGCATGCGCTCGACGCGATACGCCAGCTGGTGTCGGGCCTGGTCGAGGCATTCGCCAGCACACCGGTCCTGCTGGCCAACCGGCACACTCGGGCTGCGCTCAAGGACGCGATCATCGCGAATGTCTGCGAACTCCTCGATGACCCCGATGGTCTGTCCGAGCGCCCGCTGCAGTTGCGGGCCCGCTGGTCTCTGGTCGCCCGAGCGCGCGAGCTGATCGATGCCGCGCCGCGCGAGCCGATGAACGTGGCGCGGCTGTGCAGTGCCCTCGAGGTCAGCCGCCGCACGCTGCAGTACTGTTTCCAGGACGTGCTCGGCCTGAGCCCGATCGCCTACCTGCGCGCGTTGCGCCTGAACGGCGCGCGGCGTGCGTTGCTGGGCGGTGCGGCGGTCACCGACGCCGCGCTTGACTGGGGCTTCTGGCACCTGGGCCAGTTCGCGGCCGACTACCGCAAGATGTTCGGAGAGTTGCCGTCGTCGACCGCGCAGCGGATGCGTCCCGGCGGCAGCCGATGAACGCGCGCGGCACCGTCCGGCCCGGAATCGCTCAGATCTCTACCTGCGTGCCCAGCTCGATCACGCGGTTCGGCGGCAGCCGGAAGTAGGCTGCAGCACTGCCGGCATTGCGGGCCATGGTCGCGAACAGCCGCTCCCGCCAGAGCGCCATGCCGGCCCTGACGGTCGGCACCACGGTCTCGCGCGAAAGGAAGAAAGAAGTCGCCATCATCTCGAACGGGTGGCCCACGGCAGGCAGGCGCGCCATGGCGGCCGGCACGTCCGGGATGTCCCGGAAGCCGAAGTGGATCAGCACGCGGTAGAAGCCGTTGCCCAGCGGTTCGACGGCGATGCACTGATCGTGGGCGACGTAGGGCACGTCAGCGATGACCACCGTGAGCAGAAACACCCGCTCGTGCAGCACCTTGTTGTGCAGCAGATTGTGCAGCATCGCATGCGGTACACCGTCGCGATCAGCGGTGAGGAACACGGCCGTGCCTTCGACACGCGACGGCGGATGGCGGATCAGCCCTTCGATGAAAGGCTTGAGGTCGATGGCCGATTCGCGCAGGCTGCCCATCAGCAGTTCGCGGCCGCGCTTCCAGGTGGTGAGCAGCGTGAACCCGATCAGTCCCAGGGCCAGCGGGAACCAGCCGCCATCCAGTACCTTGAGCGTGTTGGCACCGAAGAAGGCGAGGTCGATAGCCAGGAACACGGTGAGAAATGCGCCGGTACGCAGGTAGCTCCAACCCCAGATCCGGCGGAACACGACCGCCGCCAGCACCGTATCGATGGCCATGGTACCGGTGACCGCGATGCCGTAGGCCGAGGCCAGCGCCCCCGACGACTGGAAGCCCAGCACCAGGGCGATCACCGCGACAAGCAGCATCCAGTTGACCCACGGAATGTAGACCTGTCCGATCTCGTTCTCCGAGGTGTGCACGATCGCCAGCCGCGGGCAGTAGCCGAGCTGGATCGCCTGCCGGGTCATCGAGAACGCGCCCGAGATCACCGCCTGCGAAGCGATCACCGTAGCTGCGGTCGCAAGCAGGAGCATCGGTGCCTGCGCCCAGTCGGGGAACATCAGGTAGAACGGATTACGGATGGCGGTCGGGTCGCGCAGCATCACTGCGGCCTGTCCGAAGTAGGTGAGCATCAGTGCCGGCAGCACCAGCCCGAACCAGGCAATGCGGATCGGCCTGCGCCCGAAGTGGCCCATATCGGCATACAGCGCTTCGGCCCCGGTCACCGCCAGCACGACAGCCCCGAGTACGAACACCGCAGAGAAGCGCTGCTCGACCAGGAATGCAAGGCCGTAGCCCGGATGCGCCGCTGCCAGCACTTCAGGGGTCTGCACGATGCTGGCGATGCCGCCGATGGCCAGCGCCAGGAACCACGCGAGGGTGATCGGCCCGAACAGTCGACCCACGGTGCCTGTGCCCTTGCGCTGGATCAGGAACAGCCCGGTCAGTACGCCCAGCGTGATCGGCAGAACCCAGGACGAGAGCGACGGAGCGATCACGTTCAGCCCCTCGACCGCCGACAGCACCGATATGGCCGGCGTGATGGCGCCATCACCGTAGAACAGCGCGGCACCGAAGATGCCCAGGATCATCAGCAGCCGGCGCTTGACGGCGTCGCCTGGCGCTTCGGTGCCACGCAGCACCAGCGCGATGAGCGCCATGATGCCGCCCTCGCCGCGGTTGTCGGCACGCATGATGAACATCACGTACTTCACCGACACCACCAGCATCAGCGACCAGAGCACCAGCGACACCGCGCCCAGCACATGGTCGTGGGTCGCGGTGACCGCGTAGGCCTCCGAGAACACCTCCTTCATCGCATACAGCGGGCTGGTACCGATGTCGCCGAAGACGACGCCCAGCGCGGCAAGGGCCAGCGCCTGGACACGCGGGTCGTGCCGCGCACCGGCAGGCGCGTCGCCTGGCGCGTTCGTGCCCGCACCCGCTTCCGGGCCAGGCTGCTGCGCTCCCTGTGCCGGCGCGTTCAACCCGCTTCCGCGAAGTAGCGCTCGACCCGCTCCACCTCTTCCGTGGAACCGAGTACGACGCCGATGCGCTGGTGCAGCTTGCCGGGCTGCACGTCCATGATGCGCTGGGTGCCGGTGCTGGCTGCGCCGCCCGCCTGCTCGACGATGAAGGCCATCGGGTTGGCTTCGTACAGCAAGCGCAGGCGGCCTTCCTTGTGTCGTGTGTCGGCGGGATACATGAAGATGCCGCCGCGGGTCAGGATGCGGTAGACGTCGGCCACCATCGACGCGACCCAGCGCATGTTGAAATCCTTGCCGCGCGGCCCGTCCTTGCCAGCGACGCACTCGTCGATATAGCGCTTGACCGGGGCCGGCCAGTTGCGCGCGTTCGACATGTTGATCGCGAACTCCTTCGTCGCCACCGGGATCTCGATGCGCGGCTGGGTCAGCACCCAGGTGCCTACCTCACGGTCGAGGCTGAAGCCGACCGTGCCGTGGCCGACCGTGAGCACCATCAGGGTGGACGGGCCGTACACGGCGAAGCCGGCGGCGACCTGCTTCGCGCCCGGCTGCAGGAAGCTGGACTCGTCCGGGTCGGTCACGTCGGGCGGGCACTCGAGGATGGAGAAGATGGTGCCGATCGAGACGTTGACGTCGATGTTTGACGAACCGTCGAGCGGATCGAACAGCAGCAGGTAGCGGCCCTTCGGGTATTCGTTCGGGATCTGGTATGGCTCTTCCATCTCCTCGGAGGCCATGGCGGCCAGGCTGCCGCCCCATGAATTGGCCTCGACCAGCACTTCGTTGGAGATGACGTCGAGCTTCTTCTGCGCCTCGCCCTGCACGTTGTCGGTGCCGGCGGCGCCGAGCACGTCGGCCAGTTCGCCCTTGCCCACCGCATGGCTGATCGCCTTGCATGCGCGGGCGATCACTTCCAGGAGCAGCCGCAGCTCCGCGGGGACCGTCCTGCGCTTGCGTTCCTGTTCGACGAGGTACTGGGTCAAGGTGACACGCCGCATGGTCGCTCCGGATTCCGTATCAATCTATGGATTATCCCGCTTCGGCGGGACGGCCGCACGAAACGTGTTCGTCGCCGCCGAAGCCAGCCTTCGTCCTCATCCGGACAGGCCGCGGATGCCGTCCCACAGCAGCTTGAGCGAGGTCAGGACCAGCAGCACGTAGCAGAGCGAATAGAGCTGTCGCTGGTCGAGCCGCTGGTGCAGCCGCCAGCCGACCCACACGCCCGCGGGGATCACGCTGGTGCAGGCCGCGATCAGGATCCAGAGCTTCGCGTCCGGCTGGCCGAGCAGCAGCCAGGGACCGGCCTTCACCGCGTTGGCGACGGTGAAGTACATGCTGGTCGTGCCGGCATACATCGACTTGGACAGGCCGAGCGAAAGCAGGTACATCGCCGCCGGCGGGCCCCCGCTGTGCGCCACCATCGTGGTGACGCCCGAGGCGCTGCCTGCCAGCAGCGCCCGCCACTTCGAACGCGGTCGCACGACGATGCGGCTGCCCCCGGCGAACCACTGTGCCGCGAAGCCGAGCGTGACCAGCGCGACCACGATGGCTACCCAGTGCGGGTTCATCAGGCTCATGAACCACCAGCCGACCCCGATGCCGACCACCATTGGTGGCACCAGCCAGGCGAGGTCCTGGCGCGACCAGGTGGCCGGCTTCCAGTAGCGGAAGGCGACCACGTCCATCACGATGAACAGCGGTGCCATCAGCGCGCCGGCCGAGATCGGGTCGAGCACCAGCGACATGAGGGGGATGCCCAGTGCCGCCAGGCCGCCGCCGAACGCGCCCTTCATGAACGCGATCGCGAAGATCGCGACCAGGCATACGGTCAGCGTCGCTGGCTCTGGCATCATGCTCGCCCCGGTCTCCACCCCGGCAGGCGCTGGAGCCGCATCAGCGTTTCGCGTTGCGCAGCGCGGTCAGGGTGGTGCGCGGGGTGATCGCCTCCGGGTCGGTACGGATCTCGATCAGCGACGGGCCGTCGTGCGCGAGGCAGCGCTCGAGTGCCGCCGCGAACTCGTCGGTACGCGTGACGAGTTCCGCATGCGCGCCGTAGGCGCGGCCGAGCGCGACGAAGTCGGGGTTCTTCAGCTCGGTGCCGGAGACCCGCGCCGGATACTCGCGCTCCTGGTGCATCCGTATGGTGCCGAACATGCCGTTGTTGACCACGCAGAACACGACCTTTGCACCGAACTGCGCGGCGGTGGCCATCTCCTGGCCGTTCATCATGAAGCAGCCGTCGCCGTTCCAGGACACCACCACCCGGCCGGGATGGACCAGTGCCGCGGCCACCGCCGAGGGCACGCCGTAGCCCATCGCGCCGCTGGTGGGTGCGAGCTGGGTACGGTAGCTGCGATAGTCGAAGAAGCGGTGCAGCCAGGCGGCATAGTTGCCGGCACCGTTGGTCACGATCGCATCGTCGGGCAGGCGCTGCCGGAGCTGGCGCAGCACGACCGACAGGTTCACGTCCCCCGGGGGTGCCACCGGCTCCAGCGTTTTCAGGTAATCCGCATGGGCGCTGGCCGTCCAGTCGCTCCAGCCGGCCATCGCTTCGTCCGGTACCGGCGCGAGGGCGCGCAGGGCGGCGGCCATCTCCGGCATGCCGGCATTGATCAGCAGGTCGCCCTGGTAGACGCGGCCGAGTTCCTCGGCGCCTGCATGCACGTGTATCAGCGCGGGCTTCATCCGGGGCACATCGAGCAGCGTGTAGCCCTGGGTCGCCATCTCGCCCAGACGGGGCCCGACCACCAGCAGCAGGTCGGCGCTGCGGACGCGCTCGGCGAGCGCCGGATTGATGCCGACACCGACATCGCCTGCGTAGTTCGGCGACCGGTTGTCCATCAGGTCCTGGCAGCGGAACGAACAGCCCACCGGCAGGCGGTTGGCCTGGGCGAACGCGGCGATGTCCTCGACGGCCCGGGTGGTCCATCCGCTGCCGCCGATCATCAGGAACGGGCGCTTCGCCGCTGCGAGCCGCGCATGCAGTGCCTGCAGGTCTGTTGCCGCCGGGCTGGCCTGCACGCGCTGGTACGGCGATGCATCGGCCACGCAGGCCGTCTCGGTCAGCATGTCTTCCGGCAGTGCAAGCACGACCGGACCCGGCCGGCCGGACGTGGCGACCTGGAAGGCTCGGCTGACGTACTCGGGCAGGCGCGCGGCCGAGTCGACCTGTGCGGTCCACTTGCTCATGAACGGCCCGTAGAAGCGGCGGTAGTCGATTTCCTGGAACGACTCGCGGTCGATATAGTCGCGCGCCACCTGCCCGATGAACAGGATCATCGGCGTCGAATCCTGGAAGGCAGTATGCACGCCGATCGATGCGTTGGTCGCCCCCGGGCCGCGCGTGACCATGCAGATGCCTGGCCGGCCGGTCAGCTTGCCGTAGGCGTCGGCCATGTTCGCCGCACCGCCTTCCTGCCGGCAGATCACGAAGCGCATCGCGTCGCGGTGATCGTGCATCGCGTCGAGCAGGGCGAGATAGCTCTCGCCGGGGACGCCGAACGCGAGGTCTACCCCATGGATACGCAACTGGTCGGCGAGGATCTGGCCGCCGGTACGCGGCGGGTGGTTCGTTGAGGTCATGGCAATCCGTCGGGTAAGGCGTCCGGCGGTAGTGTATCGCCGGAAGCGCCCGGCTATCCTGCCGATGACGCAGGCTTCGGGGACAGATCGACCAGCGTACCGGTGACACGCGCGATGTCGCTTTCGGGCGTGGGCTTCGCCAGCAGGTAACCCTGCGCGAGATCGCAGCCGAGCGTGCGCACGCAGTCGAGCTGCCCGCGCGTTTCGACTCCCTCGGCGACCGTGCGGATACCCATCGCGCCCGCCATGGCGACGATCGTCCGGAAGATCACTGTGTCGACCTTGTTCATCGGTACGTTCGCGACGACGGCACGGTCGATCTTCAGCTTTTCGATCGGCAACTGGCGCAACCAGGCCAGGCTCGAATGTCCTGTGCCGAAATCGTCCACGGCGATCCGCACGCCCAGCGCACGGATCCGCCGCAGGACGTCGATCGCCGCATTCATGTCGTGCATGATCGAACTCTCGGTCAACTCCAGTTCGATCAGGGACGGGTCCACCCCGGTCGCGCGCAGCGTGCCTTCGATCATCGAGGCAAGCCCCTGCTGGCGCAGCTGGATCGGCGACAGGTTGACCGCGATCGGTATCGCGGGCAGGCCCGCGCGGCTGCGCGCGGCGGCGAACGCGCACGCGGTCTCCAGTACCCATTGCCCGAGGTGGCTGATGAGGCCGCGCTCTTCCGCCACTCCGATGAAGTCGCCCGGCATCAGGAACTCGCCGTTCGAACGGCGCCAGCGGATGAGCGCTTCCATGCCGGCGACGCTTCCGTCGGCCAGGGCGTAGACCGGCTGGTACCAGAGTTCGAACTCCCCGTCGCGCAGTCCCCGTCGTATGCCGTGCTCGATCGCCAGTGAGCGGGCCGCGCGGGCATTGAGCGCGCGGGTGAAGAAGCGGTAGCAGCTGCGGCCCTGTTCCTTTGCGTGGTACATCGCCGTATCGGCGTTCTGAACGAGCAGGTGCGGCGTTGCACCGTCCTCGGGGTAGAAGGCGATGCCGAGGCTTGCATTCACGGTCAGCGAATGGCCCAGGATATCGAAGGCTTCTTCCAGCGCTGCCAGCAGCTTGCCTGCGACCAGTGCCGCCCCCTCCGGTCCGTCGACCTGCGGCAGGACCAGCAGGAACTCGTCGCCGCCGAGGCGGCCGACGGAATCGGAGTCGCGCAGCACCGCACGGATGCGTTTCGCGACATCCACCAGCAGGCGGTCGCCAGCCGCGTGCCCGAGGGAGTCGTTGACGGTCTTGAAGTGGTCGAGGTCCACGAACATCACCGCCACGCGGCTGCGGTCGCGTTCCGCCGTGGCCAGTGCCATCTGCAGGCGATCTTCGATCAGCATGCGGTTGGGAAGGCCGGTCAGCGGATCGAAATTCTTCAGTTCGTGGATCCGGCGTGCCTGCAGCCGCATCTCGGTGATGTCGGTCGATACGCCCAGCACTACCGGTTCGCCATCGGCGCCAGCCAGCGGCAGCCGGGTGCTGCTGAACCAGCGTTCGGTGCCGTCGGCAACGCGCTGGCATTCTTCGCGCGTAACCGGCTGCTGCAACCGCAGGACCTCTGCATCGTGGCGTGCGATGCCGGCATCGAGTTGCGCGCCGGGCCGCACGTCGGAGAGGCGGTGGCCTTCGAGTGCCTCCACCGTGCAGCCCAGCGCCTGGGCGGCCGCGCGGTTGGCGAGCAGGAAGCGTCCGTGTGCATCCTTGACGGTGATCAGCGTCGGGTCGGTGTCGATCACCGTGCGCATGAACGCACGTTCGCGCCGCAGGTCGTCCTGTGCGCGGATGCGGTCCGATACGTCGACCGACACGGTGAGGATCCGTGTCTCCCCCGACTGCAGCAGTGGCACCTTGACCGTATGCAGGTCGACATCGCCGACCCCATCGACCTGTACCCTGCGTTCGTAGGTGACAGGAAGTCCGTTGCGCAGCACATCGGCGTCCATGCGCATCAGGAGGTCGGCCTCGCCGGGGAAGCGCACCCGTTCGTCATAGCCGGTACCGACGGTCGAACCGCCGTCCTTCCCGAACAGGGCGTCGAACCAGTGGTTGGCGAGCAGCACATGACCGCGCGCATCGCGCACCGAGATTGCGATCGGCATCGTATCGAGCACTGTCCGGATGAATCGGCGCTCGTCGTCGAGTGCCTGCGTCGCGGCGATCTCCGTCGAGATGTCGCGCACGATCACCGAGACCGAACTGGCGCCGCCGTCGCGTGCACGTACCGCGCGCATCGAGACGACCCAGCGCGCCCGGCCCTCGGTGAAACCCGGCCAGTCGGCATTGCGTACCGGATGGCCAGCGGCGGCCTGGTCGATCATCTGCCCGAGCAGGCCACCGAGGGGCGCCGGGAACAGGCCGTCCAGCGGTCGCAGTACGGCCAGCCAAGGCTGCAGGTCGAACAGCCGCACGCAGCCGCTGTTCCAGCTTTCGACCACATGGGTGCGCGAGACGCTGAAGATCGCATCCTCGGATGCTTCGACGATGGCCGCCACCCGCTCGCGCTCTAGCCTGGACCGCCTGTCCTCGGTCACGTCGCGCAGCACGAACAGCGCGCCTATGACCTCGCCGCGATCGTTGCGCAGGCTTGCCGCGCGCTGCTCCACGCTGACCGTGCGCCCGTCGCGCCGCATCCAGATCCGTTCGCCGGGCCGGGTATCGAACTCGCCATGCGACTCGAGGTATGCCCAGAACTGGCGCTGCTGCTCCACTCCTTTGGCGTCGAGCCTCCTGGAGATTGCGGACTCGCCGCCCTCGATCCAGTGGCGGGCTGAAAACCCCAGCAGCGACACCATCGCGCTGTTCACGAACGTGATGTTGCCCTCTCGGTCCACGATGCTGACCGCGTCCGGCATGGTGTCGACGAGCGTGCGGTAGCGCGTCTCGCTCAGCATCAGCGCCGTCCGCGCGGAAACGACCTCGTTGACGTTGATGTAGACGGTGATCAGGCGGTCCGGCGTGCCGCCCGTGCCGGGCAGTCGCGAGACGCTGCCGAGGACCCAGCAGCGGCTGCCGTTCGAGCAGAGCAGCGCCTTCATCGCGGTGTACTCGGTTACCGAGCCGGAGGCGAGGGGTGCGAGACGGCGGCGGATCGTGTCCAGTTCCTCCGGGGGGGTCAGGTCCTCGATCGTCATCGTCAGCAGCTGCGCTTCGGAATAGCCGACGAGCCGGCAGAACGAAGCGTTCACCCGGGTCAGGCGGCCCGAGGCCTGGTCCCGCTCCGCGACCGCGATCGAGGCAGACTCGCAGGCGCGCGCGAGGTTCTCGCCGTCGATCCCGGTCGAGCTTACTGGCGAGGCCGTCGCGAGGACGGAGACCAGGCTGGCCGGCCCGGTGCGGACGGGCCGCAGCGACAGAGAAACACCGGTACGCGGCTTGCCCTCGCCGCCGCCCGGGGCGACATCGAAGCCCAGGGCGGAAGGGAAGGTGACCGTGGTATCCGAGCCCTCGGCGAAGGCCGCTGCGGCGCGGTACAACCGAGCGCGGTCCTGCAGGGGCAGCAGGTCGAAGAGCGTACAGCCAGCCGGGTCTTCGGGCGGAAGGTCGACGATCTCGCGCAGCCGGTCATTGGCCCGCAGGATGCGCAGGGTGGCCGGATCCAGTTCCATCAGCGCGGCGGGAGCGAGCGCGTAGAGCGCGTCGAGCCGGGCGGCGAACGCGTCGGCTGCCGGGGTGGACTGTTCAGCCGACCTCTCGCCTGCCTCGCGCCTGGCACCGCGATCGATGTTCACCACCCGATCCTGTCCGTTGCTCTTCGGCATTCGAGCTTCCTCGACTTTCGCCCGAGGGTACGCTGCCTCACCCCGGACCGGCGCTACAGGTACCCACTGCAATTGCCATTCGTACGGCAATCGACGATTGGATCGAAGACGGAGACTGAGCCATCGAACAGTTCCTTGCACGGGTTTTCGGGTGGCGCCTGCATGGCGCGGAACTCAGGTGACCGGCGGTATCGGACCGGCCCTGGATGACGTGGCTCTTCGTGAAACGATAACTCCGGTAACGACGCTGGCGACAATTCCTTTAGGCCGACGGCTGGCGCTCGCCGCCCCAGGCCGGTGGAATACCCGGCAACGGCCCCGCACGGTCAGTCGTCGGCACGGTTCAGCCGTTCTTCGGCCGCAATGTATTCGTTGGCGACTTCGCGCAGCTTGCGGCGCTCGCTGCGAGCCTCGCTGCGCAGGTAGTTGAATGCCGCATTGCGAGAAAGACGCTGTCGCTCCATCATGATGCCGACCGCGACGCTGATTTCCTGTTGCCCTTCGAGCGCGCCGCGCAACCGCTCCTGTTCGTCCTCGATCTGTGCGACGTCGCGGGCGCGCACCATCGCCGATTCGATGGCCGGAACGATGTGGCGGATCAGCGCTGGCTTCACGAGGTAGCCGTAGGCGCCCTGGGTGGCCGCTTCGCGCACCAGTTCGAGGTCGTCATAGGCGGACAGAAAGACGATCGCCAGGGGCGCGCGGTCGAGCAGGGCCTCGGCCAGTTCGAGCCCGCTCATGCCAGGCATCCGCATGTCGATCAGAGCGGCATCGGGCATCGCTTCACGCGTGAGCTCGAGCGCGTCCTCGGCGGAGGCAGCCGCCCATACGGTGTAACCCGCGCGCTGCAGCCCGTCGCGCATGGTGGTAAGTATCAGCGGGTCGTCATCGACGATCATCACCGTCTTCGGCGCAAGATCGTCTGCCGCGTCGGTCTCGGTGGGCGCTGTCATGGGGGCGGACTATGGCTCGCTTGTCGAATCGGGCTGTCTTGCGAAGCATTCTACCTTTTCAGGGTCGAATACGCGGTTCTTCGGAATGGGGCATCGTGCCCGTCGGGTCGGGTGCCGCGGACAGGACGGGCGGCTCGAGCAGCAGCGATACCTCCACCTTGCCCTCCACCGCGCGGATGGACAGTTTCGCGCCGCGGCTCGGGAGCATTGCGCGCACCAGCTGCAGGCCCGTGCGCGCGCCCGTGCCGGCATCGAAATCGAACCCGGTCGGGAGGGTGCCGTCATTGCGGATGCGCAGCGTACAGCCCTGCGGGACGAGCTCGCACTCGGCGGCTACCGGAGGCATGCCGGGTCGTGAGCCCCCATGCTTGATGGCGTTCATCAGCAGTTCGTTCACCACCAGGGCGATGGCTACGCAATGCTGCTCGGCGATCCGCCAGCAGCCCATGCCATCGGGGAACCGGGTCTGCACGCCGTTGACCGCGATGCCGGAGAGGCCATCGGTCACCGCCTGCGCGATCTCGTCGAGTGCCAGGTCGCTGCGGCCGGACCGCGCGAGCAGGCCGTAGACGGTGCCGATCGAGTGCAACTGGCCGCCGATGGCATCCAGCGCCTCGCCCAGGGCCGGATAGTCGTTCCGGTAGCGCTCGATCAGGCCGGTCATTCCCTGCAGGTGGTTCTTGATCCGGTGGTGGATCTCGCGCACCAGCGAGTCGCGGTCGAGCCCGGTATCGGTCGACGGTTGCGTCCCGGTGCGGGAGGGCGCGCCGGCCGGACCCGTGGCCGAGGGCCGCTGGAGCGGATGCGCCGGGATGCCGGAGAGTGCTTCGATCACGCCGACCAGTTCATTGCCGGGCGCGCGCGCGCGGAACGCGGTCAGCCTGAGCCCCGCCTGTGGCCGTGCCGGATCGAGGCCATGCAGGTCGAGTTCGAAGCGGTCGGTCTTGCCGTCGAGGATGCGTTCCATCTGCCGCATCAGGCGCGGATATTCCTGCGGCGGTGCGGCGGCGAGCCAGGCGCCGAGCGGTACCGTGCATGCGCGGTCGCCGAAACCCATCAGGCGTGCCGCGGTGCGAGACAGCGACAGGCCGTCTTCCGCGTTCTCCATCGACCACCAGCCCAGCCCGGCGGCGTCGAGTTCCCCGGCCACGGACGTCTCGGACGCTTCCGCCGCCGACGCGGGTCGGCGGGCGGTCGGCCAGCGTCTCGACACCATGCCTGACCATTGCGGCGCGCCAGCGCCATTTCGCTGCCGGCCGATCAGCAGGTCGACGTGATGGCCGCGCCCGCCAGCGGCCGGTATCGCCAGGTTCTCGACGCGCAGCGTACCGTCTTCCGCGGACGACCTGAGCAGGCGCACCGCCTGGAACACGGCATGCCGGTCGTCGATCGCACATCGTCGAAGGATTGTCCGCCAGGATGCAGCTATCGTGCCGAAAGGGCTGCTTCCGCCCATCGTGACGACCCGTTCCGTCGAAGGATCGACCCGCCAGAGCCAGCAATCCAGAACACGGAATACGTCAGGAGTGGTCATCGTAGCCGCAAGGGTTTCGCCACCGTTACAATCCGACGCAGCCGGGAAAAGGCTCAAGCCCACCAGATTACAAGGTGGGAGCATAACGCCACGGAGGAGAAACCGCATGACGCGCAACCGTAACGCCGGACTCGCAGTGGCCTCCCTGGCCGTCTTCGCCCTGGCGGCCCCACTGAGCACGCCGGCGCAGGCGCAGGCCCGTGACGCGGCGGCCGACTTTCCCAATCGATCGGTCCGCTTCATCGTCGGCTTTCCGCCAGCCGGTACCACCGACATCCTGGCCCGGGTGGTCGCCCAGCACCTCGGCGACCGCTGGGGCCAGACCTTCGTGATCGACAACCGGCCCGGTGCCGGGGGCAACATCGGCGCCGAACTGGCGGCACGCGCCAACCCGGACGGCTACACGATGATGATGACCACCGCCGGTGTCTCGGGCATCAACCCGACGCTGTACCGCAAGCTGTCGTGGAGCCCGAAGAATTTCGAGGCGGTCGTCGCGGTCGGCCAGACGCCCAACGCCTTCGTGGTCAATGCCAGCGCGCCGCAGAAGACCCTGAAGGAGTTCATCGCCGCGGCGCGTGCCAACCCGGGCAAGCTGGTGTTCGGCGCGCCCGGCATCGGCACCACCGGGCACCTGTCGGGCGAGCTGTTCAAGACCATGGCCGGCGTCGACCTCACCTTCGCCGCGTTCAAGGGCAGTGCGATGGTCGTGTCCGACCTGATGACCTCCAGCGGCATCAATATCGCGATCGACAACCTGCCGCCCTACGTGCCGCTGATCAAGTCCGGCAAGCTGCGCGCGCTGGCCATGGGTACGCCGAAGCGCACGAGCGTCCTGCCCGACGTCCCGACCGTCGAAGAGGCCGGCCTGCCAGGCTACCTCGCCTATGCGTGGTTCGGCCTCGTCACCCCGCGCGGCACCCCGAAGGCGGTGATCGACAAGGTCAATGCCGAGACCAACCGCATGCTGGCGATGCCAGCCACGCAGGCGCGCCTGGCCGATCTGGCCATCGATGCCATGGGAGGATCCGCGGCCGACTTCAACAAGCTGATCGACGATGAGCTCAAGCGCTGGGGCGAAGTGGTGCGCAAGTCCGGCGCCAGCCCCGACTGACCGCCGATGATCCAGGACGCCGAGACCCTCGGGCTGCTGCTCGACTCGATCCGCCGCTTCGTGCGCGAGCGGCTGATCCCTGCCGAGGTCGAGGTCACCGAGGCCGATGCGATGCCCGAGCCCATCGTGCGCGAGATGCGCGAGATGGGCCTGTTCGGCTATGCGCTGCCGAGGGAGTACGGCGGGCTGGGCCTGACCACCGAAGAGCAGATGCACGTGTCGTTCGAGCTCTGCTACGCCTCGCCGGTGTTCCGTTCGTATGTCGGCACCAACAACGGCATCGGCGGCATGGGCATCGTGATCGACGGCACGCCGGCGCAGAAAGAGCGTTACCTGCGCCGCCTCGCGGCCGGCGAGATCATCGGCAGCTTCGCGCTGACCGAGCCCGACAACGGCTCGGATGCCGGCGGGCTGAAGACCTTCGCGCGGCGCGACGGCGACCACTACGTGATCAACGGCACCAAGCGCTACATCACCAACGCACCCGAGGCGTCGATCTTCACGCTGATGGCGCGCACCGATGCCTCGAAGAAGGGCGCCGCCGGGGTGAGTGCATTCATCGTCGAGCGCGACACGCCGGGCCTCACGACCGCGCCGCCCGACCGCAAGATGGGCCAGCGCGGCTCGCATACCTCCGACGTGATCCTGCAGGACGTGCGCGTGCCGACGAGCGCGCTGATCGGTGGCGTCGAGGGACAGGGCTTCAAGACCGCGATGAAGGTGCTCGACCGCGCGCGGCTCAACATCGCGGCGGTGTGCGTGGGCATCGCGCAGCGCATGCTCGACGAGACGCTCGCCTATGCGATGCAGCGCGAACAGTTCGGCCAGCCGATCGCCGGCTTCCAGCTGGTGCAGGCGATGCTCGCCGACTCGAAGACCGAGATCTACGCCGCGCGCTGCATGACGCTCGATGCCGCGCGGCTGGCCGACGAAGGCGCGAACATCGCCACCGAGGCGTCCTGCGCGAAGCTGTTCGCCTCCGAGATGTGCTCGCGCGTGGCCGACCGCTGCGTGCAGGTGCACGGTGGCGCCGGCTACATGCAGGAGTACCCGATCGAACGGCTGTACCGCGACGTACGGCTGTTCCGCATCTTCGAGGGCACCAGCCAGATCCAGCAGCTGGTGATCGCGAAGAACATGATCCGCGACGCACGCGGCTGAGCGTCGGCATCCGCCTGCCTGCCGCTTTCTCTCCCCTGTCCTGAAACACACTGGAGCATCCTGATGCACCTGAAGCCGTTCGCAAGCCTGGCCGCGCTGGCCGGCCTCCTGCCGCTCGCCGCAGCACTGCCGGTGGCCGCCCAGCAGTATCCGGCCAAGCCCATCCGCATCATCGTGCCGTTCGGCGCCGGCGGTTCCGCCGATACCATGGCCCGGCTGGTCGGCCAGCGCTTCACCGAGAGCTGGGGTCAGCCGGTGCTGGTCGAGAACCGTACCGGTGCGGCCGGCATGATCGGCGCCGAGGCCGTCGCGCGCGCCCAGGCCGATGGCTACACGCTGATGGTCACCTCGGGCGCGTTCTCGTCCACCCCCGCGTTGAACACGAAGCTGTCGATCGACGTGTTCAAGGACTTCACCCCGGTGGTGAACATCTCGAACACGGCGACGATCATCAACGTGCATCCGTCGCTGCCGGTGAAGAGCATCAAGGAGCTGATCGCCTTCGCGAAGAAGCGGCCCGACCAGATCAGCTATGCCACCGCCGGTATCGGCAGCACCGGGCACCTGGCGACCGAACTGTTCCTCGCGATGACCGGCACGAAGATGGTCCATGTGCCGTACAAGGCCAACCCGATCGCGGTGATCGACGTGATCTCCGGCAACGTGCCGGTGATGTTCGACCTGGTGCTCACCGGCGCGCCGCATGTGCGCTCGGGCAAGCTGCGCGCGCTCGCGGTCACCGCGGCCCAGCGCCTGCCGCTGCTGCCCGACGTGCCGACGGTCACCGAGGCCGGGCTGCCGGCCTTCGATGCGAACGTCTGGCTGGGCATGATGGGCCCGGCGAACCTGCCGCGCGACATCGTCATGCGGCTGAACACCGAGGTGAACCGCATCGTGAAGCTGCCCGAGATCGTCAAGCGCTTCAACGAACTGGGCGTCGAGCCGGCCGGCGGCACGCCCGAGGCGTTCGCGACCCTGCACCGCAACGACTTCCTGAAGTGGCAGAAGGTGGTCAAGGACGCGAAGATCACGCTCGAGCAGTGAACGCGACCATCGTTGCATCCGCCGCCGTCGTGCTGCTCGCGGCGAGCGCGCCGGCCGTTGCACAGAAGGCCTGGCCGGAGCGCCCGGTGCGGCTGCTGGTCGCCTTCGGTGCCGGCGGCTCTTCCGACACCGTCGCGCGCACCGTCGCGCAGAAGCTGGCCGAGGGCATCGGCCAGCCGGTACTGGTCGAGAACCGCTCCGGCGCCACCGGCACCATCGCGGCCGATGTGGTCGCACGCGCGGCCGGCGATGGCCATACGCTGCTGTTCACCTCGGCGCTGTCGACCGCCGCGGCGCTGTACCCGACGCTGCCGTTCGACTGGCAGCGCGACCTGAGCGCGATCGTGCAGACCACCGCCGGCCCGCAGGTGCTGTACGTGCACCCGTCGCTGCCGGTGAAGACGGTGAAAGACCTCGTCGCGTTCGCGCTGAAGCGGCCGGGCGAACTCGGCTATGCCAGTTCCGGCATCGGCTCGGTCGCGCACCTGTCGGGCGCGAGTCTGGGCATCGCGAGCGGACTGCAGCTGATCCACGTACCCTACAAGTCGAACGGGCTGGGCACGATCGACGTGATCGCCGGCCATGTGCCGATCATGTTCGACCAGCTGTCGACCGCCGTGCCGCATGTGAAGGCGGGCAAGGTGCGCGCGCTGGCCGTGACTTCGGGCAAGCGGGTGGCCTCGCTGCCCGAGGTGCCGACGATGATCGAGAGCGGCTACAGGGATTTCGAGACCACCGTCTGGCATGGCCTGATGGGACCGGGCAGCCTGCAGAAGGACGTGCTGGCCCGGATCAACACCGAGGTGAACCGGGTGCTGAAGCTCGCGGAGGTGCGCGAGCGGCTCGGCGGCCTCGGCCTGGAAGTGATCGGCGGCACGCCCGAGGCGTTCGCCGCCGAGATGAAACGGGACCATGCCTGGGCGTCGCGCACGATCAAGGCGGCCGGCATCAAAGCGGAGTGATGGAGCAAGGTGAATCGCATGAAACAGCGCAACGGAACGAACGCAGTACCTGAACACGGCACCGCCCCGGCCCTCGCCATGGCGGCCCTGGCAACGACCGCACTGATGGCGGCTGCCGGCGGCGCGCAGGCCCAGCCGGCCTGGCCCTCGAAGCCGGTGCGGATGATCGTGAACTTCGGTGCCGGCGGCTCGGCCGACACCATGGCGCGGCTGGTCGCGCCGAGCATGCAGGAGGCCTTCGGCCAGCCGATCGTCATCGAGATCCGCGCGGGCGCCACCGGCTCGATCGGTGCCGACTTCGTCGCACGCCAGCCACCGGACGGCTACACCCTGCTGCTGACCTCGGGCGCGTTCTCGATGGCCCCGGCGGTCACCACCAAGCTGCCCTACGACATCTTCCGCGACTTCACGCCGGTGATCGGCACCTCGAACGCACCGCAGGTGCTGGTGGTGCATCCGTCGGTGCCGGTGAAGACGGTGAAGGAACTGGTCGCCTTCGCCAAGGCACGTCCTGGCCAGCTTGGCTGGGCAACCGCCGGGATCGGCGGAACGGGCCACCTGGCCGGCGAGTATTTCTCGTCGCTGGTCGGCATCAAGCTCAACCATGTGCCGTACAAGTCGAACCCGGCGGCTGCCATCGACGTGATCGGCGGCCATGTGCCGATCATGTTCGACCAGCTGTCGACCGCTGCGCAGCACATCAAGGCCGGCAAGGTTCGCGCGCTGGCAATCACTTCGCCCAAGCGGCATCCGCTGCTGCCCGACGTACCGAACATGGTCGAGGTCGGCTTCCCGGCGTTCGAGACCAGCATCTGGCTGGGCATCCTCGGGCCGGCGAACCTGCCGCGGCCGATCGTCGATCGCATCAACACCGTGGTGAACGGCTACCTGGCGCAGCCGGCGACACGCGAGCGCTTCTCGCAGTTGGGCGTGGAGGTGTTCGGCGGTACACCCGAGGCACTGGGCGCGCGAATGAAGGCGGATCTGGCCGGGGCGCAGAAGACGGTGAAGGCGGCGGGGATCAAGCCCGAGTAGCGGTTTCGCATCGGAAGGGCTGGTTCCCGGGGGCGACCCGCGCAGCCACCCCTTCCATCATCACCCCGTCGCCGCTTTCTGCGGTGCGAGTCCGATGGGGTGATGCATGTGGAAGGCCATCCTGCGCCGGTGGCGTCGGTCGAGCGAGCCGGTCGCGTCGGCACCGCTGAACGCCTACGAGCGGGCGCGCGTCGAGTGGTTCGAGCGCTACGGCTGCGCGGTGGTCGACCGCAACCGGCTGTTCGTCGGCTGGGTGCTGACGACCGTCGCGCTGCTCGCCGCCTGCCTTGCGCTGGCGGTGCTGATGCCGTTGAAGACGGTCGAGCCGTACGTGGTGCGGGTCGCCGACAACGGGCTCGCGATCGCCGATCGGGCGGCTGCGCAGACCTACCGCCCGGGCCGGGCCGAACGCACCTACTTCGTGTCGCGCTGGGTGCAGCAACTGCTGACCGTCGATCCCTACCTCACCGAGCGACAGCTGGCCGAGGCCTACCGGATGACCTCGGGTCTGGCCACGCAGCAGATGCTCGACTGGATGAAGGCCGATCGACCGATCGAGCGACTACACAAGGACCCGGGGCTCAGCCGGTCGGTGGCCATCGTCACGGTCGCACCGCTCGACGAAGCGGTGATGCAGGTGAGGGTGCGCGCCGAGACGCGCTCGCTCGGCTCTGCCGCCCAGTCGAAGACGCTGCAGGTGACAGTGCACTACGCGATCGTGCCGCCGAAGACCGAGGCCGAGATCATCCAGAACCCGATCGGCCTCTACGTGACCCGCTTCAACGTGGCGGAGGAACTGTCGTGACCGGGCGCGCGTGGCGGCGCCTCGCCGCTGCAATGGTCTGCGCCATAGTCCTGAATGGTGCGGCAGGTGCACGGCCTGCGCTTGCGCAGCAGTTGCCGCTCGCGATGCCACAGGACACGCGGCTGGTCGTATTCCGCTACGACGTCAACGAGTCGTACCTGCTGCTCACCCGGCCCGGGGCGGTGACGCACCTCGCGCTCGAGCCCGACGAGACGGTTTTGGCGCTGGCGCTTGGAGACACTGTGCAGTGGATCGTGCAGGACAAGGGGCCGAACGTGTTCCTGAAGCCGATCCGCGCAGACCTGTACACGAGCGGTACGCTGGTGACCAATCGCCGTACCTACCAGCTCGGCCTGCGCAGCTCGCCCGAAGGGGGCGCCTGGTATCAGCGTGTGAGCTGGACGTACCCGGAACTGCTGGCGATTGCACGCGAGCCGTCGGCGCGCGAGGCGCGCGGCGCGGTGCCGACGGCCCGGGCCGACCGTGAACGTGCGGCCCCAGAGGGCGTGCCGGTCGAACGTCTGAACTTCGACTATCGCATCAGCGGTCGCGCGGCCTTCCGTCCAGTGCAGGTGCTCGATGACGGCCGCTTCACGTACATCCAGATGCCAGCGTCGCTGCAGGAGATGCCTGCGCTGTTCGTCGCCGGGGAGGCGGGGGAAGGCGAACTGGTCAACTACCTCGTGCGCGGTCGGTTCATGGTCGTGCAGCGGCTGGCCGATCGTTTCCTTCTGCGGCTCGGCCGCGTGCAGGTGAGCGCGGAGCGGCTGCAGCCGCTTGACCCCGAGGTACTCGCCCGTACCGCACGTATGGCGCAGGGCCCGGACGAGGCTTGGCAATGAGCGGTCCGCGCAGGGACGAACCCGCACAGCCATTCGGCATCGAGGCACTGGTGGACGTCGATGAACGGGCGCAGCCTTCGCGTGCGCGTAGCCATGAATGGTCGAGTGCAGGCGACCCGCGCTCCAGAGGCCGGCTTCGCAGGGATCTTCACTGGTGGTTTGGCGGCGGCTTGGTGTTGCTCGCGCTGCCCATGATCGTCTGGCAGGCCGTCGGCACCGAGGAGCGCGACGGCAGTTCGCAGCGGCGGCGTGGCTCATCGATGACCGTGAACGCCAGTGACGCGGTGCGCCCACCCGAGTCGACGAGTGCACTCGAGCGCACGATCGACGATCAGACGCGCCGCGGATCCCTGCCCGCGCTGCCGCCGTTACCACCCTTGCCGCCGGAATCGACCCTGTCGCCGGACGCCGGCCGATCGTCGCCGCACCGGCTGCGAGGTGCAGGTGCGCCTGGGGCCACATTGCCGGCAGATTCAGGCCGGTCCGCCAGGCCTTCGCTGGCGCCCGGCGCCGTCGATCCGCTCCAGTCCCGACAGGATGCGCTTGCTGCCGAACACGACCGCCGGTTGGCGGAAGCACGCTCCAGCCCGCTGCTCGCGATCGGCAATGCCAGTGGTGGAACTGGTCCTGCCACTGCCATCGGCTCGCCGGCTGCAGCGCTGGCGGCGATGGTGCGTGACGCTGCCTCGTCGCCCGGTGATCGTCGCGCGATGACGAGTATCCCATCGATCCCGGTCGAAGCACTTGTCTCCCGAACGATGACATCCGTCGATACACGCTCGGACGGCGCCTGGCTCGAGCAGGCGCGGACGCGGCGGCCGGATGACCCCGCGCCCTATGGCGCCTCGCGTCCTGCCGCTGCGGGTCCTGTCGTGCTCGAGGGGACCGTGATTCCTGCCGTGCTGCTCACCGAGATCAACAGTGACCTGCCAGGGACACTGGTTGCACAGGTTACTCAGGATATATGGGACTCGGTGCACGGCAGGCAACTGCTAGTCCCAAAGGGTTCCCGGCTGGTGGGTGATTACAACTCGGACGTGCGTCCGGGGCAGGAGCGGGTGCTCGCCGCATTCCGGCGCCTGATCCTGCCAGATGGATCCAGCATCGACCTGCTGGGCACCCAGGCAACCGATGCCCAGGGACGCAGCGGCTTGCACGATCGGGTCGACCGTCACTTCTGGACGATGTTCGGGGCCAGCTTCATCGTGGCGGCGCTCGCTTCGCTCGTACAGCGGCGTGAAGCGCTGCCCTCGACGGTGATCGTGGTGCCGGGTGCGGCTGGCGGTAACTCGCCAGCTGTCTTGTCTGCGGCGGGCAATGTCCTCGTCGAGACATCGCGCGCCATTCTCGGCCGGTCTCGAAACATGGCGCCGACACTGCTTATCGGACAGGGACATCGCTTCTCGCTAACTGTCCAGAAAAACTTTTCCATCGCTTCTGCGGACGATGGCACGACCAAACCGGTTGCTCGCTGAATGCGAAGCGGGATTTCATCGATGAGTCTTCATCCTGACCCTGGTTTTCGGCTCCTGGCGAGTGCATGGCGCACCTTCATCCTGCCGTTCGGATGGCTGTGCGCCGCGACGATGATCACGGGCACGGCTCTGGCAACGGCGCCCGTGCCGCCTGCCTCGCCGGCGCCCGTTGCAGCGCCCGCACCCGATCCGCGTACTGCACCGCTTGACTTCTCCTACCGGATAAACGGTACCGGTCCGGCGATCGGTGTCGTGTTCGACGACGGCCGCGATGTGTTCGTGCAGCCGGTCAACCGGACACTCGTTTCGTCGCTTCGTGTCATTGATCTCCCGTTCCGTGTGCAGGGTCCCTACCTCGTCGTTCCCGGACTGATTGATCGGATCGAAGTGGGCGGTGCAGGTGCTGCAGGCGACCGTACGATCATCGAGTACAGGGGGCAGCGCAGGCCGGACGTGACGGACAGCAACGGCCATTGCATCAGCATCACTCCCGAAGAGCGGCGGGTGACGGTCCCGTTTGGAACCGGCGCACTGCAGACCGAACCGGGCGGCCTCGATCATCTGGCCCGAATGGTGGCGATCGCGCGCGGTGCCCGGCGCGTCACGATCATCGCGCAGGCTGAACGTTCGAACTCGCCGATCGCGCACCGGCGGGCTGCCCACCTTCGTGCACTGCTCGTGGCTGCCGGCGTCGAGCCCGGGGTGATCGTGGAACAGGTCCAGACGCCCGCAGCCTCGTCCGCGCACGTGATCGCCTTGCGCGACGTTGCGCCCTGCGCACAGCCCACGGTTGCCAGCACCGCAGCGTTGCCGGCGCGCGCGGCCGTTCCCGCGGCGCAACCCGCCAGCGCGGCGCAGGACCCGGTGCAGGTTTCGGGCCCCACTCCACCCAAGGTCGCGGCCGACGCTGCCATCCCGGACGGCCCGGTAGCGCCGGACCTCCGGCTCGTCTTCCGGCCCGACAGCAGCGTACAGGCCACCCTGCGCGACTACCTGAAGGCGCACGGCATGGAGGTCGAGTTCAGGGCCATGCCCGTCCTGATGGTCGAGGCCTTGGCCGATGTCGGTGGCAGCGACGTGCGCGACGTCCTGCGCCGGGCGCTGTCCAGGCTGGGGTTGCGCGGCGAGATCCAGGGCAATCGATTGCTGGTGGTGGAACTGGCCCGATGAACGAGAGATGAGGAGCGGACTACAGATGCCCGATCGAACGAAATGCAACGGTGCGACGCCGCTGGTGGCGCTGGTGATGGCCTCGATGCTCGCCGGATGCGCGAACTCGTTCTCCGATCGTCGCGCCGACGCGGCTGGGGAGTCGCGCCGGCTGGTGGCCGAGGCGATCGAAACCCGGGCAGATACGCGTCCGGTGCTGACCGAGCGACCGGATGATCCCATCAGAGTCCGTGCGGTCGTCGCCACGCCGGAGTCTGGCGAGGTGTCGGTGGCTGCCGCCGGAGTCCCGTTTGGCGCGCTGCTCACCAACGTAGCCAGAGACCATCAGTACAGCGTGTTGTTCATGGACGGCGTCCAGGTGAACCGTCCGGTCACAGTGAACCTGCGGGACCTCACTGCGGAAGCTGCGATGCGCAGGCTCGCTCTGGCTGCCGGGTTCGCGCTGGTCGTCGATCGCACCGGACGCACCGTGACCGTGACCGACATCGCCTCGTACACCTTCCGGTTGCCGCTGCATGTGATGCAGCGGCTGGTCGCACAGTACTCGGTCGGTGGCTCGCCGACGGTGCAGGGCGGTGCTGGCGCAGCGTCGCTGTCTGGCAGCGCTGGCGCTCCGGGCAGCACCGGCGGTGGTTCTGCCGGCGGTGCGGGACAGGGGACGCCATCGGCTGCTTCCGGGCTTCAGGCCCAGTTCACCGTGACCGGAAGGTTTCAGACAGATGCCGGCGGGCTGACCCAGTTCCTGCGCGACCTCGCAGGGGCCAACGCGGATGTTCAGGTGATGCAGGAGATGGGCTTCATTACCGTGAGGTCCAACGGTGCGGCACTGGGAAGGGTGTCGCAGTTCCTGAATCGATTCTCGGCGGTGGCGATGCGTCGGGTAGACATCGAGGCATCCATCGTCGAGGTGACGCTCACCGACGAGTTCCGTTACGGCATCGACTGGACGCGCGTGCTGTCGGGATCCACCACCGGCTCTGTATCGCTGCTCGGAACCAGTGCGATCACCGTGCCAGGGTTCAGTCCAGCGGCGAGCGCCAACGTCACGCGCGGATCGATCTCGGTCGTGCTCCGCGCGCTGCAGCAGTATACGAACGTGCGCGTGATCTCACAGCCCAGGGTGCTTGCCATGAACAACACGCCCTCGGTGATTTTCGACGGACAGCAGTTGCCCTACGTACCTACCGTGGCATCCACGATCGTCGCCGGCGCCGGCGGGGGTACGACCACCACCAGCGCTGCCGCTGCATTCGCGGTCGACGGCGTAACGCTGTCGCTGCAGCCGGACATCCTGTCGGACCAGGAAGTGCAATTGACCATCGTTCCCGTTCTCAATCGGGTCCAGGAATTCCAGACCTTCGAGATCGGTTCTGGCACCCGTGTCACCGCGCCGGTGCAACGGACCAACCAGTCGCTGATGCAGGTTGTCGCACAGTCCGGCAACACGCTCATCCTTGGTGGCATCCGGAGTTCCGTCGGTGACGAGACCCGAGGCGGTGTGCCGGGACTCATCGACATTCCGGTCGTGGGAGATGCACTGAACCGGCGCAACCAGCGCACGGTGGCCCGTGAAGTCGTGCTGCTACTGCGCGCGACAGTCATTCCGGGCGGAGCCTACGACGCCCTTTTCTCCGAGGCGCTGTGACCCGATGGCGATCGGCGATTCGGTCTGCCTGACCACTTTCCTCACCAGCCGGACGCTTGCGCACTGGCAGGTGACGGCCGACGGTGCCGGACCCGTGCCGAGATCGGGACCGGTGCGCGTGATCGCTTTCCATCCCGAGGAGCGGCGCGTCACCAGCAGTCCGCGCTCGATCGAAGCAGCGAAGTCACATGTCGTACGCGAAGGCCTTTCGATCGAGCGGGTACGTGTGGTCAATCGTTCGAAGCAGGATGGCGTGATCTACGCCGCTCCGGTCGGCTATCTCGAATCGCTTTGCGGTGAGGAGGCGGCGCGCCTTTCCGGCGCTACCGAAGAGATTCGCACGGGCGCGTTGGCGGTCAGCGCAGTGGCCCCCGGACTGATGCTGGTCGACCGCCTGCTCGATCGCGCGGGCCAGGGCCTTGCGGCGCGGAGCGGGCGAGCGTTCGCGGTGCTTATCGACCTCTGCCCGCGTGCGGACGAGGCCTCGACCACGCGCCTTTCTCGCGAGCGGTTGGTGATCGGCGTCGTGATGACGGACCCGCTGCTGCAGCCTGCAGTGGTGTGCAGTGTGACGGACGAGCCGGTGCGAGACGTCGCGCGCCTCGTGCTCTACGAGCAGAAGCTTCCAGAGGATGCGCCGTGGATCCTGTTCAATGCTGCCGACGTCCTCGCGGCAGCCACCGATGTGGAGTCTTATCCGTCCGAGCCAGAGTGGTCGGGCGTGGCGATCCGCCATATCCGTCACGCGATGCTGGCCGCGAGCGTGTTGCTGGCCGCCGGTGGAGCCGCGAGCCTGTTCGAGACCGGCTGGCGCATCCGGGATGCAGAAGCGCGCACGCTGCAGTCGCGGCAGGGCATTGACCAGGTGCAGCGTGAACTCGGCGCCCTGATGCTCGGCCGCCCGACCGCACTCGCTCGGGAACTGGGCATGGACCCGGCCTCACTGCTTGATCGGGCGAGTGAACTGTGGCGCGCCGGCTCCAGGGTGGCCATCGACGCGCGGGGCCGTGTCGCCGAATACACCGTCACCGTGCCTTTCAGCCAGCCGCGGATGACATTCCAGAACCGACCGAGCGTGCACTCGGTCACCGAGCGGGCGCACGTCGCGTCCGTCCTTTCGATCCATCCTCCCGCTGGCTGTGTGCGCAGCGGCCTGAATGCCACTGGAGCGCTCAATGAGATCACGCTCATCGTCCGTTGCGACCATCCTGATTCCGCTGTGTCTGGCATGTTGCCTCGCTAGCGCGCTGGCCGTGCGCGGGCAGAAGCCGAGGCTGGCTGCTGCCGAGGCGGATGCCGCGCGTGCTCAGGCCGAGAGGCAGGCCCTCGATGCCCTTTCGTCGCGCGTGCGCGCCATCGCCAGCTCGCCGGAACGCGATCCGCACGCCGGAAAGCCGCTCGATCGGGCGCTGGCCGAGACGGTCTCTGCCGTGATGGAGCGTCGGGTCAACGACGCGATCAGTATTGAATCCCTCTCGGTCACGACCGGTACTGGCGCCACCCGCGTTTCGCCGCTCGCCGAGATGGCACGGCCAGTGCCGCACTCTGCCGGACAGTTGCGGGCGGTGACGATGCGGATCAAGGGCGCCTATCTGCACTATCAGGGATTGCGCGACTATTTGACGAGTTTGCGCGCGCTTCCCGTTGCCGTGACCGGATTCGCTGCGTCCGAACGCAGCTTCGAACTGACGCTGACCGTGTTCGGAGGCTGAGATGGATCTGCGCGGGCGCTGGTTCGGCAGTGGCGAAGGCCTTGCAGTGGCCGAGCCCGGAAGGCCCGACCCTTCGTCGAGGCCGGCCGTAGGGGCGGTGGATGGGCAGGTTGCGCACCGACTCCTCGGCCAGTTGCTGGTCGCCGATACCGCCATCACGCGGGTAGCCCTGCAGGAAGCGCTCGCCGCGCAGGCCCGTTCGCATGCACCCCTCGGGGACCTGCTCGTCAGCCTGGGTTTCTGCAATCGTGGCGACATCGAGATGGCCCTCACCCGGCAGCGTAACGGCGCGGCACTGAGCGAGTCGGAGCAACTGGTGACCTCGCAGGTCGGGATGGACCAGCGGTTGCGCAAGCTCGGCGTGAAGGAGTCGCATATCCGTGCGGCCCTGCAGTTCGCGGCGGCTACCGGTACGTCCCTCACCCGGGTCGTCCTCGACCTCGGGCTCATCAGCGCCGAAACGATGGCGCAGGCGCTGGCCGATGAGAACAGCCGGGAGTACTTCCCCCAGGAGCGCGTCGAACGGATCGATCCGTCGGAACTGGATACCCTTGTCGTGACCGAATTCAGCGGCTATGTACCTGCCGGTCGCATGGAAGGACGCCTGCTCGTAGCCGTTGCGGAGCCGGAGAAGATCCTCGAGGCGCAGACGCGCTGGCAGGCCTATCGGGTCGACGTCGTGATCGCGTCGCCGCGAACGATCGAGACCATCTTCCGGCGGCATTTCGCGCGTACCGAGGAGGCGTTTCGTCAGTCCGTGCTGCAGTGGGAAGAAAGACAGCGAGCGGCGCGCGGCACCGAAGCTCAGGACGGCAACGAGGTCGAGTGGATCTACGGGCGGCTGATCCGGCATGCGTGCTACGTCGGTGCGAATGACATCTTCCTGCACAAGACGCTGGCGGGCGTCGGCAAGGTCAAGCTGCATGTGAACGGCGTCGGACAGCTGTTCGCTGCGGTCAAGGAAGACCTTTTCGACAAGATGCTGAACAAGCTCGTGTCCGAGAACTCGAATGCGGACGCGCTCGCCCGGGCGCCACAAGAGGCCAACGTCGGCATCATCGGTGGCCTGAAGGAGGCGTTCGCAGACATCACCGACCGCTACAGCTTTCGCCTCCAGCTGAATCAGGGTCGCAACCACTCCGAGCGCGAGGCCGTGGTCCGTATCCTCGACAGGCAGGCCGAGCAGGCCGATTTCCATGCGCTCGGATTCGACGAACAGGTCGAGCGCCAGCTGCTGCAGTACAGCCGGTCGAGCACCGGGCTGGTCGTCGTCTGCGGCCCAACGGGTTCCGGAAAGACGACATCGCTCTACGCAATGATGAAGAAGATCGATCCGATCGAGCGCTCGATACGGACGATCGAGAAGCCGATCGAATACCGGCACTCCATGTGGCATCAGATGGAGGTCCCGGCCGATGTCGCCGAAGGCGAGGGCGTGCGCATCATGCTCAATGCCACGCTGCGCATGGCGCCGCACGTGATCCTGATGGGCGAGATCCGGGAGGATCTCGACGTCGCCAACCGCGTGATCTCGGCCGCGTTCACCGGCCATCTCGTGTACACGACGTTGCACGTAACCGAGGCGGCGCTGGCGATCACCCGGTTGCGCCATATAGGCGTCACCTCGGAGAACCTCGCGGCAGCGCTGCGTGGCGTGCTCGCACAGCGTCTGGTGCAGATGCTGTGTCCTGACTGCCGTGTACCCGACGCTCGCGAGGAAACGCAGGCCGAGCGCCGGCGGTCGGCATGGCTGGCCGATATCGAATGGAATCCGCTGCGCCAGGTCGGCTGCGCACGCTGCGGCTGGAGCGGCTTCCGGGGACGCCGGATCATCTACGAGCTGCTCGACATCGACCGCGACGTGCGTGACCTCGTCGAGCGCGGTGCGACCGCGCGCGAGATCGCGCGTGCCGGCGTGCCGCCCGGGCGCTCCATCTGGGCCTGCGGCCTGCGGCTGGTCGCGCGAGGGGTGACGTCGATCGACGAACTGCGGCGTGTGGCCGATCCGCCGTCCTGATGCTCTCGCTGTCATCCGCCGGCGAAGTTTTGCGCTGCAAACCCTCTGTTCCGCAAGCGCCTTCTCCCCGGAACGTCGTCGAAGATTCCGTACATCATGATCCTCGCCTTCCAGTACAGTGGTTACGACACCGGCAACGCC
The DNA here is from genome assembly GCA_947457885.1 of Betaproteobacteria bacterium. Lineage (GTDB taxonomy): Bacteria > Pseudomonadota > Gammaproteobacteria > Burkholderiales > CAIKXV01 > CAIKXV01. The sequence continues at coordinate 27,975 of CANGXU010000026.1, forward strand.
CCGGTCCGCGGCGTCGTCTATGCGACGAACCGGGATTTCGCCTACTCCCGTCTGAAGATGAACCGGGTCAGGGCTACGCGGCTGCAGCTCGATCCGGCGGCGACGCTGCGCAACTGGATTACCAGCGGCTTCGATCAACGCGACCTCGAGCGGTTCTACCGCTCCTTCGGACAACGGGTCGGCAATGGTACGCCGGCGCCGAAGGCACTCGAAAGCTGCCGCAGCATCCTTCGCGATCCGAAGCTGAGGCAGGCAACGCTGGCCATGCAGCAGCAGTGCCTCGGCGGGTCGGAGCTGCATGCGGCAATGGGCTTCGCCGGGTTCCCGCGCCGCGACTGCATGCTGGTGCGTGCGGCAGAGGTCTCGGGTAACACTCCGGATACGCTGAAGCGGCTGGCCGACGACGTACGTACCCAGCGTACCCTGAAGGCATCGCTTTCACGCGTGCTTGCGATCCCGGTGGCGACGCTCGCCTTCCTATACGTGTTTCTGTTCGTTGTCGTGACCGTCGCCGCGCCGAAGACGCTCGAGTTCTTTTCCAAGACCGGTGCGCGCATGCCGCCGTTCGCGGTGAACTATTTCGAGTTCACGCGCGCCGTGAACGACCATGTTGCCGCGGCGATCGTGGTCTTCGTCGCGCTGCCCTTACTGTTGCTGGCGTTCACGCGCACGGCGGCCTGCCGCCGGCTGATCGAGTCGATCCCGCTGGTACGCGATATCTCGGTGAAGGCCGAACTGGCAGGTCTATGGAACGGCTTCGCACAACTGCTGCGTGCCCGAATCCCGCCGGCGACCGCCGCGATCGTCGTGCGCGATGCTGCACGGCGCTCCGACACCCGCGGCTGGTTCGGCCGTTTCGGCCACCTGCTGGAGACCGGCGTGTTCATGCGCGAGGCGGCCGCACGGGCCGGCTTCCCACCACTGGTTGCGGCCGATGTCGCGGCTGCCGACGAATCCGGACGCGTCCCGGACGAACTCGAACGCATGGTGCGCGAGTTCGAGGAGGACGTCATCGGGTTGTCGGCACGCCTGGCCGACGTGCTTTTCTTCGCATCGATGCTGGTGCTAGCGGCCGGGATCGTGGTCGCTTTCTTCCTTTCGTACGGTCCGATCATGGCGATCGGGCTGCGTAACGTGTGATCCGTTACGGGTCACGATCCATGGCGCCAACGGCGTCTTCATCCGCAGTAAGAACGGAGGGTAACGTGAGAAGAGAGAGACGACTCAAGCGGCATTGCGGCGGCTTCACCCTGGTCGAACTGGGCATCGTGGTTGCGGTGCTGCTCGTGCTGGCAGTCGGTGTCGGCTATTTTTTCGGGGTTGGCGGACAGAGCCGCAATGCCGCGCTGCTCGCTTTCCAGCGGACGGTGGGCGATGCGGCGCTCCGTATGAATGCAAACACGAACTGCATCCCGCGCCAGGTACGAGGGCTGTTCGACAACGCGGCGAACCTGGCGGCCAACACCTTCTGCGGTATCGATGTCCCGGCGGGCACCTGGAAACAGCCCTACATGCAGCCGACCGACTTCAATGCCGGTGGTGATGCGGCGGTGAACAACATAATGCCGGGCGTGGTCGTGTCGATCCAGCGCGAGGCCGGCGGCGTCGGTCAACGGTACTTCACGCGTTCGGCTGGCGTTCCGAATGCGCAGATCCTGGAGATGCTTCAGGAGTGCAACGGCAACAACGACACCACGGTCGGGTTCGACCGCTTCCGTTGCCGGGGCACCCCGGGGGGTGGCGCCGCCGCCACCGGCACCTTCGACATGCTGTTCCACAGCGCACAGGGTTGAGGAACGCTCCGATGCGGCGCAGGGAGTCCGGGTATGCGGTGCTCGCGGTGGTGGCCACGATGGTGACCATCACCGCCACGATCGTGGTCGGCTGGGCCACCCTCGCTACGCGTGTCCAGACCGACGGGCTCGCGCAGGTGCAGCAGCAGTATCTCGACGAGGTGCGCTTGTCGCTCCTGGGCTGGTACGCGGGCGAACTCGCGCAGCTCGACCGCAGCGCAGAGCCGCCTGACCCGGCGACGGTGCTTCGCGGGGCAGGCGTGGCCGTGCGTTGGGGCCTGCGGGTGGCGGCGAGCGAGCGTCTGGTGCGCGAGAGCGTCTCCTATCGGGTGATCGCGGCCTGGTTGCCGGGTGAAGGCGATGCCTCGATCCTCGAGTCCGCAACGGGCCGGTTCACGCCGTCCGCCGGCACGCGCTGGATCGTGGTGTCGGGCTTCGACCTGCAGGCCGCAGCGCTGGCCGAGACCCGTGCACGGCTCGACCGACTGGCAAGGCAGCTCGAAGCGGCGTACCGCGCACGGCTGTTGTCCGACCCGTCGCGCGATGCAACCGTGAACCGTTTCAGGGCACTACGCTGTTCCGCACCGTCCCCGGGAGAAATGCCGTGCATAGATGATTACGTGGCGATCGATGCTTCGGGGCTGGTGCGCGCCGCAGGCCTCGATCCGTTGCTCGCAGTGAACGCCTGGGGCGCACCGATCGAGGTCAGCAACGGTGTCGATGCGTCCCCGGTGGTTCCTTTCTCGATGGCGCTGCGAACGGCGACGCCCTGGGGCGGCGCGCTGTCGATGTTTGCCGTATCGGCGCCCTGAGGCGAGGACGCGATGCTGCCTGCACTGGAAGACACGATCATCGGTTTGCTGTCGGTCCATGAAGCGCTGACCGACCTCCATCTCGCGGCTGGCGAGCCGATGCGCAGCCGGCGGTGCGGCACGTTGTCGGTGGTCGATGATTCGATCATCGACGAGTCGGCGCTGTTCAGCTTTTTGCGCGGCCTGGTCGCGCTCGAAGGCGCAGCGGGTGGCCACGCGGATGCGCTGCGCCGCGCGCTGCGCTTGCGTGAAGGTGGCGCGCTCGACTTCTCGGCCGAACTGGGCAGCCACCGCCTGCGCGGCAATGTACACCTGCGTACCGGCGGCAGCCTGGGGCTGGTGCTGCGCCGGCTGCGCGACACGGTTCCCGACCTCGATGCACTAGGGCTGCCGGTACTGCTGCGGCGCCTGGTGGATCGGTCGCGCGGCCTGCTGCTGGTGACCGGGCCTACCGGCAGTGGCAAGAGCACCACGCTGGCCGCTCTGGTGCAGCACCTCGTCTGCAGCCGGGCACTGCATGTGCTGACCATTGAAGATC
>CANGXU010000027.1 GCA_947457885.1 Betaproteobacteria bacterium
CCTGCTCGCCCAGGACTCGATCGCCCGGCAGCAGGTCGATACCCAGGAGGCCCTGGTCCGCCAATACGAGGGCACGCTGCTCGCCAACCGGGCGCAGGTCGACAACGCGAAGCTGCAGTTGTCCTACACACGGATCACGGCACCGATCGGCGGCCGCGCCGGCCTGCGCCTGGTCGACGCCGGCAACCTGATCCGCGCCGGCGACACTACCGGGCTGGTCACCCTCGCCCAGATCGCGCCGATCACCGTGGTGTTCCCGATCCCCGAGGATTCCCTGCCGCCGGTACTCGCGCAGCTAAAGGCGGGCGCGCGCCTGCGCGTCGAGGCCTGGGACCGCTCCAACCTGAACCGGCTGGCGACCGGTGTGCTGCTGACTGCGGACAACCAGATCGACACGCAGACCGGCACCGTCCGGCTGAAGGCCCAGTTCGCGAATGCGGACGGCGCCTTGTTCCCTAACCAGTTCGTGAACGTGCGGCTCAAGCTCGACAGGCTCGAGGATGCCATCCTGGTGCCGCCGGCGGCGATCCAGCGCGGTCGCGAGGGTACGTTCGTCTATGCACTGGACGAGGAGAACCGGGTACGCGTGGTGCCGGTGAAGCCGGGTCCATCGACACCGGAACAGGTAGCCGTCGAGGGAGAGCTCGCCGCCGGCACCCGGGTGGTGATCGATGGCGCCGACCGGCTGCGTCCGGGCATGCGGGTCGAGGTCGCCGACCGCTCCGGCCAGGGCAAGGGCGGCCAGGGGCGGCGCGACGGCGCAAAGAAGGGCGATTCCCCCGCCGGCGCCGCGAAGTGAATCCGTCGCGGCTGTTCATCCAGCGTCCGGTCGCGACCTCGCTCGCGATGCTGGCGATCCTGCTGTGCGGGCTTGTCGCCTGGCGGCTGCTGCCGCTGTCGGCGCTGCCGCAGGTCGACTATCCGACGATCCAGGTCGTAACCCTGTATCCGGGCGCGAGCCCGGACATCGTCGCCTCGGTGATCACCGCGCCGCTGGAGCGGCAGTTCGGGCAGATGCCGGGGCTGGACGAGATGTCCTCCAGCAGTTCCGGCGGAGCGTCGGTGATCACGCTGCGCTTCTCGCTCGGGCTGGATCTCTCCATCGGCGAACAGCAGGTGCAGGCGGCGATCAACGCCGCATCGAACCTGCTGCCGCAGGACCTCCCCGCCCCGCCCGTCTACAACAAGGTGAACCCGGCCGACACGCCGATCCTGACCCTGGCGGTGACCTCGCCGACGCTGCCGCTGCCTCGGGTACGCGACCTGATCGAGACTCGTATCGCCCAGCGCATCGCGCAGGTGCCGGGCGTGGGCCTGGTGTCGATCGCCGGCGGGCAGCGGCCGGCGGTGCGCGTGCGCCTGAACCCGGCGGCACTGGCCGCCTACGGCCTGAACCTGGACGACGTACGCACCGCGATCGCCGCGTGGAACGTGAACCAGCCGAAAGGCAGCTTCGACGGCCCGCTCGAAGCCTCGACGATCGATGCCAACGACCAGTTGCGCAGCGCAGACGAGTACCGCAACCTTACGCTCGCCTTCCGTAACGGCGCGCCGATACGACTGCGCGAGGTCGCGGACGTGGTCGACGGTGCCGAGAACACCCGGCTCGCGGCGTGGAGCGGTTCGGCGCCGGCGATCATCCTTTCGGTGCAGCGCCAGCCCGGCGCAAACGTGATCCAGGTGGTGGACGCGGTGAAGGAAATGCTGCCGCAGGTCAGCGCCGGATTGCCCGGGGCGGTCGAGGTGACGGTGCTGACCGACCGTACCGTGACCATCCGCGCCGCGATCGCAGACACCGAGTTCGAACTGATCCTGGCGATCGTGCTGGTGATCCTGGTGATCTTCCTTTTCCTGCGCAGCCTGCCGGCCACGCTGATCCCCGGCCTCGCGGTGCCACTCTCGCTGGTCGGCACCTTCGGCGTCATGTACCTCGCCGGCTTCTCGATCAACAACCTCACCCTGATGGCACTGACCATCGCCACCGGTTTCGTGGTCGACGATGCGATCGTGATGATCGAGAACATCGCGCGCCATGTCGAGGAAGGCAAGTCACCGATGGAGGCGGCACTGATCGGCGCCGGCGAGATCGGCTTCACGATCATCTCGCTCACCTTCTCGCTCATCGCGGTGCTGATCCCGCTGCTCTTCATGGGCGACGTCGTCGGCCGCCTGTTCCGCGAATTCGCGATAACGCTGGCGGTCGCCATCCTGATCTCCGCCGTGGTCTCGCTGACGCTCACGCCGATGCTGTGCGCGCGGCTGCTCAAGGAAAAGGCCGGGCAGGCACCGGGCAGGCTGTTCCGGGCGAGCGAACGATTTCTGGATGCCATCGTCGCAGGCTATGGAAGGGCACTGACCCGCGTGCTGGAACACCAGGCACTGACCCTGCTGGTGGCCGCGATCACGCTCGTGCTCACGGTACTGCTGTGGATCGCGGTGCCGAAAGGCTTCTTCCCGGCACAGGACACCGGCCTGCTGCAGGGGATCACCCAGGCGCCCGCGTCGGTGTCGTTCCAGGCGATGTCCGACCGATCGCAGCGGCTGGCCGCGGTGATCGAAAGGGACCCTGCGGTGGCCAGCCTGACCAGCTTCATCGGCGTCGACGGTACCAACGCCACCCTGAACACCGGCCGCCTGCTGATCAACCTGAAGCCACTGGAGGAACGCGGCGAGCGGGCGCCGGCCGTGATGGCCCGGCTGCTCGAGCGCGCGCGCGAAGTCGATGGCATCGAACTGTCGCTGCAGCCGGTGCAGGACCTGTCGATCGAGGACCGGATCAGCAAGGCGCCCTACCAGTTCACGCTGCAGGACAGCGATCCGGCCAAGGTCGCCGAATGGGTGCCGAAGCTCACCGAGCGGCTGCGCACGCTGCCCGAGCTCGCGACGGTCGGCAACGACCTTCAGGACGGCGGCCTGCAGGCCTATGTCGACATCGATCGCGACACAGCGGGGCGGCTGGGAATCTCGGTGCAGCAGGTGGGCAATGCACTGTACAACGCGTTCGGCCAGCGGCTGGTCTCCACCATTTTCACCCAGTCGAACCAGTACCGGGTCGTGCTCGAGGTCGACCCGGCACTGGCTCGCGGCCCGCGCGGCATCGACGCGATCCACCTGGTGCAGCCCGGCGGCGGTGCGCTGCCGCTGTCGGCGATCGCGCGCGTGTACGAGCGGCAGACCCCGCTGGTGATCTCGCGCCTGTCGCAGTTCCCATCCTCGACGATCTCGTTCGCGGTCGCACCCGGCCATTCGCTCGGCGAAGCCGTCGACGCGATACGAAAGGCACAGGCCGAAACGGGCCTGCCCGCCAGCATGACCAGTGCCTTCCAGGGTGCCGCGCGCGCGTTCGAGGCCTCGCTCTCGAACACCCTGCTGCTGGTGCTGGCAGCGATCGTCACGATGTACATCGTGCTCGGCGTGCTCTACGAGAGCTTCATCCATCCGGTCACCATCCTGTCGACGCTGCCCTCGGCGGCAATCGGCGCGCTGGCCGCGCTGATCCTCGCCGGCTCGGAGCTGTCGATCGTCGCGATCATCGGCGTGATCCTGCTGATCGGTATCGTCAAGAAGAACGCAATCCTGATGATCGACTTCGCGCTCGACGCCGAACGCCGGCATGGCATGTCTCCCCGCGAGGCCATCTATCAGGCCTGCCTGCTGCGCTTCCGTCCGATCATGATGACCACCCTTGCAGCGCTGTTCGCGGCGCTGCCGCTGATGCTCGGCAGCGGTACCGGCTCCGAACTGCGCAACCCGCTCGGCATCGTGCTGGTGGGCGGCCTTCTGGTGAGCCAGGTGCTCACGCTGTTCACCACGCCGGTGATCTACCTGGCGTTCGACCGGCTGACCTCAGGGCGGCGCGGCGACGTGCACCAGCCCGCATGAAGCCGGTCGGGTTGAACCTGAGCGCGCCGTTCATCGCGCGACCGATCGCCACCACCCTGCTGGCGCTGGCTATCCTGCTGTCGGGCCTGGCCGCCTTCACGCAACTGCCGGTTTCGCCACTGCCGCAGGTGGACTTCCCGACCATCGTGGTCAGCGCAGGGCTGCCCGGCGCGAGCCCCGAGACGATGGCGGCCACGATCGCCACCCCGCTGGAGCGCACGCTCGGACGGATCGCCGGGGTCACCGAGATCACCTCCTCGAGTTCGCTCGGCTCGACCCGGATCACGATCCAGTTCGACCTGTCGCGCAACATCCACGATGCCGGCAACGACGTTCAGGCGGGTATCAATGCCGCCCGCTCGCTGCTGCCCACCGGCATGCCGAGCAACCCGACCTGGCGAAAGGTGAACCCGGCCGACGCGCCAATCGTGATCCTCGCGCTGACCTCGCCGACGCTGTCGCGGGGCCAGATGTACGACGCGGCCTCGACCGTTCTGGCGCAACGGCTGGCGCAGGTCGATGGCGTCGGCCAGGTCACCGTCGGTGGCAGCGCGCTGCCGGCAGTACGCATCGGGCTGAACCCCGATGCGCTGGCGCGCCAGGGCCTCGGTACCGAGGAGATCCGCGCGGCGATCGCGGCGGCCAACGCGAACCGCCCCAAGGGATCGGTCGACGACGGCGAGCGCACCTGGCAGATCGGCGCGAACGACCAGGCGCGCAGCGCGGCCGACTATGTTCCGCTGATCGTCGGTTACCGCAACGGCAACCCGATCCGGCTCGGCGACATCGCGAAGATCGAGGATTCGGTACAGGACGTGCGCAACGCCGGACTCGCCAACGGCAGGCCGGCGGTGCTGCTGGTCGTCAACCGCCAGCCCAATGCGAACATCATCGATACGGTCGATCGGATCTACGCGCTGATGCCCCTGCTGCGCGCGTCGATCCCGGACAGCATCCAGCTCGACATCGTGCAGGACCGCACCCCGAGCATCCGCGCATCGCTGCGCGAGGTGTGGCACACGCTGCTGATCGCGATTGCGCTGGTCATCGGCGTCACCTTCGCATTCCTGGGGCAGTGGCGTTCAGCGCTGATCCCGGCGGTCGCGGTCCCGGTGTCGCTGGTGGGGACCCTGGGCGTCATGTACCTCGCCGGCTTCTCGCTGAACAACCTGTCGCTGATGGCGCTGACCATCGCCACCGGCTTCGTCGTCGATGACGCGATCATCGTGCTGGAGAACACCACCCGGCACATCGAGGAAGGGATGGCGCCGATGCGTGCCGCGCTGGTCGGCGCAGGCGAAGTCGCCTTCACGGTGCTGTCGATGACCTTGTCGCTGATCGCGGTGTTCATCCCGATCCTGTTCATGGGCGGGCTGATCGGGCGCCTGTTCCGGGAATTCGCGATCACGCTGTCGGCGGCGGTTCTGGTCTCGCTGGTGGTGTCGCTGACCGTGACGCCGATGATGTGCGCCCGCCTGCTGAAGGCACGTGTTGCCGACACGAGCTTCGCTGGCTTGCCGCGCCGCCCCGGCATCCTGCTGCGCGGCGTATCCCGCGCCTGGCGCGGCGTGGTCGAGGGCTACGCGTCGAGCCTGTCCTGGGTGCTCGACCACGCCTGGCTGATGCTGCTGATCCTGTTCGCGACCATCGGCCTGAACGTCTGGCTGTACACGATCGTACCCAAGGGCTTCTTCCCGCAGCAGGACACCGGCCGGCTGGCCGGCGGGCTGCGCGCCGACCAGAGCAGTTCGTTCCAGTCGATGCAGGGCAAGCTCGAGGCATTCGTCGCGATCGTCGGCAAGGACCCTGCGGTCGAAACGGTGGTCGGCTTCACCGGTGGCGGTGCACGCAACTCGGGGTTCCTGTTCATCACGCTGAAGCCATTGTCCGAGCGACAGCTGTCCACGGACCAGGTGATCGCCCGGCTGCGGCCGCAGCTCACCCAGGTACCGGGCGCACAACTGTTCCTGTCGGCCGTGCAGGAACTGCGCGCCGGCGCGCGCGAATCGAACGCACAGTTCCAGTACACCATCCTGGCCGAGGAACTGTCGGTGCTGAGGACGTGGGAGCCCAGGTTGCGCAATGCCCTCGCCGCGCTGCCGGAACTGGCCGACGTCAGCACCGACATCCAGGACCGCGGCGAACAGACGACGATCAGCTTCGACCGCGACGCAGCCGCGCGCCTGGGCCTGGACATGCGCCGGATCAGCGCGTCGCTCAACAATGCATTCGGGCAGCGCCAGGTGTCGACCATCTACAACCCCCTGAACCAGTACCGGGTAGTGATGGAAGTCGAGCCGCGCTACTGGCAGAGCCCGGAGATCCTGCGCGACTTCAACTTCGTCACCGCCGATGGCCGCACGGTGCCATTGACCCGTATCGCAACCTTCGGCCCGGCCAACACCCCGCTGTCGATCTTCCACCAGGGCGGATTCGCCGCCGCCACCGCGTCGTTCAACCTGCCACCGGGCGTGTCGCTGTCGACCGCGCAGGCCGCGATCGACCGCACGTTCGCCACCATCGGCGCACCGAGCAGCCTCTACGGCGGCTTCCAGGGTACCGCGCGACTGTTCACGCAATCGCTCGACAGCCAGCCGCTGCTGATCCTTGCGGCCTTCATCGCGATGTACATCGTGCTCGGCATCCTCTACGAAAGCACCCTGCATCCGGTCACGATCCTGTCCACGCTGCCGTCGGCCGGCGTCGGCGCGCTGCTCGCGCTGATGATCGCGAAGAGCGACTTCAACCTGATTGCCATGATCGGCGTGCTGCTGCTGATCGGCATCGTGAAGAAGAACGCGATCATGATGGTCGACTTCGCGCTCGCCGCAGAGCGCGATCGCGGCGCAGGCCCGCGCGAGGCCATCGAGGAGGCCTGCCGCCTGCGACTGCGGCCGATCCTGATGACCACGCTCGCGGCGCTGTTCGGTGCGCTGCCGCTTGCGCTGGGTCAGGGCGACGGCGCGGAGCTGCGCCAGCCGCTCGGCATCGCAATCGTCGGTGGCCTGCTGGTCAGTCAGGTACTGACGCTCTACACAACGCCGGTCGTCTACCTGCACCTCGACCGCCTTCGCCACTTCTTCATCCGCCGCCGCGCCAGCCGCAGCGGTCGCCGGCACCAGGACCGGGAGGTCCCCGCATGAATAGACCCGATCGCGCCGCGCTGCCCGGCACTGCCCCGACGCGCACGACCATCGCGCGGCTGCGCCCGTGCCTGGCCGCGCCGGCCCTCGCGCTGCTGCTCGGCGGATGCATCACGGTCGGGCCGGACTACCGCCGGCCGGAAGCCCCCGTGTCGGCGGACTGGAAACAGGCGGGCCTCTGGAAGCCGGCGGCGCCGCAGGACCTGTCGCGCAGCGACGCCTGGTGGGCTGCGTTCGACGACCCCCGGCTCGACACGCTGATCGCCGCGATCGAACCGTCGAACCAGAACATCCGCGCCGCAGAGGCGCAGTACCGGCAGGCGCTGGCGCTGATCACGCAGGCGCGCGCCGGCCTGTTCCCGACGCTCAGCGGCAACGTGCAGGCCACGCGCAGCCAGTCGCCGGCGACCACCAACCCGCGCACCGGCATCACCACCGCCGGCGGCAGCGCGACGGCACAGGACGGCGGGGTCAGCGCCAGCTGGGAGGTCGACCTGTGGGGCCGCATCGCGCGCACCCTGGAAGCCGGCGAAGCGAGCGCCCAGGCGAGCGCAGCCGATCTCGCGGCCGCACGACTGTCCGCGCGCGCCGCGCTGGCGCAGGCCTACTTCCAGTTGCGCGTGGCCGAGCGGCGAGCGCAACTGCTGGCCGAGACCGTCGAGGCCAACCGCCGCGCGTTGACGATCGCCGAAAACCGCTACGCCGCCGGCGTCGTACCGCGTTCCGACGTGATCCAGGCCCGGAGCCAGCTCGCCTCGGTCGAGGCGCAGCTGATCGACACCCAGGTGCCGCGGGCGCAGTTGCAGCATGCGATCGCGCTGCTGATCGGCCGGCCGCCGGCCGCGCTGACGGTGCCGCCCGGAACGCTGCCACCGCTGCCGTCGCAACTGCCGCTGGTCCTGCCCTCGGCACTGCTCGAGCGGCGCCCGGACATTGCCGCCGCCGAGCGGCGGGTCGCCGCAGCCAATGCGCAGATCGGCGTGGCCGCCGCCGCCTGGTTCCCTTCGCTCACGCTGTCCGGCGCAGCCGGGTTCCGGTCGACCGACCTGTCCACCTGGATCACGGCTCCGGCCCGCTACTGGTCGCTCGGCCCGTCGCTTGCGCTGCCCCTGTTCGATGCCGGCCGCCGCCGCGGCGTGGTCGACCAGAACGTGGCGGTCTACGATCAGCGCGTCGCGCAGTACCGGCAGACGGTGCTTGCTGCGCTGGTCGAGGTCGAGGACAACCTGGTCGCGCTGCGGGTGCTGTCCGACGAGGCGGCGGTGCAGGCACGCGCCGTCGATCTCGCGCGGCAGACGCTGCAGATCACGCTGAACCAGTACAAGGCCGGGCTGGTCGGTTTCGGCAGCGTGGTGATCGCGCAGACCTCGCTGCTGTCGGCCGAACAGGCCGCGCTCTCGGTGCTGGGACGCCAGTTCGACGCGTCGGTGGTGCTGGTGCGGGCACTGGGCGGAGGATGGTCCGGTGGCGAACCCGAGCCTGCAACTGGCGGACGCTAGCCGAATCGCCTCGACGCATCCACCGCGAGGCCGCTCACCACGCTGGTGAAGCGATCGCCATCGACCTGCGCCGCATCGGGCACGACCGCAGCGATCGCCCGGGCGAGCGAAGCCAGCGCGGTCGAGCCGCCGGTGAAGTAGAGCGCATCGATCTGCGACGGCGACAGCCCCGCCTGCCCGATGGCCTGCCGCGCGGCGCCGGCGATCCGGTTGATGGACTCCGACAGCGCGGCCTGCTGGCGCCCGGCGTCGAAGCTGCCGGCCAGTGCGTCCTCCACCATCGACAGGTCGATCTGCGCCTGGCCGTGCATCGAGACGTCGATCTTCGCGGCTTCGGCCATCGCGGCCAGCGCATGCCCGAGCCGGCATTCGAGCACCGTCATCAGCCGCCGGTGCAGCCGCTGGTCGACATAGAGGCTCGCCATCTGGCGCAGTTCGATCAGCCGGTTCGGCAGGTACACCGTGTTGATCAGGTGCCAGGTCGACAGTGCATGGTAGATCGCATTCGGCACGCGGATGGACGCCCCCGACTCGCTGCGCCCCTCGGAACCCAGGCCGAGCAGCGGCATGATCGCCGCCAGGTTCACCTCGCGGTCGAAGTCGGTGCCGGCCACGTGCACGCCATGGTTCGCCAGCACGTCCGCGCTGCGGTCGACCCGCTTGCGCTGCTTCGGACCCACGCGCACCACCGAGAAGTCGGAGGTGCCGCCACCGATGTCCGCCACCAGCACCAGCGTCTCGCGCGCGACGGTGCGCTCGAAGTCGAGTGCGGCGGCGATCGGCTCGAACTGAAACGCAACCTCGGTGAAGCCCGCCGTGCGGGCGGCGGCAGCCAGCGTACGCTCGGCCAGGGCATCGCGCGCCGGGTCGTCGTCGACGAAGAACACCGGGCGCCCGATCACGGCACGATCGACCGCCACGCCGGCGGCCTGCGAAGCACGCTGGCGCAGGTGGCGCAGGAACGCGACCACCACGTCCAGGTACTTCACCATGAAACCGGGACCGACCTCGGTAGTGCGGTCTATCAGGTCGGAGCCCAGGATGCTCTTGATCGAGCGCATCAGCCGACCTTCGTGGCCCTCGACGTGCGCCTGCACCGCCGCGCGGCCGAACGCGCGCGAACCGTCCTCGCCACTGAAGAACACCGCGGTCGGGATCGCCGTTTGCGTATCTTCCAGCGAGACCAGCCTGAAAGCCTCATGCGCCGTGACGCCCCCAGCGGCACCCAGCAGAGCCACGGAGGAATTGGAAGTACCGAAATCGATAGCACACCCCGCCGTTGACACCCGGACCACTCCACTCGAAACAGGCGCCACGCAGCGCAGACAGCGCGAGTCTAGCAGCCACCGGACGCATGGCGGCATGCATCCGCTTCCGGACGGCAGGAGCGAAAACGACTCGAAGCAGTCAACGGAGCGACTCGGTATTGCGCTACAGTCGCGGGTTTTCCGAATCCAGGCAACGACGGAGTACCGATACGTGTCAGAACTCACCGATCAGCAGATGGACCAGTTGCGCGCCGCGCTCGAGAAGCGGCATGCCGAACTCGCCCGCGACATCCGCGAAGACCTCAAGGCGACCGGCTCGGAGCGTTACGCCGATCTCGCCGGTGAGGTGAACGACTCCGGCGACGAGTCGGTCGCCGACCAGATGGTCGACATCAATGCAGCGATGATCGAACGCGAACTGGTCGAGCTCAAGGCGGTCGAAGGTGCGCGCAAGCGCATGGAAGAAGGCGACTACGGCGACTGCATCGACTGCGGCGTCGACATCCCGTTCGCCCGTCTGTTCGCCTATCCGGCAGCCACGCGCTGCATCGCCTGCCAGAGTCAGCGCGAGAAGACCTACGCCCAGGGACGCAGCGCGCCGGCATGACCAGAAGGCAAGACCGGTCGCGCTGGCTGGCCGTGCACGGGCTCGACCTGCATGTGCGCGAGTGGGGTACCGAAGGCGCACCGCGGCTGTTCCTCTTGCACGGCTGGATGGATGTTTCGGCGTCCTTCGCGTTCCTGGTCGAAGCGCTGCAGCGCGACTGGCATGTGATCGCCCCCGACTGGCGCGGGTTCGGCCTGTCGTCGTGGGCGTCGCATGGCTACGAGTTTCCGGATTACTTCGCAGACCTCGACGCACTGCTCGATCGGCTGTCTCCCGATGAACCGGCACGAGTGGTCGGCCATTCGATGGGCGGCAACGTGCTGATGTCCTATGCCGGCCTGCGCCCGGCCCGCCTGTCGCGCATCGTGTCCCTCGAAGGTTTCGGCGGACACCGCTACGAACCCACGCGTGCCCCGGAGCATTTCGTCCGCTGGCTCGACCAGCAGCGCAAGCCGGCGACGTTCCGGCCCTACCCGTCGCTCGACGATGTCGCGCGACGGCTGCGCAAGAACAACCCGCGCCTGACAGCGGAACGCGCAGCCTTCCTGGCGCCCCACTGGGCCCGGCCCGCCGCCGGCGGCGGCTTCGTTCTGCGCGCCGACCCCCGGCACAAGCAGCTGCATGCACAGCAGACCCGGCTCGACGAGGTCTACGCCTGCTGGAACCGGATCGCCTGCCCGGTGCTGTGGGTGATGGCCAGCGACCCTGCAAAGCAGGGTTTCCGGCTCGACACGCCAGAACAGTTCGCGCAGCGCTGCGCCGCGGTGCCCGGCATGCGGCTCGAACGGCTGGAGGAGTGCGGACACATGCTGCACCACGACCAGCCGGCCAGCGTCGCGCAGCTGGTGGAGTCTTTCTTCGCCTGAGCGGCTGCCGTCAGCGCTGGATGATCGAGTAGTCCACCGCGCGCCCGATGCCGAGGCGGAACCCTTCCAGCCGCAGCACCTGCCCGGGCGTGATGTTCGCGAGGTTTACCTCGGGGCCGAAGGTCTGCACCAGATCGGCGCACTGCTTCGGGAAACGGTAGGGATCGGCCTCGATCAGCAGGCGGTCGAACCAGGGCTGTTCCTGCAGTCGGTCGATCGCATCGGCGCGCGCGGCCACCAGCATGTCGAAGTCGGACTGCTCGACGATCACATGCTCGATGCCCTGCCGGCCCACTGCCTCGACCACGCCGCCGAGTTCGTCCAGCGACAGCGGCTCGGTCGGCGACTTCCGGCCGAACTCGTACTTTATGTAGATGCCGCGCTTCTGGAAGCGCTCGATCATCCGTGCGCGCTCGTCGGGCGTGAGCTGGACATAGTTCTCGGAGATCTCGAGCCCGCCGATCTCGAGGTCGGCCAGGAGGGCCTCCAGGCCGTCGAGTTCATTGCGCTGCCAGGCGTACTCGAAAAGGATGCCGCCGGCGAACGGCACGACATCGTGCTCCCGGTAGCAGCGCGCGGCCGCCTTCACCACGTCGCGCGGCAGCAGCAGCGCGTTCATCGCATAGATCTTCGCGAAGTCGATGTAGTCGCCGCAGGCCTGCAGCAATGGCTCGATGCCGCCGACCGCACCAGTCCAGCCGAAGGTGTCCGGTCCGAAGTCGATCATCGAGGTCAGGCCGCGCGTGCGTGGCTTGCGGCTGCGCGGCGGCAGGGCGAGCGGCTTCACGGGTGCATTCATGGCACATCCTTCTTCGGCGCGGGGCGATAGTCGTCGGGAGAACCGGGCGGGATCGGAGGGTTGGCCTTCAGGCCCTGCTGGAATGCGACGACCATCCGGCGGATCGGCCCGCGTGCCCAGCCGTCGCCGGTGCTGTTCAGGTCGGTCTCTTCCTTAGGGTCGCGCACCAGGTTGAACAGGTACGGCGCTTCGAGGTGGTTGGTGCCGGTGTTGGGCTCGGGTTCCCAGACGAAGTGCATCTTCCAGTCACGCCACTTGGCGGCACGCAGTTCGTCCTTGATGTAGTAGACGAAGCCTTCGCGCTTCGACCCTGTGGACGGATCAAGCAGGAAGGACAGCTGGTCGATGCCGTCGATCGGGCGATCGTCGGGCACCGTGGCGCCGGCCAGCCGCGACAGCGTCGGGAACAGGTCGGTCACATGGACGATGGCGTCGCTGACCGCCCCCGGAGGCACTTGGCCCGGCCAGCGCACGATGAACGGGACGCGCAGCGAACCTTCCATGGATGTGTGGTACGTGCCGGTCCACGGGCCGGCAGTGCCACGCCACGGACGGCGGAACTCGGGGCCGTTGTCGCTGGCGAAGATCACGAGGGTGTCGTCCGCGATGGCCAGCCGGTCGAGCGCATCGAGCATCTGCCCGGTACGGAAGTCCATCTCGACCATCGAATCGGCGAAGTCTCCCGCGCCGGTGCGGCCGGTGAACTCGGGATGCGGCAGCGTCGGATAGTGCAGGTGGGTCAGCGGCACGTAGGCGAAGAACGGCTTGCCGGCGGCCACCTGCCGCGACATGAAGTCGATCGCATGGTCCGCCAGTTCGCTGTCGATCCGGCGCCGCGCATCGAGGTCGTATACATGGTGTTCGATGGCGGCCTCCCCCACGCGCCCGGCCATCACGTACGGCATCGGCACCACCGAGGGGTCGAAACCCGGCGTGCTGGTGAACAGGCTCTCGTTCGTCGTGCGCGGGATGCCGTACCACTCGTCGAAGCCGCGATCGTGCGGATGGCGCCCGGCGCGATCGCCGAGATGCCACTTGCCGAAGCAGCCGGTGGCGTACCCCTGGTGGCCGAACTGCTGGCCAAGCGTCACCTCCCAGGGGATCAGCCCCTGCGGCAGCCCTGCCGGCACCGACTGCAGCGCACCGGTGCGGATCGGATGGCGGCCGGTCATCAGCGCCGAGCGGGTCGGCACGCAGTCGCTCTCGACGTTGAAGTTGGTCAGGCGCAGGCCCTGCGCGGCCAGCGCATCGATGCGCGGCGTCGGCGCGCCACGCAGCACGCCGCCGCCATAGCAGCCGAGTTCGCCCCAGCCGAGGTTGTCGGCGAGGATCAGCAGCACATTCGGTGTCGCCGGTCGGGCTCCGGTCCTCGCGTTTCCTGAAGCAGCCATGCGGTGTGTCCTCCGGGTTGCGGCAATGGTCAGGATACTTCACGATGCCCGATTCGACATTGCACGACCGGAGTCATCGTAATGCGCACATCGCTCTTTTTCCTTCTCGGGCTCGGAGCTGCCGTCGGAGGCATGCTCGCGCCCCTGGAAGCGACGGCGCAGGCCTGGCCTGCCCGGCCCGTCCGGCTGATCGTGCCGTTCGCACCGGGCGGTGCGGCCGACCTTGTTTCGCGCGTGATGGCCGAGCGCCTCAGCGCCACCTACGGCCAGCAGTTCATCGCAGACAACCGGTCCGGCGCCGGCGGCACCATCGGCTACGAGCTGCTGGCACGCGCGGCCCCCGATGGCTACACGCTGGGCACCGCCAGCGATTCGTCCACGCTGCTGCCGTTCACCTACCGCAACCTGCCCTGGGATCCGCGCAGCTTCACCGGCATCGGCCTGCTGACCACCCAGCCGCTGGTGCTGGCCGTGCACAGCGCGGTACCGGCCACCAACCTGAAGGAACTGGTCGCCCATGCGCGCACCGTTCCGGGCAAGCTGTCGTTCGGCTCCTCGGGGCATGGACATCCGCAGCACCTCGCGGGCGAGATGATCAAGCTCGCCACCGGCATCGACATGACCCACATCCCCTACAAGGGCGGTGGCGCGGCGATCATCGACCTGGTCGGCGGCCAGATCCCGATCGTGGTGCTCGGTTCATCGCCGGTGATCCCGCACCACCGCGCCGGCAAGGTGCGCATCCTGGCGGTGGTCTCGCCGACGCGTTCCAGCGCATTGCCGGACATCCCGACCCTCGACGAGGTCGGCGTCAAGGGCGTCGACCTGGCGCAATGGATGGGCATGGCGGGTCCGCCGAAGCTGTCGCGCGACCTGGCGAAGAAGCTCAATGCCGAGGTGGCAACGATCCTCGCCAATCCGGCCACCCGAAAGACACTCGAAGGCGCCGGTTTCGATCCGTCCCCGAGCACGCCCGAGGCGTTCGAGGCGAAGATGCGCGAAGGCGTGGCGCGCTGGGAGAAGCTGCTGCCGAAGCTGAAGATCAGGTTCGACTGAGGCAGGCGTGGCGCCGCCGCTAGCGCCCCCCCATCGGCAGCCCGTGCAGCGCATGCGCGACCTCGCCCGCCTGCCAGATGGTGATGCCCTTGTCGTCGGCGAAGCGACGCGCACCCTCGGACACCTCGTTGATGCACACGTAGATCGCGCCCGAGGCGCCGCGCGATTCGCGCACCGCCTGCAGCGCGCGTAACGGTTCGATGCCGGTACGCGCGGCCTTCCAGCGCCGCGCACTGACCAGCACCTTGCGCCCGGCATGCTCGGTGCCGGGACGCTCCAGTTCGAAATCGAAGGCGTCGGTGTTGGACCGGGCGATGGTGCAGCCGTCGCGCCGGAACGACGACTCCAGCAGCGCGGCGAACGCCGGCCAGGCCATCCCACCAGCCGCCTCCGTAATGCGCGCCACCTGCGCCGCGCCGGGGCGCCCCCACTGCCTGCGCAGCGCGATCGCCCCGATCACGGCGAACGGCAGCCCGGCGACGATGCCCATCAGCCGGAAGGTGGCGGGCAGCAGCACGAACGACAGCAGCACCAGCGCGGCTGCGATCGCAAAGCTGATCCACCAGCGCGCGCGCAGCAGGATCGCGAACAAAGAATTTTCGGCCATCTTCACCGTCGGGCCACTCCCTTACACTTGCGGCATCTGCGCAGAGGGTTGCGACTCTACCCGAACGAGGCTCGACCGCGGCCGACAGGCAGCCCCTGCCGCGCGCTTACTTGGCGAGAAGCACCGCCTTGTGCGCGTCGATGAAGCCGGTGAACACCTCGCCCGCCCGGAACGACGCATGGTCGAGCGTGCGCTGCAGGAACAGCAGGTTGGTCTCGACGCCTTCGATGCGTACCTCGCCGAGCGCGGCGAGCAGGCGATCGATCGCCTCCCCTCGGCTGGCCCCGTGGGCGATCACCTTCGCGATCATCGGGTCGTACCAGTGACTGATCGCATCGCCGGCACGCACGCCGGCATCGACGCGCAGGCCCTCCCCGGCAGCCGGCATCTCGAAGATCGTGAGCGTGCCCGTGGACGGCAGGAAACCCTTCAACGGGCGCTCGGCGTACAGGCGGACTTCGATCGCATGACCGTTCGCGGCGATGCCGGCCTGTTCCTGCACCGGCAGCGCGGCACCGCCGGCCAGCAGCAACTGCATCGCCACCAGGTCGGTGCCGGTGTTCATCTCGGTCACCGGATGTTCCACCTGGATGCGAGTGTTCATCTCGAGGAAGAAGAACTCGCCGGTGTCGGCGTCGACGACGAACTCGACCGTACCTGCACCGCGGTAGCGCTGCTCGCGCGCGAGCGCGGTCGCCGCTTCGCACATCGCCAGGCGGGTCGCCTGGGACAGACCCGGTGCGGGGCTTTCCTCGATCACCTTCTGGAAGCGGCGCTGCGTCGAACAGTCGCGCTCGTACAGGTGCACCGCGCGGCCATCGCCGAAGCCGAACACCTGCACCTCGACATGGCGCGCGCGCGGCACGTAGCGTTCGAGGTAGACCGAGCCATCCTTGAACGCACGTGCGGCGAGCGCCTGGGTCGCCGCGACGGCCGCGGCGACGCCGGACGCATCATCGACCCGGCGCATGCCGATGCCGCCCCCGCCGGCCGCGGCCTTGACCAGCAGCGGATAGCCGACCGCCGCTGCTGCGGCTTCGAGCATCGCTGCATCGGGCGGCGCATCGCCCGGTGCGAATCGCTCGCTGCCCGGCAGTACCGGTACGCCGGCGGCGCGGGCGATCGCGCGGGCGCGTTCCTTGTCGCCCATGTCGTCGATCGACTGCGGCGTCGGCCCGACCCAGGTCAACCCGGCGGCCTCGACCGCCGCTGCGAACGCGGCATTCTCGGCGAGGAAGCCATAGCCCGGGTGGATCGCATCCGCACCCGTCTCGACCGCTGCGGCGAGCACCCTGTCGGCGAGCAGGTAGCTCTCGGTGGCGGCGGCAGGTCCGATCGCCACCGACTGCCCGGCCAGCGCGACATGGAGCGCGCCCGCGTCGGCCTCGGAATGCACCGCGACGGTATCGATGCCGAGCGCCCTGGCGCTGCGGATCACGCGGCAGGCGATCTCTCCGCGGTTGGCGACCAGCAGCCTGCGGATCATCGCGTCCCCGCCGCTCAGACCTGCAGGCGGGCGACGACCGCGCCTTCGCTGCAGGTACTGCCTTCGGTCACGCAGATCTCGACCAGCGTGCCAGTCTCCGGCGCCGTGACCGGGATCTCCATCTTCATCGACTCGAGAATCATGATCGGCGCCTCTTCCTCGATGACGTCGCCGACCTGGGCCACGATCTTCCAGACGTTGCCGGTGATTTCACTCTTCACATCGATGATCGGCATCTGCAGCACTCCTGAGCGGGTTCACGTTGCGATTGTCGCCTATCCGGCCAGATCCGGTCCGGGGGTCAGACCCCGGGGTCAGGCCCGACCGCGCGCGGCGAGGCGGTGTTCGAGCTTCGACACCGCGGCCAGTGCATACCCCGCGTCGGCGATCTCGTCGAACACCGCGATACCCGCAGCGAGCGCGCGGCGACGGTAGTCGCGGCGCGCATCATCGAGCTCGCGCGAACCATCCGAGCGCAGCACCAGCACGAAGTGCAACTGGCCCGGACACGCCCGGCCCACCTGCTCGGCGATGCCGATCAGCGTCTCCACCGGGTCGCCGGCACTGCGGCCGACGAATGCAGCGAGGTTCAGGTGCATCACCAGCGCATCGGCGCCGCTCGACGCGTAGACGATGTCCAGGATCTTCGCCGCCACCGCGCCACCGCTCTGAAGCAGGGTACCCACCGGTGTGTCGATCGGGTTGACGATACCAGTGCCTGGCGGCAGCTTCAGCGCGCGCATCGCCTCCACCGCCGCCTCGTCCATCGGCAGGATGTCCAGGCCGACCGAGGAGAAGCAGTCGGCGGCCAGCACGCTGGTGCCACCGCCATTGCCGAACAGGACTACGCGCCGGGTCGGGCGCGAAGGACGCAGTTCCAGCACCTGCAACGCGAGCAGCCCATCGACGAAGCGGTCGACGGTGTCGACCATCACGCAAGGCGTCTGTTCGCACAGCGCCTCCCAGGCGCGCAGGTCGCCGGCGAGCGAGCCGGTGTGCGAGGCCGCGGCCAGGTGGCCCTGGCGGGTGCGGCCACCCTTGAGCAGCACGACCGGTTTGGCCCTTGGCGAGCGCAGCAGGTCGAACAGCGCCCGGCCGTCCTTGGCCGACTCGAGGTACAGGCCCACCGCCCGCGTCCGGTCATCGTCGAAATAGAACCCGGCCAGTTCGGCCGCCCCGACATCGGCGCTGTTGCCGATGGTCACCAGCCCGGAGAAGCGCACGCCGCGCGCCTGGCCGCGCTTGACGATATCGGTCGACAGCCCGCCGGATTGCGCCAGCACGCCGATGCTGCCGGTCTCGCGCGGCGCGTCTTCCGGGAAGGTAACCCCGCCTCGCGGCGAATACAGCCCGAGACAGTTCGGCCCGATCACGCGGAAGCCGCCGTTGCGCGCGACCCCGACCAGCCCGCGCTCCAGGTCGCGGCCCTCCTCGACCTCGCCGAAGCCGCTCGAGATCACCTGTGCGAAGCCCAGCCTGCCGGCACCGGCCGCGAGCGCATCGGCCACCCTCGCGGCGCCGATCGCGACATAGGCATAGTCGACCGGACCGGGCGTCTCGGCGAGGCTGCGAAAAGCAGGCAGCCCCTCCACCTCCGGCGCCGACGGATGGATCGGCCAGATCGAACCGGCGTAGCCAAACTGCTTCATCCGGCGGATGAAGGTGTTGGCGATCGAGGTGTCGGTCGCCGACGCGCCGAGCACGGCAACCGACTTCGGCGCGAACAGCCGGCAGTAATCGACCTGCGCGGGTGCGGCTGCCGCGCCGGAAGCCGCCGCGCCTGCTGCCGGTGCACCGACGGCAGGCGCGAGGATCACCCGCGCATCGACTACCACCGCGGCATCTGCGGACACGATCACCGGGTTCAGGTCGAGTTCGGCGATCGAATCGCCATGCCGGTGCAGCAAGCCGCCTTCGCCACCGACCGCGAGCAGCAGGTCGACCAGCGCGGCGCGCGACACCGGCGCACGGCCACGCACACCGTCGAGCAGCGCACGGCCCTGCAGTGCATCGATCATCGACTCGGCCTCGTGGCGCGCGACCGGCACCAGCCGGAAAGCGACATCGCCGAGTACCTCGACGAACACGCCACCGAGGCCGACCATCACCATCATGCCGAACTGCGGGTCGCGCACCGCACCGATCACCATCTCGACCCCGGGCGCCGCCATGCGTTCGACCAGCCAGCCATCGACGCGCGCGGCCTTCACCGCCGGTTCGGCCGACATCGTCTCGACCGCGACACGCACCGCGTCGGCGTCGGCCAGCCGGATACTCACCGCATGTGCATCGCTCTTGTGCAGGATGTCCGGCGAGACCACCTTGACCGCGAACGGCCCGGGCAGCCGTTGCGCGATCGCCGCGGCCGACGCGGCATCGGCCGCCACCTCGCCGGCCGGCACCGCGATGCCCATCGCAGCCAGTGCCTGCTTCGCCTCCGGTTCGGACAGGCTGCTGCGTCCGTCGCGGCGGGCCTGACCGAGCAGGCTGTCGAAATCCACGCTCGCCATGGCGTCAGAAGCTCGTCGGCCAGGTACGCATCAGGTGCTGGCCGATACCGCCCGTCCGGCGCCGACGGTAGACGTCGAGCATCCCGATCAGGTGGTCGCGCGTCTCCTGCGGCTGCACCACGTTCTGCACCGCGTACATCGAGGCCATGTCCCAGACCTCGCTGTCCTGCGAGATGTGGGCGAATGCCTCATCCCAACCGGGTTGCCCGGGCGATACGCCGTGCACGATCTGGGTCGACGCAGCCGGGTCCATGAAGCTGATCTCGGCGGTCGGCCAGGCGATCAGTTCGTCGTTGTTGCGCCCGCCGCCCATCGCCACGTAGGCACGACCATAGGCCTTGCGCACCAGCACGGTGATCGTCGGTACAGTCACCAGCGAGGTCGCGTTCATGAAGTTCATGATGAAACCGGGCGCGCCGCGGCGCTCGGCCTCCAGGCCAACCACGAAGCCCGGCGTGTCCATGAAGCGCACCATCGGGATGTTGAACGAATCGCACATCACGGTGAAGTCGAGGATCTTGCGGATCGCATCCACGGTCAGCGCGCCCCCCGAGGCAGCGGGATTGTTCGCGATCAGGCCGACCACCTTGCCACCAAGGCGGGCCAGCGCGACCACCGCTGACTTGCCGAAGCGGGGCTTGAGTTCGAACATCGATCCCTGGTCGGCGATCACCTCGAGGATCTTGCGGATATCGTAGACCTGGGTGCGCTTCTCTGGCAGCAGCCCGAGGATCCTGTCCTGTCCCTCGCCGGAACCCGGCGTCACCTCGGCCACCGGCGGCAGCTCGCCGTTGTGGCTGGGCATGTACGACAGGAAGCGCTTGATCGCGTCCATCGCCTCCGCATCGGTGTCCACCACCCGGTCGATCAGCCCGGTGGTCTCGGCGTGCAGCCGCCAGCCGCCGAGCGCTTCCAGGTCGACCTTCTCGCCGATGGCGATCGACACCAGCTTCGGGCTCGACACCGCCATGATCGAACCCTTGCGCATCACCGCGAAGTCGGCGCAGCAGCACATCCAGGCCGATGACCCGAACGCGGTGTCGAGTGCTGCCGCTGCCCACGGGTTGTCACGGGTGCGCCGGAACTGGTGCGGATCGTTGCCGAGCAGGTTGCCCATGCCCTTCGAGCCCATGGTGTCGGGCATGCGCGCGCCAGTCGACTCTCCGATATGGATGAACGGCATGCCGCACTCGATAGCGGTGCGCCGTACATGGCCCATCTTCTTCGAGTTGGTGGACGAGGTCGACGATCCCTTGACCGTGAAGTCGTTGATCACGACGCCGCAATCGCGCCCGCCGACCTTGCCGAAGCCGACGATCTTGCCGTCGCGCGGGGTCTTGCCGCGATCGGACTCGAACACGCCGGACTCGCCGAGCAGGCCGGACTCGCGGAACGTACCCTCGTCGACCAGCAGCGCGAGCCGCTCCTCCGCGTTGAGCTGGCCAGCCGCCTTGCGTTTGGCGAGCTTGGCCGGGCCACCCATGGCGCGGGCCTTGTCGCGGCGGCGTTCGAGTTCTTCGAGGGCGGTGGAAGGTAGGGTCATGGGTACAGGGTCCTGTCAGTCACTGGTCGACGCGGTCAATCGAACCGGCAGGCAGCCAGCTTGTCGGCGTCGAGTTCGACGCCGAGGCCGGGGCCGCCGGGCAGCGGGATCGACCCGCCGGTGAGGTCGAGTTTGCGGGTGACGATGTCGTCGGCGGTCTTGAGCGGGCCGACGCACTCCAGACCATCGATCACCGCGGCACTGGTGGCCGCCAGCATGATCTCGGCCACCGTATTCACGCCCAGGCCGAAGCCATGGCCGATCACCACGCGCAGCCCGGCCGCAGCCGCAGTCTCGAGCATCCGGCGCGCGCGCAGGAAGCCGCCCTGCTTCATCACCTTGAGCTTCACCAGGTCGGCAGCATCGGCACGGATGATCGCCAGCAGGCTGGCATGGTCGAGCACCGACTCGTCGGCCATCACCGGCACCCCGCCACCTTCGCGCCGCACGCGGGCCATGCCAGCCAGGTCATCGGCCGGTGCCGGCTGCTCGAACAGTTGCAGGTTGGCGCCGGCGACCATGTGCGCGAGTCGGATCGATTCATCGGCGCAGTAGCCGGCATTGGCATCGATGCGCAGCTGCATGCCTTCGCCGACGGCTGCGCGCACCGCAAGCACGCGGTCGCGATCGGCTTCGACACCACCACCGACCTTGATCTTCGCCGACCGGAAGCCGCGGTCGTACCAGCGCTTCGCCTCGGCGGCCGCCTCGTGCGGCGACAGGATGCCGATCCACGCATTGAACGACACCCGGTCGCGCACCGCGCCGCCGAGCCACGTGTGCACCGGCAGGCCGCAGGCGCGCGCGACCAGGTCGGTACACGCCATCTCGATCGCTGCCTTGGCATCGAGGAAGGCTGGCTGGACGGCATCCATCCGGTCGAGCAGTACATGCACGTTGGACGCATCCATGCCGATGACCGCCGGCGCCAGCACGTTGCGGATCACCGCCAGCGAATCCTCGACCGTCTCTTCCGAATAGCCCGGCGACGGATCGATGTTGCCCAGGCCGATCGCGCCGCCGGCCGAGGTCATCCGGACGATCACGCTCTTCTGGACCTTCTTCGTGGTGTAGGCGTTCTTGAAGCCCTCGCCCACCAGCGGTACCGCGACGCCGAAGGCCTCGATGCGTTCGATACGGAAATCGCGGGTGTTGCCTGCGGCACTGGCAGCCTTCGAAGCTTCGGTGTCCATCGGATCGCCCTCCTGGTTCACGAGCCGGGGCAACCCGGTCGAATGCCGGGTTTACCCTGCGGTGATGCGGTACGCTGCGCTCGTGACTGCTGCGTGTTGTGCATTGCTCGACTCGCGTTGCCTGCTGCGCAGGCGGGCAACTCAGGCCGCCGCTCTCAGGGCCACGCCCTTGATCTGGGTGCGGTGCATGCGCCGCCGGCTGGCAGGGTCGAACGAATCGCGCCGGTGCAGCGTCGACCGATTGTCCCAGAGGATTACGTCGCCCACCTGCCATTGCTGGCGGAAGGCGAACTGCGGCTGGCATGCGTGCGCCCAGAGTTCATCGAGCAGCGCCTCGCTTTCGGCCAGCGACAGCCCGAGGATATAGCCATTGCGGCGCCGGCCCAGCAGCAGCGTCTCGCGCCCGGTGTCGGGATGCACGACGATCAATGGATGGCAAGCGCCGGGCGCCTCGCGCGGATCGGTTACTTCCTTCATCCCGCGCCGCATGATTCCCGCGCTGTTGTAGGTGGAATCGTGCACGGCGCTACGGCCTTCGATGCGCCGGCGCAGGCCGGCGGGCATCGTCTCGAGTGCCAGGTGCAGGTTCGCCCAGAACGTGTCGCCACCGCTCGGCGGCACCTCGATCGCATACAGCATCGACGCCATCGGCGGACGGTCGATATAGGTCATGTCCTGATGCCACACCGCCTCGCCGTCGCCGAGGTTGCCCAGCGGCCTGTCGCCGTCGCGAAGGTTGGAGATCACGTTGATCTCCGGGTGCGCCGGGTTGAACGGGGCGCCGTACGGGTTGGGGCCTGGCGGATCGAGTTCACCGAGGTGCCGCGACACTGCGAGCAGCTGCGGGTCGGTGAGCGCCTGCCCGCGGAAGCGCAGCACCAGGTGCTCGAGCCAGGCAGTGCGCAGCCTGGCCACGGTGGCGGCATCCAGCGGCTGCGACAGGTCAAGGCCGGAGACCTCGGCACCGAGCGCCGGGGACAGTGGGCGCACGCCGAACGGCTGGCTTGAATCGTGGGCGGTGCCGGCAGCGGCCGCCGGGTCGGTAGCAATGGAAGCGAGCACAGCGGTCATGGGGTCATCTTCAACCGTGAGTCAGGAAGACAGGAGGCTAGCCGAAGCGCTATATAAGGTAAATAATCACTTTTTTCGATATTTTAATCCGTTTTTCTTATTTTTTTCCCGGTCCGGAATACTTCCCCACCCACCCGCGCCGGTCCTCGGTCTCGTATGCCATGCCTGCTTCGTATCCTCCCTTCGCAGCCACCAGCCAGCTCTCCCTCCGGCAGCTCCGGCTGGTCGAGGCGATCGCACGGCTGGGATCGGTCCATCGCGCGGCCCGCGCGCTCGGCATCAGCCAGCCCGCCGCGTCGATGCTGCTGCGCGCGGCCGAAACCGCGATCGGCCATCCGCTGTTCTCGCGCGACCGGCGTGGCGCAGTGCCGACCGTGTTCGGCCGGATGTTCATCGAGCGGCTTTCGATCGCAATGGCCGAGATCGATGCCATCGACGGCAGTGCCCGCGAGGGCGGACAACCACTGCTGCGCCTGGGCACCATCCCGCGGGCGATGCAGGCCCTGCTGCCCAGGGTGCTGGCGCGGGTGCTCGCCGATGATCCGGCCCTGCGAATCATCGTGCATGAGGCCCCGGCCGCGCAGTTGCTCGCATCGGTCGCCGGCGGCCTGCTCGACGCAGCGATCGGGCGAGAAGTCCAGCAGACTGGTGGCCCCGAGGCTTCGCGCATCGACGACCTGGTGTTCGAGCGCCTGTTCGATGAACGTACGGTTATCGTCGAACGGGCGGCAGCCAGCGGCCGGCACCGTGCCGGTACGGACGGTGTACGCCAGCCGGTACCGCTGGCCAGCCTGCAGGCACGCGACTGGGCGCTGCCGGCACGCGGCAGCTTCGCCCGCGAACTGATCGACAGCGCGTTCACCACGGCCGGACTGCTGCCGCCGCTACCCAGGGTCGAGTCGGCGGTCTACGCCTCGAACATCGAACTTGCCGCCGAAGGCTCGCTGCTCACGCTTGCACCGGCGACTGCGGCCGAGGCGATGCGCCGCGCCGGCCGCATCCGTATCGTCGAGGTGGAGCCATCGCTGCCGGCGAGCCCGGTGTTCCTGATCTACCGGGCGCGCAGCCAGCCGCTGGCGGCGCTTGCCGCCCTGCGAGCGGCGCTGCTCGATGCGGCGCCGGAGCGCACCGCCGGCCAGGCCGGCCTCCCGAAGGCCTAGGCTTCTTCTTCGCTCACCGCGCCCGACCATGGCGAAAGCACGTCGGTCGCGCCGAAACAGTTGCCGGTGACCGGGTCTTTCAGAACCGCGCTCGGGCAGGCGAAGTTGGTCGGATAGACCACCAGTTCGGTCGCCTTCACCGGGAACTTGGCCTCCAGCGCCTTGCGCACGCCGGCCGGCAGCCGCGGATCGACCCCGACATGGTCGTTGCCGCTGGCGTCGATGCGCGGCTGGTGGAACGCCTTCTCGAGATCGAGCCCGTGGTCGATCATCAGCGAGGTGAGCTGCATCACCGCCGGCATGATCTTGCGCCCGCCCGACGCCCCGACCGCGAACCACGGCTTGCCGTTCTTGCGGGCGATCACCGGGCACATGTTGGTCAACGCCCGCTTGTTCGGCGCGAGGGAATTCGGCAGGCCCGGTCGCGGGTCGAACCAGTTGATGCCGTTGTTCATCAGGATGCCGGTACCGGGCAGCACCACGCGGCTGCCGAACACCGACAGCAGGGTCTGCGTCAGCGCGACCATGTTGCCGTCGCGGTCGATCACGTTCAGGTGGGTGGTGCAGGACGGCGAGCGGAGGTCAGCCTGTTCGACGATGTCCACCGTCGCCTCGCCCATCGTCGCGAGGCGATCGCTGTAGGCCTCGCGCAGCGCCTGCGCATAGGCAACGAAGCTGTCGGCCGTCGGCAGGCCCTTGACGAACTTCTGGTCGACCAGTTGCTGAAGCGCGCGCGCCATCGACGGACCGGCGGTGAGTCCTGGCGCGAGCGCCAGGCGCGCACCGCGGTAGTCGATCTCGAGCGGCTCGAGGAACCGGGCATGGAAGCCAGCGAGGGCGTCGGCATCCAGGATGCCGCCGCGCCTGCGCGTGTCTTCGGCGATCGAGCGGGCCACCTCGCCTTCGTAGAAGTCGCGCCGACCGTTCTTCGCCAGCGTACGCATGGTGTCGGCCAGCCCGGTGAGCTTGAGGCGTGCGAGTTCGGCACCCGGCGCCGTGACCGGAGGCAGCCCGTCGGGCATCCAGATCGCCTTCGTGGACGCATAGCGCTGCAGGTCGCGCGCGGCCGTGGCGATCTTCAGCGTGAGGTACCAGTCGACGGCGATGCCCTGCTCGGCGAGTTCGATCGCCGGCGCCATCATCGCGCCGAAACTCCGGGTGCCGAACTTTTCGAGCGCAAGACCGAGACCGTCGACATGGCCTGGCACCGCGAACGACCAGGGACCGTGCACATTGCGATCGTCCTTCACCGCCGGCCAGGTGAACAGGTCGGTGGTGGTACCTCCGGTGAGCGGGTAGTCGGCGAGGTCGACGCGCCCGGGCGACTTCGGCCCGAAGTCGACCACGTGCACGCGGTCTTCGGCGGCGATGTAGACCATCATGAAGCCGATGCCGCCCAGCCCGCTGTTCCAGGGCTCGCAGGCGGCCAGCGAGAAGCCGGTTGCCACTGCTGCATCGACGGCATTGCCGCCGTCGGCCAGTACCCGCGCACCCACCTGGGCGGCGATCCGGTTCTGCGATGCGACGATCCCCCCGCGGGAGCGCGCCAGCGGTTTCGACACGACCCAGTTCTGGACGAGATGTTCGCTGGCAGTCGGTTTCGAAGACATCGTGGCGGTCGCAATGCAGTGGATTCGGGAGGCGAGGATGATAACCGAGCACGACAGGCGCCGACGGGGCCACCGGCGCGCGCCCGAGGCCGCCGATTCGGTATCCTGCAACGTATGAAGACTCCTCGAGGCACGATCGATCGCGATCCGCGCCGGCCCGCGCAGCGCATGCTCGGCGTGCTAGGGGGCATGGGCCCACTCGCCGGCGCCGACTTCGTCGCGAAGCTGATACGCGCGACGCCAGCAGCCAGCGATGCCGACCATATCCCCGTGCTCCTGTGGTCGGTGCCGCAGGTACCCGACCGCCTCGCGGCGATCGAAGGACGCGGGCCATCGCCCGTGCCGATGCTGGTCGAGGCACTGCGCAGCCTTGCCGGCTGCGGCGTCGATCGGGTCGCCATCGCCTGCAACACGGCACACTTCTGGTACGACGAACTGGTCGCCGGCGGTGGCCTTCCGATCCTGCACATCGCGGACGCTTCGGCGCAGGCGCTTTCCCTGCCAACGGATGTCGCGGCGCCGAGCGCCGGCGGCGGTGCCCGACGCATCGCGCTCCTGGCAACTCGCGGCACCCACGCAGCCGGCTTCTATCCGCACAGGCTGGCCGCGTTCGGCCACCGCGTGCTGCCGCACGACGAGGCCATACAGCGGCACTACGTGGATCCCTCGATCGAAGCGGTGAAGGCATGCCGCCTCGATGCCGCCGGAGAACTGCTCGCCGGCGCGCTCGACAGGATCGCTTCGTCGTCTGCACGCGCAGCCCGCGAAGGACGCGATGATGCGATCATCGACGCGGTGTTGCTGGGCTGTACCGAGCTGCCGCTTGCCCATGCCGCGATGCCGCGCCCCGGAGCGCTGCCGGTGGTCGATGCAACGCAGGCCCTGGCGCAGGCGTGCGTGCGCTCCTGGTTCAGCACGAGCGCAACCCGGGCCTCAGCAGGCTGATCGTTCAAATGCTTCTTCCCGACAGAGCGAGACACCCATGACCACGTCCGAACTGCAGGTGACAACCCTCGGGGGCGGCTGCTTCTGGTGCCTGGAGGCCGTCTTCGACGATCTCGCGGGCGTCGAGTCGGTCGAGTCCGGCTACATGGGCGGCCATGTCGATCAGCCCACCTACGCCCAGGTCTGCGGCGCGAAGACCGGGCATGCCGAGGTGGTCAGGATCACCTTCGATCCGTCCCGGGTGACCTTCCGCGACATCCTCGCAGTGTTCTTCACCATCCACGACCCGACGACCAGGAACCGGCAGGGCAATGACGTGGGCCCGCAATACCGCTCGGCCATCTTCTGCCACGGCGACGGCCAGCAGCGGGAAGCCGAGGCTTTCATCACCGAACTCACGGTAAAGCAGGTCTTCCCGGCGCCGATCGTCACCGAGGTCACGCCCGCCGTACGGTTCTGGATCGCCGAGGACTACCACCAGGAGTACTTCGCGCAGCACGGGCACGAACCCTACTGCCAGTTCGTGGTGGCGCCCAAGGTCGCCAAGTTCCGCAAGGTGTTCGCCGACCGGCGCAAGACGGTCTGACCAGGCTACCGCAGCGCCGGTGGTCCCGGCGCCGCGACGCCTGCCGCTAGCGCAGGGCGGCGTTGATCGAAGCCAGCGTTGCCGCCCCCGGAGACAGCTCCGCAGCACCCAGCGTGAAAAGCGGCGCGTCGACCGTGTTCAGGTGCCGGTGCAGGTCCTCCGGGTCCGGGTCGACATAGAGCAGGCCGGTCACCACCTCGCCCTGCGCCGAGCGCATCTGAATCAGGTTCATAGCCTGCACCCGATCGGTCGGATCGTAGTCGGCAGCGAGCTTGCGCAGCCTCATCACCGAGCCGTCATGCTGGGCGATGTCGATCGCTTCGCCCGGCGGGTAGTCGGCGGTGATCGCCTCGCGCGAGGGCCAGAAGTCGAGCCGGTTGACCGCCTCGTTGTGCTCGCGAACGAAGTCATAGCTGCGCGTGCTGCCCGCGTGGTTGTTGAACGCGACGCACGGGCTCACGACGTCGATGAATGCAGCCCCGGGATGCGCCATCGCCGCCTTGATCAGCGGCACCAGTTGCTGCTTGTCGCCGGAGAAGCCACGCGCAACGAAGGTCGCACCCAGCTGGAGCGCGAGGCTCACCATGTCGATCGGCGAGTCGGTGTTGGCCACGCCGCGCTTGGACTTCGAGCCCTGGTCGGCGGTGGCCGAGAACTGGCCCTTCGTCAGGCCGTACACGCCGTTGTTCTCGACGATGTACGTCATGTTGACCCCACGCCGCATCACGTGCGCGAACTGGCCGAGGCCGATCGATGCCGAGTCGCCGTCGCCGGAGACGCCCAGGTACAGCAGGTCGCCGTTGGCGAGGTTGGCACCGGTCAGAACCGAGGGCATACGCCCGTGTACGGTGTTGAAGCCGTGCGAATTTCCCAGGAAGTAGTCGGGCGTCTTCGACGAGCAGCCGATGCCGGACAGCTTGGCGACCCGGTGCGGCTCGATGTCCAGCTCCCAGCAGGCCTGGATGATCGCCGCCGAGATCGAGTCATGGCCGCAGCCGGCGCACAGCGTAGAGATCTTGCCCTCGTAGTCGCGACGCAGGTAGCCGACGCGGTTGCGCTCGAGCGAGGGGTGGTGCAGCTTCGGTTTCGCGAGATAGGTCATGGTCTTCTCCTCAGGCGTGCGCAGCCGGGCTGGACGGTGCCGCAGGCGCCGGCCGGCCGCCGATCGCGCGCAGATGGTCGCCGATCGCCCGGGTGATGAAACGCGCCGTGATCGGCGTGCCGTCGTAGTGCAGCACCCGCATCAGCTTCGCCGGGTCGGTGTCGAGCTCGTTCACCAGGAGCGTGCGCAGTTGTGCATCCCGGTTCTGCTCGACCACGAACACCAGGTCGTGCGAAGCGATGAACGCGCTGACCGCATCGGCGAACGGAAAGGCCCGGATGCGCAGCAGGTCGACCTGCAGGTCCTGCGCTTCCAGCGCGACGATCGCCTCGTCCATCGCAGGGGTCGTGGAGCCGTAGTAGATCGCTCCGATGCGGGTCGCCTTCGCCGCCTTTCGCTCGACCGGAGCCGGCACGATGGCGCGCGCCGAATCGAACTTGCGCAGCAGCCGCTGCACGTTGTACAGGTAGTCGTGGCCGGCTTCCGAGTAGCGCGCATAGGCATCGCGCGTGGTGCCGCGGGTGAAGAACGCGCCTTTCGTCGGGTGGGTGCCGGGATAGGTGCGGAACGGGATGCCGTCGCCGTCGACGTCCAGATAGCGGCCGAAGTCGCGCCCGGCCTCCAGCATCTCGTGCGTCATCACTTTGCCGCGGTCATAGTCGCGCGAGTCGTCCCAGGCAAACGGCGCGGTCAGCCGCTGGTTCATGCCGATGTCCAGGTCGGTCATCACGAACACCGGCGTCTGCAGCCGATCGGCGAGGTCGAGCGCCTGCGCGGTCATCTCGAAGCACTCGTTCGGGTCCATCGGGAACAGCAGCGGATGCTTGGTGTCGCCGTGCGATGCGTACGCGCAGGCCAGCACGTCGGCCTGCTGGGTGCGGGTGGGCATGCCGGTCGACGGGCCGCCGCGCTGCACGTTGACGATGGTGGCCGGGATCTCCGCGAAGTAAGCCAGCCCGATGAACTCGGTCATCAGCGAAATGCCCGGCCCGGAGGTGGCGGTGAATGCTCGCGCACCGTTCCAGCCGGCACCGACCACCATGCCGATCGAAGCCAGCTCGTCCTCGGCCTGCACCACCGCATAGCGGTGGCGCCCGGTGACCGGGTCGACCCGGTACTTTCCGCAATAGGCGAGGAAAGCCTCTGCAAGCGATGAGGACGGCGTGATCGGATACCAGGCGCAGACCGATGCGCCGCCGTACACGGCACCCAGTGCCGCAGCCGAGTTGCCGTCGATGAAGATGCGGTCGCCGACGTTGTCGGCCCGTGCGACCCGGATGCCCAGCGGGCAGGCCAGGTTCTCGCGCGCCCAGTCGCGCCCCAGCCGCAGCGCCTCGATGTTCGGCGCGAGCAGCTTCTCCTTGCCCTTGTACTGCTC
>CANGXU010000028.1 GCA_947457885.1 Betaproteobacteria bacterium
CGGAAGGCCGCGCACCGAAATCCACTGTCGGCGGCTTGGCGATCGCCGCCTCGTTCTCGACCGTGAAGTTCGCCTTCACGGCATAGCCGAACACCATGGCGGTGAGGTTGCTGGGGAACTGACGTACGGTCACGTTGTACGCCTGCACCGCATCGATGTAGCGCTTGCGCGCGACGGTGATCCGATTCTCCGTGCCTTCGAGCTGCGCCTGCAGGTCGCGGAAGCTCTGGTCCGACTTCAGCTGCGGATAGTTCTCCGCGACCACCAGCAGCCTCGACAGTGCCGACGACAGTTCACCCTGCGCCGCCTGGAACTTCGCGAAGGCGGCAGGGTCGTTCACCAGCTCGGGCGTGGCCTGCAGCGACCCGACCCGCGCGCGCGCGTTGGTCACCCCGATCAGGATGTCCTTCTCCTGTTCGGCGAAACCCTTGACCGTCGCAACCAGGTTGGGCACGAGGTCGGCACGCCGCTGGTACTGGCTGATCACGTCCGACCAGGACGACTTGATCGTCTCGTCGGTCACCTGCAGCGTGTTGTAGCCGCAGCCGCCAAGCAGCAGCGCGCTACAGAGCGAAAGCACGGAGAGCAGTCGGCGCATCGGTGACTCCCTGGATCGGTACGGTTGAATGGTCGGTGTGCTGTCCGGCGACCGGCATGGACCGCCACACGTGCCGGGAACATGGGGACCCTACCACGCCATTCAAGCCCGGACGACGGACTCAGCCAGGCGACTGGAGATCCTGTGCCGCGCCGGCGCGCCATTCGGCCACCCGCTCGCGGATGAAACAGAGATCTTCCCATGCCTTTATCTTGTCCGGCAGGGTCCGCAGGAGATAGGCCGGGTGATAGGTCACCATCAGCGGCGTGTCGCGGTAGCGGAACACCTTGCCGCGCATGCTGGCGATCGATTGTTCCTTGCCCAGCAGCGTGACCGCCGCTGTCTTGCCCAGCGCGACGATGACCTTCGGCTGCAGCAACTGGATCTGCCGGTGCAGGTAGGGTTCGCAGGCAGCGACTTCGGCCGCCGCCGGTACGCGGTTGCCAGGTGGCCGGCACTTGACGATGTTGGCCACGTAGACATCGTCGCCGCGCTTCATCCCGAGCGCGGCAAGCATGTTGTCGAGCAGGCGGCCTGCCTGGCCGACGAACGGTTCGCCGCGTTCGTCCTCTTCGGCGCCCGGGCCCTCGCCGACGAACAGCCACGACGCCTGCCGGTCGCCAACGCCGAATACCGTGCAGTTGCGCGTGGCCGCGAGCGGGCAGGCGGTACAGCCCGCCACCGCTTCGGCAAGCGGTGTCCAGCCCATCTGCATGATCGCCGCGCCACGATCCTGCGCATCGACGGCTGCGGGCACTGCATGCGTGTCCGGGCTGCGTGCGTCGTCCGCCGCAGCCGGGGCGCCGGTCACGGTGCCCGGCGCCGCCGTTGGCAGGGTACGCACGAAACCCTCGCGCAGCGTCCAGCGCGGCGAGAGGCCCATCTCATCGAGGATTTCGGCGCGGCGGCTCATCGTGCAGGGCAGAACAGGTCCAGGTCGGTCACAGCGGCAGCGACATCACCCAGGCATCCTCGCGGCCACCGAGCGCAGGGTAGTAGCCCTTGCGTACGCCGATCCGCTTGAAACCGATGCCTTCGTACAGCGAGATCCCGGCAGCGTTCGAGGGGCGCACTTCCAGGAAAAGCGTCTGCGCGTCCGCGCGCCGCGCGTCATGGATCGACGCCAGCAGCAGGTGCCGCCCGAAACCTCGGCGCTGCCAGTCGGCGGCGATCGACAGGTTCAGCAGGTGCGCTTCGCCCGGGCCGAACATCATCACGCGATAGCCGACCAGCGCGCCGCCGAATTCCACCACTGCGGCATCGTAGCCCGAGCCGATCGCATCGCGGAAGTTTCCGTCGGTCCAAGGGAAGTCGTAGATGCGGTTCTCGATCGAAACTACATCGGGCAGATCCTGCACGAGCATCCGGCGGGCAACCGGCTGGACATCCCAGCGCGCACTCACCGCACCACCCCGGCCGGCACCACGTCACGCGACTGCAAGGTCCCCGCGCGCAGCGCGGCCTGCTCGGCCGAGTCGAGCGCCACCTTGTCGCGCACGTAGAACGGCGCAGCCAGCGCGGCATCCATGGCAGCGCCATCGCGATAGGCGATCGCCCCAAGGGCAGCCACCGCGCGTGCATCGGGCATCAGCGCGGCGTCGATCGCGCCCAGTGCCGGCAGGCGCTGGCGCAGCGCCGCGCCGTACGCCGCGAAGCCGTTGCCGCCGCCAGCCCAGCCCTCACCGGGCGGAACCGGTACGGCATCCGGTGCACAGGCCCGGGGCTCGAACAGCACCTCGATCGAGGCATCGGGGACGTCGGGCAGGTACGGACCGGCTTGCGTGCGGCAGATCCGGTACGCGGCGCAGTACACCTCGCCCATCCGCGCGTCGAGGCAGGCAATCACCTGAGGCTGTCCGCTGGCCCATGCGATCGAGGACAGCGAATCGACCGCAATCAGCGGCCGGTCGATGGCCAGGCCGATCCCCTGCGCGACGCCGCAGGCGATGCGCAGCCCGGTGAACGAACCCGGTCCCGCGCCGAAGGCGATCGCGTCGAGCGCCGACAGTGGCGTGCCCGCCTCTGCCAGCAACGCATCGATCATCGGCAGCAGCAGTTGCGAATGGGCCGGTGGCGACGCCGGCGACGCACCCTGCCCGGCGTCCGCGCTGCGCACACACAGGCGGCCGTCACGCAGCAGTGCGACGGAACAGCAACCGGCAGTGGTATCGACAGCGAGCAGGACCATGGTGGGCAACCGGCGTGGAATGCCGATTCTACCGGAGCACCGGCAGCGACCGGCGTGCACCTGCGATACCCCGCGGCGAGGGGCACCGCAGGGGGCACCGCAACGGGATCAGCGATCCTGGCGGTACAGGTCGCGGCCGGCCTCGTGCAGGTCGCGCCGGAGGCTGCGCCGCTCTTCAGGCGTCATGCGGTCGCGCCGTTCCTCGAGATGGCGGCGGCGCTGCTCCCGGAATTCGTCGCGGCGGTGTTCATTGCGTGCGTCGTCGCGCCGTTGCCGGCGCTCTTCGAAGCGTTCGCGCGCCCCGCCTTGCGGCTCGGCAGGCTGGGCCGAAGCCCGCCCCGATGGCAACAGCACGAGCAGCATCAGCAGGCACAGCGCGTGCAGCGCCGGATGCCTCCCGAAACCCCGTGTTGCCTGCTGCCGATCGACCATGCATGCCCCGAAGATTGTCCAGGCCCCGATCGTAGAGCGATTGACGGCGTAACCCAAGCGATGGAAGCGGTCGTTTGTAACAATATGTTGGCCCCGTGCACCGGGGTCATGCCCGGTTGCAGGCGGCACGCGGTGCCCGCACACGCGTGCCCCGGGTGGCGCTACGATGCACCCCATGGACAAGACGATCAAGACACGGCTGCTGGTGGTCGACGACGACGTGCGGCTGCGCGAACTGCTCAACCGCTACCTTACCGAGCAGGGCTTCCAGGTGCAGGTGGCGGCAGACGGGGCGGCGATGGACAGGCAGCTCGCACGCAACGTGATCGATCTCGTCGTGCTCGACCTGATGCTGCCCGGCGAGGACGGCCTGTCGATCTGCCGGCGACTGCGTGCGACCTCGCCCTCGCTGCCGATCGTGATGCTGACCGCGAAGGGAGACGAGGTCGACCGCATCGTCGGCCTCGAGCTGGGCGCGGACGACTACCTGCCCAAGCCGTTCAGCCCGCGCGAACTGGTCGCGCGCATCAGCGCGGTGCTGCGTCGGCGCGGCCCGGCGACACCCCCGGGCGCGCCCGATGCGCAGGCCGGCAACGTGACCTTCGGTCCCTTCACGCTGAACACCGGGAACCGGACCCTGCTGCGCGACGGACAATCCGTGGCGCTGACCACAGGCGAATTCTCGCTGCTGAAAGTGCTTGCTGCCAGCCCGGGCACGCCGCTGTCGCGCGACAAGCTGATGGAACTCGCGCGCGGGCGCGAACTGGAACCGTTCGACCGCAGCATCGACGTGCAGGTGTCGCGCCTGCGCAAGCTGGTCGAGGAAGATCCGGCCAAACCGCGCTACATCCAGACCGTCTGGGGCTTCGGCTACGTGTTCGTCCCCGATGCGCCGCGCTGACCGCCCGCGCGCGGCGCAGCCGTCGGGGCCGCGATGATCCCCTGGCCGCGCAGCCTGCTCTGGCGCACGGTCGCGATGCTGATCCCGCTGCTGGTGCTGTCGCAGCTGGCGTGGTTCGCCCTGCTGTCGCTGTCCGAACGGGAGCCGCGCGCGCGGCAGATCGCCGAGCGGGTATCGAGCGTGGTCAACCTCACCCGGGCGGCACTGATCGGCTCCCGACCGGAGCGCCGCCGCGCATTGCTGGCGGAACTGAACGAGTCCGAGGGCATCCGTGTCTATCCCGGCGACGATTCCCTTCCGGAGGGCACGCTCGGCACCGGCCCGGTGATCGGTCATGTGGTGGCCGAACTGCGGCGGCGGCTCGGCGAAGACACGATCATCTACGATGCCCGCGGCGGCGAGCGCGCACTGTGGGTGAGCTTCCGCATCGACGAGGACCTGTTCTGGATCGAACTGCCGCCGGCGCGCGAACGGCGCCCGTTTCCGTTGACCTGGTTCGCCTGGGGCCTGCTGGTACTGTTGCTCTCGATCATCGGCGCCTATCTCATCGTGCGCCGGATCACGGCACCGCTGCGCGCCGCGGTACCGGCGGCCGCCGCGATCGGACGCGGCGAACTGCCACCGCCGCTGCCCGAGTCGGGCCCGCAGGAAGTGGCGGCGCTCGGGCGCGCATTCAACGAGATGGCGCGTGATGTCCGCTCGCTCGACGCGGACCGCAAGCTGCTGCTGGCCGGGATCTCGCACGACCTGCGCACGCCGCTCGCGCGACTGCGGCTGGGCATCGAAATGCTGCCGTCCGGGGGCGATGCCTCGCTCGGCGCGGGCATGGTGCAGGACATCGCGGACATGGACGCGATCATCGACCAGTTCCTCGGCTACGTGCGCGAGGGCAGCAACGAGGAGGCCCCGATCGACACCGACCTGGGCGCGGCGGTGCGCGCGGTCGTCGAACGCTACGAACGCCGCGGGCAGCCAGTGCACGCGCAGGCAGATGAGATGCCGAAGGTCCGCCTGCGTCCGCTGTCGTTCCAGCGCCTGCTGTCGAACCTCATCGACAATGCCCTGCGTCACGGCGGTAGCGCGGTCGAGATCCATGCCGGACGCACCGGCGCGTCGAACGTTCAGGTCAGCGTGCTCGATCGGGGGCCAGGCATCCCCGAGGCGCAGCGCGCACGCATGCTGCAGCCGTTCCAGCGCATCGGCGGTGCGCGCACCGATCCGGGTTCCGGACTCGGGCTTGCGATCGTCGACCGCATCGCGCGGCTGCACGGCGGGCGCGTCCTGCTCGAAGACCGTGAGGGCGGCGGGCTAAAGGTCACGGTCGAGCTGCCGATAACGTGATGAATGGATATGTACCGCTTGCCCGCAGCCACTGACACGGA
The DNA here is from genome assembly GCA_947457885.1 of Betaproteobacteria bacterium. Lineage (GTDB taxonomy): Bacteria > Pseudomonadota > Gammaproteobacteria > Burkholderiales > CAIKXV01 > CAIKXV01. The sequence continues at coordinate 5,502 of CANGXU010000028.1, forward strand.
TCGCGTGCGTTGCGCAGAAACCGTTTGCGGTCCGACGCAACCGGTGTCCATAATGATCCCGCAGCAGTCGACCAAAGGAGGTAGCGCGATGAGTGTGACCTGGATCCTGGTGGCGAATGCAAGTGCAGCAAGCCTGTACATCAACGAGGGGCCGAAGAAAGGCCTGCGCAAGCTCCGCGAGTTTGCCCACGCCCGAAGCCGGGCCAAGCTCGCCGAACTGATCACCGACCATTCGGCGCATGGTCGAAGCGGTGCTTCCCGGCGCGCCGCCTACCAGCCGGCCACCGATCCCAGGTCGACCGAGGCGGAACGATTCGCGAGCGAACTGAAGGATGCACTCGAGACGGGCCGGCAGCAGCAGCACTACCAGCGCCTGATCGTCTGCGCCGCGCCGCAGTTCATGGGGCGTCTCAGGCGCCACTTCGGTGCGCCGCTGCAGCGCATGCTCACGGATTGTTTCGAGAAAGACTACACGAAGGCAGACCCGCGCAGCCTCACCCGCAAGCTCGAGGGCTGCATCTACCTTTAGACCTTTCCTGCGGGACGACCTCCGACGGATGGTCGCGGCCGTGCGCCGGAGGCGGCCGCTCAGCGACTCACCTCCAGCGTCACGCCGATGGTGGTTGTGCGGCCGGGCGACGGTTCGTAGAAGCGTCCGTTCGCATCGGCAACGATCACCGAGCCGATGTAGCGCCGGTCGCTGACGTTATCCACGCGCACGAATTCGGTGAGCCGCCAGCCCTTGCCCCGCTGCTGGAAGCCGCCGCGCAGGTTGCCAATGGTGTAGGCCGAGGCCGCTTCGCTGTTCTGGTCGTTGACGAACACCTTGCCGCTCTGGCGAACCTCGAGCCCCGCGTGGAAGCCGCTGCCGGCGTGGCGCCAGACCAGTTCCGCATGCGCGAACCTCGGGGCGACGCCGGGCAGCCGGCTGCCGGCGGCGACGGTGGTGGGCGGTGTGCCCGACGTGAACGGCTGCTGGAAGCGTGCATCGAGCGCGGTCCAGGCCACCGCTGTCTCGAAGCCCCCGGCGAAGCGCTGCCGCCAGGCGAGTTCCAGGCCTTCGCGCCGGGTCTCGGACGCATTGCGGAAATCGGTACGCCCGCCCGAGGCGCTGTTCACCACGATCTCGTCCTTCACGTCGACCTGGAACAGCGCGATGTTCAGGTGGCCGTCGTCGCCGGTCAGCGCCTTCACGCCGACCTCCCGGTGCAGGCTGCTGGAAGGCCTGAGCGCGAAATTCAGGCCGGTGGCCCCGCTCGGCCTGTACGCCAGTTCGGCAAAGGTCGGCGTCTCGAAGCCGCGCCCGACGTTGGCATAGGCATTGACCAGCGGCGTCATCTTCCACAACAGCCCGGCCGCTGGCGTCGTACGCGAGAACGACAGTCCACCGCTGTCGTCCGGGTTCCCGGGTGCGATGAAGCGGTCGCGCGAGTCGAAGCGCACCCGGCTGTGGCGCAGGCCAGCGAGCACGCTCAGCCGCGGCAGCGCCTGCCAGTCGGCCTGCGCGTAGACGTCGGTGTTGGTCACCGTGTCGTCCTGGTCGCGCTTGAGCGCGCCAGCGACGCCGTTGTTGTTGATGAAGCCGCGCCGGTTCTCGCTCATCCGGTCGTGGTCGACGCCGACGCTGGCGCTGAAGGCTCGCCCGGCCACCTTGGTGTTGCGTGTCCAGCGCAGGCCCATGCCGACGAAACCCCGGTCGAGGTCGACCACGCCGCCGGCACTGGTCGGTGCGGCCTGTGCCGCCAGCGGCGTCGCAAGATACTGGGTGACCTGCCGATCCCCGGCGTAGAGCCGCGTGTGCAGCGTGTCGCCTCCGGACAGCGGCAGGTCCCAGGTGAGCCCACCCTGCGCCTGCGAGATGCTCTTGCGCGTGCCGAACTGGTAGGCCGCCGCCACCGCCTGGCGCGGGTTGAGCGCCGCCTGCGCAGCCGTTAGGCCGAGCGGATCGCGCGTCTCGGGCTGGTCGAGCGTGTTGGCCACCAGCGTCAGCACGCCTGCGTTGCCCAGGTCGAACTTCACCTTCGCATTCGCCTGGTCGCGCCGGGTCCAGCTGTTGGCGCGATAGCCATCGGTCTCGAAGCGGGAAACATCGACGATGCCGTTCAGCGCCCCCTGCTGCCCGCCCGCCTGGAAACCGATGCGCGAGGTGCCGTAGGACGCGCCCAGGAGACTGCCGGACAGGGTAGGACGATCCGGTCCGTCGGCGGTGAACACCTGCACCACGCCGCCAGCCGCATTACCGTACAGGCTCGAGAACGGCCCGCGCATGACTTCGATGCGCTGCGCCGAGGAAAGATTGAACGAGGCTGCCTGCCCCTGTCCGTCGGGCATCGTCGCCGGAATGCCATCGGCGATCAGCCGGATGCCGCGTACGCCGAAGGCTGCGCGCGCACCGAAGCCGCGCGAGGAGATCTGGAGATCCTGGGCGTAGTTCTGCCGGTTCTGCACGGCGATGCCCGGCACCCGGCCAAGCACTTCGGACAGGTTCACCTGTGGGTTCGCTTCACGGATGGTCCGGCGGTCGACGCTGTCGATGGACACTGGCAGGTCCATCGGGTCGCGCTCCGTGCGGGTCGCACTGACGGTGACTTCGGGCAGCACCACGCTCGGGGCGCCCGTAGCCGCAGTCGCGGCTGCTTGCGCCGACTGCGCGCGGGCATCGTCGGTGGCCGCAAGCGCAGCAGACACCACCATCCACGGCAATACGCGCATTGCTCCCCCGTCTGTCGACCCAGTGTCCCCGGGTCGGGCAGGACCCGCCGCAGGCTATGGCACGATTGTGCCTGCGCGGGGCGGCCCGGCGCTAGCCGCGCACGATCGACGCCACGGCCTGCGCCGCGATGCCTTCGCCGCGCCCGGTGAAGCCCAGCCGCTCGGTCGTGGTCGCCTTGACGTTCACGGCCCCCGGATCGGCATCGAGGTCGACCGTGAGATCCGCCGCGATGTTCGCGACCATCGAGGCGACGTGCGGCGCCATGCGCGGCGCCTGCGCGATGATCGTCGCATCGACGTTGCCGACCCGCCAGCCGCGCGCGACCAGCAGCGAATGCACGTGGCGCAGCAGCCTGCGGCTGTCCGCCCCCTTCCAGCGTGGGTCGGTGTCGGGGAAATGGCGCCCGATGTCGCCGAGCCCGGCCGCTCCGAGCAGTGCATCGCAGATCGCATGGAGAAGCACGTCCGCGTCGGAATGGCCGTCGAGCCCGCGCTCGGACGGGATCTCGACCCCGCCGATCACCAGGCGCCGCCCGGCAGCGAACGCATGTACGTCGAAACCGCTGCCGATACGCATCGGCAGGAGTGCTGCAGACGCCTTGGGCAAGTCGCTCATCGCATGTCCGGGAAATGTTGCAGGAAGCCTTCGGCCAGCGCCACGTCGGCCGGCCAGGTGACTTTCAGGTTGCGCGGATCGCCACGCACCAGGCGCGGCCGAACGCCCCCGGCCTCGATCGCCTGCGCCTCGTCGGTGGCCGGCTGGCCACCCGGCCGCGCGGCGGCCTCGACGGCTGCATCGAGCGCGAGGAGCAGCGCCGCGTAACGGAACATCTGCGGCGTCTGCGCGGCCCATAATCCTTCGCGCGAGGGCGTGTCGACCACGAGTCCGTCCACATCACCGCGCTTGAGGGTGTCGGCCACCGGCATCGCCAGCAGTCCGCCGACCGGATCGTCGAGCAGGGTGTCGATCAGCCTGGCCAGCGCCGAGGGTGGCAGGCAGGGCCGTGCCGCGTCGTGGACGAGCATCCAGTCCTGCGCGCCGACGGTTCCGGCCAGTGCGCGCAGCCCGTTACGCACGCTGGCGGCACGGGTGTCGCCGCCGCAGCGCACGACGCGGACGCGCTCGCCGTGCCGCTGCAGACTGCCGGCGCACCCGGATACGTCGAAGTCGACGTCATCGGGGGCGAGCACCACCGACACGCTGGACAGCCGTGGCTCGGCGAGCAGCGCCTCGACCGTATGGACCAGCATGGGCCTGCCCGCGAGCGGCAGGTACTGCTTCGGCAGGCCCGAAGCCATCCGCGCCCCGCGTCCGGCGGCCGGGACCAGCGCGTGCAGGTATCGAGGATTCGTCAAGGCAGGCCGGGAGGTGGGTTGGAACCGTTTGGAGCGCGGCAAGTATACGGCCCACCGGCCGGGCCGACATGCGCCGCTATAATCGCGCTCCTTCGAAGTGGCGACACCGAGCCGTGCCAGTTTTTCCCCCTGCCCCCCGTCCGATTCCCGGCCGGCCGCTGCGTGCCGCGCCGCTGGCCTCGTCCGCGGACGCGCTCGCGATCGCGCGCTGGGCGACCGCGCTCGGACCGATCGCGGTGTTCACCGCCGATGCACCGGACAGCCAGCGGCTGCTCGAAGAGATCGCCTGGTTCGAGCCTGAGCTGCGCGTGCACCAGCTGCCCGACTGGGAGACGCTGCCCTACGATGCCTTCTCCCCGCACCAGGACCTGATCTCCGAACGGCTCGAGACCCTCTGGCAGATCAGCCAGGGCGCCTTCGACGTGGTCACGATGCCGCTGACCACCGCCCTGTACCGCCTCGCGCCGCCCGAGTTCCTCGCCGGCTACACGTTCTTCTTCAAGTGCGGTGAGGCGCTCGATATCGACCGCTTCCGGATGCGCCTGGCCTTCGCAGGCTACGCGCACGTGTCGCAGGTGGTGTCGCCCGGCGAGTTCAGCTTCCGCGGCGGCGTGATCGATCTGTTCCCGATGGGCAGCCCCCTGCCCTACCGGCTCGACCTGTTCGACGACACGATCGAGACGATCCGCACCTTCGATGTCGACTCGCAGCGGAGCATCTATCCGGTGCAGGAGGTGCGGCTTCTGCCCGCGCGCGAGTTCCCGCTCGACGATGCGGCGGTCACCCGTTTCCGGCAGAACTTCCGTGCATCGATCGAGGGCGATCCTTCGAGGCGCCGGCTCTACAAGGACGTGAGCAACCGGGTGGCACCGGCCGGCATCGAGTACTACCTGCCGCTGTTCTTCGACCATACGGCGACGGTGTTCGACTACCTCGGCGCGCACACGACGCTGATGATCCATGGCGACGCGCAGGCCGCAGCCACGCGTTTCTGGAACGACACCCGATCGCGCCACGAACTGCTGCGTGGTGATCCCGACCGTCCGCTGCTGCCACCCGAGCAGCTGTTTCTCGCGGCCGAGCAGTTTTTCGTCGCCACCCGTGCCCATCCGCGTATCGACCTGCGCACCACCGCGGCCCCCGGCGACGTACGAAGCGACGGCACCGATACGGTCGCCGCCGGCACGAGCGCGCCGTTGCCGGTGCTCGCGATCGATCGCAAGGCCGACCTGCCACTCCACCGCCTGCTGGCTTTCTGCAGCGCGTTCGCCAGCGAAGGTGGCCGGGTGATGCTGGTCGCGGAGAGCCTGGGCCGGCGCGAGACGCTGCTGCAGCTGCTTGCCGAACATTCGAGCGTGCCGCGCACCATCGACAGCCTGGCCGCCTTCGTCGAAGCTGATGCGCCGCTGGCGCTCGGTGTCGGGCCGCTGGCCAGCGGGTTCATCCTGCCAGCCGCGAAGCTCGCGTTCGTCACCGAAGGCGAGATCTATGCGCTGACCGCGCGCAACCGGTCCACGCGTGCAGGCCGCCGCGTCTCCACCGAGAACATGCTGCGCGACCTGTCCGAGGTCAAGGTAGGCGATCCTGTGGTGCATGAACAGCACGGCATCGGACGCTATGCCGGGCTGGTATCGCTCGACCAGGGCGAAGGCGTCACCGAGTTCCTGCAGCTCGATTACGCGGCGGGCGACAAGCTCTACGTGCCGGTGGCGCAGCTTCACCTGATCAGCCGTTACACCGGCGGCTCGCCCGAACATGCAGACCTGCACCGGCTCGGCAGCGGACAGTGGGAAAAGGCGAAGCGCCGCGCTGCGAAGAAGGCACGCGATACGGCAGCCGAACTGCTCAACCTGTATGCACAGCGGGCCGCGCGCAAGGGGCACGCATTCAAGCTGAAGGCGCACGACTACGAGGTGTTTGCAGACGGCTTCCCCTTCGAGGAGACGCCGGACCAGCAGGCTGCGATCGAGGCGGTGATCGCCGACCTGTCCCGCGGCAAGCCGATGGACCGACTGGTCTGCGGCGACGTCGGCTTCGGCAAGACCGAGGTCGCACTGCGTGCCGCGTTCGTCGCGGTAAACGAGGGCAAGCAGGTCGCGGTGCTGGTGCCGACCACGCTGCTCGCCGAGCAGCACCACCAGACCTTCTCGGATCGTTTCGCGGAATGGCCCGTGAAGCTGGCCGAACTGTCGCGCTTCCGCTCGGCGAAGGAGCAGGCCGTGGCGCTGGCCGGCCTCGCGGACGGGAAGATCGACATCGCGATCGGCACGCACCGGCTGATCCAGCCCGACGTGAAGTTCGCCAACCTCGGGCTGGTGATCATCGACGAGGAGCACCGCTTCGGCGTACGCCAGAAAGAGCGCCTGAAGGCGCTGCGCGCGGAGGTCGACGTGCTCACGCTCACCGCGACACCGATCCCGCGTTCGCTCGCGATGGCTATGGAAGGGCTGCGCGATTTCTCGGTGATCGCGACCGCTCCCGAGAAGCGACTGGCGATCAAGACCTTCGTGTCGCGGACCTCCGACGGCCTGCTGCGCGAGGCCTGCCAGCGCGAACTGCGCCGCGGCGGCCAGATCTACTTCGTACACAACGACATCGGCACCATCGCGAACCTGGAGGAGAGGCTGGTTCGGCTGATCCCCGAGGCGCGCATCCGCATCGCCCATGGGCAGATGCGCGAGCGCGAGCTCGAGTACGTGATGCGCGACTTCTATCAGCAGCGCTTCAACCTGCTGCTGTGCACGACCATCATCGAGACCGGCATCGACGTGCCGAGCGCCAACACGATCATCATCGACCGTGCAGACCGCTTCGGCCTGGCCCAGCTGCACCAGTTGCGCGGCCGAGTCGGACGCTCGCACCACCAGGCCTATGCCTACCTGCTCACGCACGACGAGGCGCCGGTCAGCGCCGACGCGCGCAAGCGCCTCGACGCGATCCAGATGATGGAGGAGCTCGGCTCCGGCTTCTACCTCGCGATGCACGACCTGGAGATCCGGGGCGCGGGCGAGGTGCTCGGCGACAACCAGTCCGGCGAGATGCAGGAGATCGGGTTCGGCATGTACACCGAGATGCTGTCATCGGCGGTACGCTCGTTGCGCGCCGGCAAGGAACCCGACCTCGACGCGCCGCTGGCGATCACCACCGAGATCAACCTGCACGCAACCGCGGTGCTTCCCGAGACCTACTGCGCCGACGTGCACGAGCGGCTGGTGCTGTACAAGCGGCTCGCCAACTGCGAATCGCTCGACGACCTCGAGGCGCTGTCGGAGGAACTGGTCGACCGCTTCGGCCTGCTGCCGGAAGCGGCGCGTACGCTGGTCGACACGCACCGGCTGCGCATCCTGTCGAAGCCGCTCGGCGTGATGCGCATCGATGCCGGCGCGAACGCAGTCCAGATACAGTTCGTCCCCAACCCGCCGGTCGACCCGCAACGGGTGATCGCGCTGGTCCGCAGCCGGCCAGGCCATCGCCTGACCGGTTCCGAAAAGCTGCGCATCGACGTCCCGCTCGCCACCACCGGGGAACGGGTAGAGCTGCTGCGCAAGACCCTGCAGGCGCTGCAATGACACCCACCGAAACGCCCGCCGCACTGATCGTGCAGGGCATCGATGTCGAGACCCGTGCACTCAAGATGCTCGCCACCCTGACTGGCGCGCGATCGATCGCCGGCCTCGGCAACGGCGCCTTCCGCCTGGTCGAAGCCCGGCCTCACGAGCACATCGCCGGCTTCTGCGCGAACGAGAAGCTCGACTGGGCGTGGGTGCCTGCAGCGCGCGGGCTCGACACGCTGAAGCTGGCGGCGTTCGACATGGATTCGACGCTGATCACCATCGAGTGCATCGACGAGCTGGCGGACTTCGCCGGCTGCAAGGACAAGGTATCGGAGATCACCGCAGCGGCAATGCGCGGCGAACTGGACTACCCGTCGAGCCTGCGTCGGCGCGTTAAGCTGCTCGCCGGTATCGATGCGGCATCGCTGGAAACGGTATTCCTCGAGCGCCTGAGATACTCGCCCGGAGCCGAATCGCTGCTGCGCCGGCTCCACTCGCTCGGCATACGGACGCTGCTGGTATCCGGCGGCTTCACCTACTTCACCGACCGGGTGCGCGATCACCTCAAGATCGATTACACCCGCTCGAACACGCTGGTGGTCGAGGACGGTCGGCTGACCGGCGAACTCGACGGAAACGTGGTCGATGCCGATGCCAAGGCCGCCGAGCTCGCCAGCCATGCGCGTGACCTGGGCATCGGCGTGTCCGGGGTGCTGGCCGTCGGCGACGGCGCGAACGACCTCAAGATGATGGCGCTCGCGGGCACCAGCGTCGCCTGGCGCGCGAAGCCCGCCGTGCAGGCGGCCGCGACCCACGCACTGAACCACGCCGGCCTCGACGGCGTGCTGAACCTGTTCAACCCGATCGAGGCATAGACCCTCGGAGGCGCCGATGGCGGACGCAATGCTCGATGCACTGATCATCGGCGGTGGCCACAACGGCCTGACCTGTGCCTGCTATCTCGCTGCTGCCGGTCTGAAGGTCCGGGTGCTGGAGCGGCGCGAAGTGCTGGGCGGTGCCGCGGTGACCGAGACCTTCCATCCGGGGTTCCGCAACTCGGCGCTGTCCTACACGGTCAGCCTGCTCAACCCGACGGTGATACGCGACCTGCGCCTGGCGGAACACGGCCTGCGCGTGCTCGAGCGGCCGCTGGCGAACTTCCTTCCGCTGTCGGATTCTTCGTTCCTCAAGATGGGTGGGGGACTGGCGGCAACGCAGGCGGAGGTGGCGAAGTTCTCGCCACGCGATGCGCAGCGGCTGCCGGAGTACTACGAGCGGCTGGAGCGGGTCGCCGACGTGCTGCGCGGGATCGTGCTCGAGACGCCGCCGAACGTCGGCGGCGGCTTGGGGGAGATGCTGCGCGCACTGTCCGCCGGCAACCGGGTGCGCCGGCTGTCGATGCCGGAGCGCCGCGACCTGCTCGACCTCGTCGCGAAGAGCGCCGGCGACCTGCTCGACAGCTGGTTCGAGTCCGATCCGATCAAGGCGGTACTCGGCTTCGACGCGGTGGTGGGCCACCATGCCAGCCCGTACACCCCGGGCAGCGGCTACGTGCTGCTGCATCACTGCTTCGGCGAAGTGAACGGCCGACGCGGCGCATGGGGTCACGCGGTGGGCGGGATGGGGTCGATCACGCAGGCGATGGCTGCCGAGGCACGCCGGCGTGGCGTCGAACTGGTGACCGATGCGGCGGTGGCCCGTGTACTCGTGCGCGGTGGCCGGGCCTGCGGCGTGGTGATGGCCGATGGCAGCGAGATCACCGCGCGCAGCGTGGTGTCTAACCTGAACCCGAAGCTGCTCTACCGCGACCTCGTGCCGCAGGACAGCCTCGAGCCCGAGTTCAGGCAGCGCGTGGCCGGCTATCGCAACGGTTCGGGTACGGTACGCATCAACGTCGCACTGTCCGCGCTGCCCACGTTCACCTGCCTGCCGGACGCCGGCGTGCACCACCAGTCGGGCATCATCTGCGCGCCGTCGCTCGCATACATGGAGCGTGCATTCTTCGATGCCCGTACCGAAGGCCTGGCGCGCGAACCGATCGTCGAGGTCCTGATCCCGAGCACGGTCGACGATTCGCTTGCCCCGGCCGGACAGCACGTGGCGAGCCTGTTCTGCCAGCAGTTCGCGCCTGAACTGCCCGGCGGCCGGTCATGGGACGACGCCCGCGACGAAGCCGTGCGGCGCGCATTCGCGGTGGTCGACCGCTTCGCACCGGACTTCAGCCGTTCGGTCATCGCGTACAAGGCGAACACGCCGCTCGACCTGGAGCGTGAGTACGGCCTGGTCGGTGGCGACATCTTCCACGGCGCGCTGACGCCGGACCAACTCTACAGCGCACGGCCTTTCCTTGGCCATGCCGACTACCGGGGCGCGCTGCCCGGACTGTACCTGTGCGGGTCGGGAACCCATCCGGGCGGTGGCGTCACCGGCGCACCGGGGCACAATGCGGCGCGCGAGATCGTGAAGGACTGGAAGCGCGGGCGCCTGCGCCACTGAACCGTCGCTCGGCCCCCGACTGCGCCATCCCGTCAGTCGCTTGCCGAGATCTTCGCCTGCTCGACCACCCGCTGCCAGCGCATGAGGTCGGCCTCGATCAGCTTGCCGAAGGCCTCCGGCGTCGAAGTGGTTGCATCCAGCCCCTGCTTGGCAAGGCCCGTGCGCACCTCCGGCAGCGCCATGATTTCCACTACCGCGCGGTTAAGCGCGCCGACGATCTCGCGTGGCGTCGCAGCCGGCACCAGCAAGCCGTACCACATGTCGGTGTCGATGTTCTTCAGGCCCTGCTCGGCGAGCGTGGGCACCTCGGCCGCACTGGGATCGCGCTTCGGGCTTCCGATACCGAGCGCGTTCAGGCGGCCGGCGCGCACCTGCGCCATCGCGACGTGGATAGGCAGGAACATCACCTGCACTTGCCCGCCCACGAGGTCAGCCACGGCACCCGCCGTGGCTTTGTGCGGCACATGCAGCAGTTCGATGCCGGTCTGCTGCTTGAAGAATTCCATCGCGACATGATGCGGGGTACCGATACCCGGCGATGCATAGTTGAAGCGACCGCCGTTGGCTCGCGCCTCCTTCACGAGGTCGTTCGCGGTGCGCAGGCCGGTACCGGCGTTGGCGACCAGCATGAGCCTGCCCCAGGCGGTCAGCGACACCGGCGCAAAATCGCGGACGGGATCGTAGCCGGTGTCCTTGAACACGCTCTTGTTGATCACATGGGAATTCACGTTCATCAGCAGCGTGTAGCCATCGGGCGCGGCTCGCGCGACCGACGCGGTACCGATGTTCCCTGAGGCACCGACGCGGTTCTCGACCACCACCGGCTGGGCCCAGCGCTCCGACAGCCGGGTGCCGAGCGTACGCGCGAGGATGTCCGCGCCGGTGCCCGGCGAGTACGGCACGATCATGCGTACCGCCTGCCTCGGCCATGCCGAGGACTGCGCGAGAGCCGCCTGGGCCGACAGGCCTCCGGCGAGCAGCGCGACAGCGGCGGGCGCAAGGCTCGCAGTGCGGACCAGGAGGACTCGGCGGGTACGGCTCGGGCGATTCATGTCTTCGACACTCCAGGATCGGGGAACGAGGATGGGGATGGGGTGAGAGCTTGACCACCAGCCGGCGCGGCCGGTGGCTCGGGTTCGAACGCGGCTACCGGGGGCGCGCTGCCGGACAGCCCGAATTCGCCCCAGCGCGCGGCCACCCGGTCGTACACCGCGCGGCGCAACCGGGTGCTCTTCGGGAACTGTGCGAGGTGCTGGTGTGGCCTGCACGCATCGATCAGCACCTTCGAGCCATAGGGCCGGGCCTCGGGCGGGAACTTGCTGGGATCGAGCCCGGTGGACCAGGTCTTGCGCAGCACATCGAGGTCGGCCGCGGGATCGCAGCGGGTCGACAGTGCCCACATTACCTGGTTCAGGTCGGTCGGGTCCACGTCGTCGTCGACGGCGATCACCCATTTCGTATAGTAGGCGGCGGCCGGGCACTGAGCGGCCAGTGCGAGCACCTGCGCAACGTGGCCAGCGTACTGCTGCGCGACCGACACCACCACCATGCCCCATCCGGACGCCGCGGCCGGATGCGAGTAAGCCCCCCGGATGCCGGGTACGCCGATGCGGTCGAGGTCGTCGAGGATGCGCGCCGAGCGCATGATCGCGTAGTACGCGCCAATCTCGCAGGACGGATAGGTCGCCATCAGCGCCGCAGTGATGATCGGCTGCCGGCGGTGATGCAGCGCGCGTACCTCGATCACCGGCTGCGGCGCGCGCGGATTGCCGTAGTAGCCGGTGAATTCGCCGAGGGGACCCTCCGGCGCCATCGCGCCCGGGTGCAGCACGCCCTCGATCACGACCTCGGCGTGCGCCGGTATCGGCAGCGAACCGGCGACGCCCGGCACCAGTTCGACCGGGCGGCCCATGATGCCACCAGCGACATCCAGTTCCGATTCGCGCGAACTGAAGCTCTGGGCGCCCACCATGAACAGTACAGGGTCCACGCCGTAGGCTGCGACCACCTCGCAGGGTTCGCCGCGCGCCCAGCTGGCTTCGCGATCGAGCCGCCCGTGCTTTCCGGGCGAGCAGTACAGCCCGACATGCTTCGCGTCGTGCAGCATCTGCCGGTACACGCCGGCGTTGACCCGCCCGGTCGCCGGGTCGCGCGTGAAGGTGATGTCGCCGGTACCGATGTAGCGGCCACCATCGCCGGGCCAGAAACGCGGCGCCGGCAGGCGCGTGAGGTCGATCGCATCGCCCACCTGCACCACCTCGTTCACCGGCGCGGACTGCGCATCGACCAGCACCGGCGCCATCCGTCGGGTCATGATCGATCGCGTCGCCTCGATGATCGCCGGCAGCGACATCCTCGGGTCGAGACCGACCGCGAGCGCATAACGCTCGACGCTGGATCCGAGCATGTTCGACAGCACCCGAGCGCCGAGCCGGTCGCCCTTCAGGTTCTCGAACAGCAGCGCGGGCGCACGTTCCCGCCGCGCTGCGAGGAAGGTGATCGCCGCCAGTTCCTCGTCGGTGTCGACCTCGGCCGCGATGCGATGCAGCTCGCCTGCCGCCTGGACCCGCGCGAGCCATTCGCGAAGGTCGCGCCAGCGGTGGACCTCCCGGCCGGGCGCATCACCGGCACTGCCGCCAAGACCGGAGAAACCCGGGGCACTCATCTCGTCCACGCCTGCCTCCGATCGAGGGTGTTGCGGGCTGCCATCCGCAGGGCGGGAGGATATCGGAAGCGTCGCGGCCGGGCCATCATCGTCGCGCGCACCGGGCTGTCCGGCCGGACGCCGTCACCCCGCAATGGTAATGGCGGTGTCAACAAGCCAGAGGTATCCTCCACGCATGGACCATCGCTCACAGTCTCGCCTGAACGGTCTCTGCGGCTATGTCGTGGACCGCGTCACCCACCTGCGCGGCGACGCAGACTGGCTCGCCGCCCGCCTGGCCGACCCGTCGAGCCGCGTCGTACCGGTGTGGCGCAGCCGCAACCTGATACGGCAGGGCGCCGATCTTTCGGCGGTGTTGCTCGATCGCGAGACGGCAGCGGAACTGATCTCGACGACCGAAACGCTGGTGCTCCTGGGCGAAGACGAGGGCGTCGCCTACTTCGCCGTTGGCCTGCCCGGCCGCGAAGACGAACTGCACGGGCGGCTCAGCAACCTGGGTGAGTTCCGCGACCTGCGCGATACCGCCGCGCTACTGCCCGCACGCGAGGGTGCGCTGCTGGCGCATGCGCGAGCCATGGTGTTCTGGCACCAGACCCACCGCCACTGCGGCAGTTGCGGGTCGCCGACGCGCAGTGCGGAAGCGGGCCACTCCCGTATCTGCCTGAACGAGGCCTGCAAACGTTCCTGCTACCCTCGCACCGACCCGGCGGTGATCGTTGCGGTCAGCCGTGGCGAGCGCATCCTGCTTGGGCGCAAGCCCGAATGGCCGCCAGGCCGCTTCTCGACCGTCGCCGGCTTCGTCGAGCCCGGCGAGACGCTCGAAGAAGCCGTCGCCCGCGAAGTGAAGGAAGAGACCGGCATCGTCTGCAGCGAGGTGATCTACCACTCGTCCCAGCCGTGGCCGTTCCCGAGTTCGATCATGCTCGGCTTCCATGCGTTCGCGGCCAGCGAGGCGATCACGGTCGACACGACCGAACTGGACGATGCGCGCTGGTTCACCCGCGAAGAGATGGTCGCGGGCCTGCTTTCGGGCAGCTTCCTGCTGCCGCGCAGCCTGTCGATCTCGTTCCGACTGATCGAGGACTGGTTCGACATCGGACGCGCCGAGGGCATGCCGACGCTGCGCGAACTGGGCGCGGGCAGAACCTGGTAGGCAGGCGTTCGCGCGCGGTCACAGCAGGTTGAACAGGCTCAGGTTCTGCGTCTGCACGAACGACTTCTGTGCCGCCTCGAGCAGGGTCTTCTGCAGCGTGAGGTCACTGATCGCCTGCGCGTAGTCGACGTCTCTCAGTTCGCTCACGCTGGCGTCGAACTGCACCGCGAGGTCGCTGTTGGTCGCCACGGTAGCGTCCACTTCCTTCATGCGCGCGCCGATCGCGGTCTGCACGTCCAGCGCACGATTGATCGCCTGGTCGATGTTGGCAAGTGCAGTACCCAGGTCGTTGGTGAGCTTCGCGCTCTGCGCAGGCGTGCTTATGGTCGTGGTCAGGGCGTTGATCAGTGCGTTCACCGTGGTGAACATGCTCTGCGTCGGGCTCTGCCGCAGCGTGAAGGTATCGGCGTCCCCGGGGCTGCCGTTGATCGTGACCGTCGCTCCGTAGTCGAACGCGGGCTCGGTACCCTGGCTGCGCAGGTTGATCGCGCTGCCGGCCGTGAAGGTGCGCAGGTAGGGCCCGGTGGCAGACGCGGCTGCCCCGGTCAGCAGCGAATTGCCACTGACGTTGTCGACCAGGTCGTAGGTCGTCGTGGCCGGGTTGGTAGCGCTGTTGACGTCGAACCGGATGGTGAAGTCCGACGGGTTGCCCGCCGCGTTCCAGGTGGCCGGATCGGTCACCGCGCCGATGCCTATCGTGCCCGTGCCCGAATTGGCGGCGGCCGCTGCCGCCGCGAAATCGCCGTTGCCGGTACGTATCCGCTGGAAGATTTCCGAGCCAGCATCGCTGATCGGCACATAGCGCGATGGGCTGATCTGCAACAGGCGCTGGCCCTGGTCACCGGAGTACTGCACCGTTCCCGGTGCGATCTCGGAGAACGGCTGTGTCTGTCCGCGGTAGCCGGAGAACAGATAGCCGCCCTGCCCGTCGGTCGCGTTCGCGAGCGACAGCAGTTCCTGGTAGTTGCCGCGCAGTTCGCGCGCGAGGATCGCCCGGCCGCTGTCGCCGAGCGTGCCGTTCCCGGCACTGACGATCGTGCTGCGCACGTCCTGGAGGGAACGGATCACGCTTTGCAGCGACTGCTCGCCCAATGCGAGCGACGAACTGGCTGCGCCTGCGTTCTCCACGAACTGCTGGGTGGCGGACTTCGCCTGCGACAGGTCGAGGATACGGCCAGCCGCGATCGGGTCGTCCGATGGCGTGCCGACCCGGCGCCCGGTCGAGACCTGCTGCTGCACGTCGAGCAGAGAGCGCTGCCGGTCGATGATCGTCCCGACACCTTGTTCGAATAGGGTATTGGTGCTGATTCGGATGCCCATGGCGAAGGTGTGGCTCCAGTCAGTTCATTTGCAGGATCGAATCGAACAGCTTCGCCGAAACGGAGATCAGCTTGCCCGCCGCCTGGTACGCCTGCTGGAAGCGGATGAGGTTCGCCGCCTCCTCCTCCAGGTTCACGCCCGAGAGCGACTGCTGTGCCGCCTTCGTCTCCTTCAGGATGCCGGCCAATGCGGTACCGGTCACCTTCACTTCGCTGGCGATCGCCCCGACGCTGCCGACCATCGCGCTGTAGGCCGTCTGGTAGGTACTCGCGCCACCATCGAGGCCGGGTACCGACTGCAGGCCGGCGAGCAGCAGCGCATTCCGGTTGTCCGTCCGCCCACCGGTGTTTGCCTGTACCACCAGCGTATCGGAGGCCTCCGGCCGGCCGGCCAGTCGCGTAGACCAGCCGTTGTAGCTGATCGTCATGCCGGCGGTGAAGGTGACGTTGCTCGCCAGCGTCGTCGCGGCGGTGTTGTCGACCACGTTGAAGGTGGTCGGCGGCGAGTTGAAAGTGATGGTGACGGTATTCGACAGCGCGGCGTTGAGCGGCGGCTGGCTGCTCGCATCGACCACCGGCGCCTCGATGGTGGCCGATCCCAGGTTGGATACCGTCGCCTGCCCGCGCACCGGTGCGGCCGCGGCGATCAGCGAAGGATCGCCGAACGCCAGGCCGAGGTCGCGTGCGCCGAAACGGGTCGGCTGCACCAGCCAGCTGTTGCCGGCCGCCGGAGTACCGGTGCCCGCCGCCAGCGTGACACCGTCGACCGTCTGCGGCAGGGTCGCGAACGGCCCGCTCGACACGTCGTCCGACAATCGCGTCACCGTGTAGGCCGTGCCGCTGAAGGAGACACGGTAATCGCTGAGCGTGAGGGCGGACACGTCGACGATCGATGCACCGATGGTCGCGGTGGTACCGCTGGCGGGGGTCACGGCTGGCGCGCCCACCTCGAAGAAATCGCCGCCCGCAGCACCATTGAGGTCCTGGCCCAGGCGATGCTGGGCGTTGAAGGTCTCGCCCAGGCCGATCGCGATCCGGCCCAGTGCATTCTGTGCCGTGTCGAGCGACTCGCTGCGGAATTGCAGCAGCGCACCCAGGCTGCCGCCGGTGATGCTGCGACTGTCGATCGGCACCGGCGCGCCGGTGAACTGGTAGCCGACGTCGAGCCTGCGCGGATCGTCCGCATTGGGCACCGCCGCCAGTGTCAGGGCGGCTTCGCCGACGACCAGCGCCTGCCCGGTGCCGATGGTCACGTTGTAGCCGCCGTCGGACTGTCGGACGACCTGGGCGGACACCAGCTTGTTGAGCTCCATCACCAGGTTGTCGCGCTGGTCGAGCAGATCGTTCGGCTGCTGCGCACTGGTCCCCGCAGCCGTGGCGATCTGGCCGTTAAGCTTGCCGATCTGGCTGGCGATCGTGTTGATGCTGCCGATCGTGCCGGACAGTTCGATGTTCACGCCCGAACGCAGGTCGGTGAGCCGCTGGTCGAGCGCGGCGAAGCGCGAGACCAGCGCTCCGCTGCCCGACAGAAGAGCCTGGCGCGAGGTGGTCGTTCCCGGGCTGGCCGCGACGTCCTGGACCGCACGGAAGAACTGCTGCATCGCAGGCGACAGGCCCGCGGCAGGATCGGCCACGAGGTTGTTGATCTGGTTAACCTGCGCCGCATACGTGTTGTAGAACGACACCTGGGTCTGCGCCAGCTGCCCCTGGCGGTCCAGTACGTCGCTGTAGGCACGCCGCACGTTATCGACGTTCACACCGCGCCCGAAGAAGCCTCCGCCCGAGAACTGCGGGGCTTGCGGCGACGAGTCGATCCGCTGGCGGTGGTAGCCGGCAGTGCCTGCGTTGCTGATGTTGTGGCCGGTGGTGACCAGCCCGGCCTGCGCCGCGTTCAGGGCGGTCAGGCCAATGTTCAACACGCTACCGGACATCTCGACCTCCCTGACGGATTATCGGCGTCGCCTGTCCATTCTTGAGATCACCCACCACCGGGGCCGCGCCTGCAGCCTGCTCCGCCGCCCTGGCCATCGCGCGCGAACGCTCGATCTGCGAGATCACCATTTCGGCCATGCCGATACCCGGTCCGTTGGCGATCCGGTTCGCAAGCTGCTCGTCCAGCAGGCCCGTGTACATCCGCGATTCACTGCTGTCGAACAGGCCTTCGCCATCGCCCTTCTGCGCATCGCGCATGCTCTTCAGGAGCTGGTTCAGGAACAGTGACTCGAACTGCTTGGCCGCCGCCTGGATCGCCTTCGGGTCGTCTGCCCGGGCCTTCGAGCGCAGCGCGCCGAGCGCGTTCGGATCCAGGGAAGAGCTGGATGGGACGAACTTCGCATCCATCAGATGATCTCCAGCTCGGCCTGGAGCGCGCCGGCGGCCCGCATCGCCTGCAGGATCGACAGCAGGTCCTGCGGGCTGGCTCCGATCGCGTTCAGCGCACGCACCACTTCCGCGAGGGACGGGCTGGCGGGGATCTGCACCAGCTGGCCGCGGTCGGCCTTCACCTCGATATTCGCGCTCTCGGTCACCACCGTCTGTCCGCCGGACAGCGCACCTGGCTGGCTCACGCCAGGAGTGCTGCTGATCGTCACCGAAAGGCTGCCGTGGGCGACCGCACAAGGCAGCACCGTCACCAGCTGGTTCATCACCACCGAGCCGGTGCGCGCATTGATGATCACCTTCGGCGAAGCATCGGCGCGCGTCACCGGCAGGTTCTCCATGGAGGCGAGGAACCCGACGCGCTGGTGCGGATCGACGGGCGCCTGCACCCGCACGTGGCGCGCATCGAGCGCCTGCGCCACTCCACCGCCGAAGCGGGTGTTGATCGCCTCGGCCAGCCGGTTGGCGGTGGTGAAGTCGGCCTCGCGCAGCTCCAGGTTGACGAACTCGCCCTGCCCGACCGGCGTGGACGGCGTGCGCTCGACCGTCGCGCCATTCGGAATGCGGCCCGAGTTGAGCTGGTTGATCTGCACGCTCGAGCCACCGGCCGCAGCGCCCGCGCCGCCGAGCAGGATATTGCCCTGCGCAACCGCGTAGATCTGGCCATCGGCGCCCCGCAGCGGGGTCATGAGCAGGGCGCCACCGCGCAGGTTGCGCGCGTTACCCATCGAGGACACCGTGATGTCCAGCATCTGGCCCGGGCGTGCAAAGGCCGGAAGCGTGGTCGTCACCATCACGGCCGCGACGTTGCGCAACTGCAGGTTGGTGCCGGGCGGCAGCTGCACGCCGAGCTGGCCGAGCATGCTGACGATGCTCTGGACGGTGAACGGAGTCTGTGTGGTCTGGTCACCACTGCCGTCCAGTCCGACCACGATACCGTAGCCGACGAGCTGGTTGGCGCGGGCACCTTGCAGGGTAGCGAGGTCCTTGATGCGGTTCTGGCTCCACGCCGGCACCGAGCCGCTGCCCAGCAGGGCGAACGACAGCGCGAGCAACAGCAGGCGCGAATGGCCGATGGCTGCGCCGAGGAAGAAGAAGGGACGATGTGCCATGGTCGTTGCCCCGGTCAGAACGGCAGGAAGGTGAGGAACATGCGAGCCAGCCAGGCCATGCGCTGGGCCTCGCTGATGTAGCCGGAGCCTCGGAACTCGATGCGTGCATCGGCCACCCGGGTCGAGGACACGCTGTTGGCCGCGGTCACGTTGTTCGGATTGACCACGCCGGAGAAGCGGATGTACTCGGTGTTGGTGCCGATCGACACCTGCTTCTCACCAGACACGAGCAGGTTGCCGTTCGGGTACACCTCGATCACCGTCACTGCGATGCTGCCGGTGAGAATGTTGTTGGTCGATGCACCACCACTGCCCGCGTGCGAGTTGCTGGATGAAGCCCTCACGTCCAGGCCCTGGAAGGTCTTGCCGAGCATGCCCGCGATCGACGGCACGCTGGCGGTGGTGTCACCCTCGCGCTTGGCGCTGCTGGAACTCGTGTTGCTCGCCTGCAGGCGCTCCTCGATGGTGATCATGATCGTGTCGCCGACGAAGCGGGCCCGCCGGTCGTTGAACAGCAGGAGGCGCGCGGTGCCGTCCTGGAAGATGGCGCCGTCGACCGGCGCAGGGCGCGCCTGCTGCTCGGGACGCACGCTCATGGGCTGGTGGACGTTGGTCGGCGGCACGGTGCTGCAGCCGGCGGCGGCCAGCAGCAGCAGGATCGACGGGAGGCGCAGCAGGGAGCGGAGGGCGGTGTTCATGGTCGACTCGTTTCGGCGGGAGGTCTGGTCGGGGGCGCAGTACCGCTATCGGATCAGAGCTGGGTCAGCTTCTGCAGCATCTGGTCGGAGGACTGGATCGAGCGCGAGTTGATCTCGAACGCGCGCTGTGCAGTGATCAGGTTCACGAGTTCCTCCGTGACGTTCACGTTCGAGGTCTCGACGAAGCCCTGGTTCAGGGCGCCTAGCCCGTTGGTGCCCGGCACGTTGGTCTGCGCGGTGCCCGATGCCGCAGTCTCGAGGAACAGGTTCTCGCCACGCGCCTGCAGGCCGGCGGGATTGATGAAGTTGGCCAGCTGGATCTGGCCGACCTGGGTAGGAGCGGTCGCGCCCGCAGCGAGCACGCTCACCGTACCGTCGCTGCCGATGGTGATGTTCAGTGCATTGGGCGGGATCGTGATGGTCGGTTGCAGCGGATAGCCGTTCGACGTGACCACCTGTCCCTGGTTGTCGAGCTGGAACGAGCCGTCGCGCGTGTAGGACACCGAACCGTCGGGCAGCGTGACCTGGAAGAAACCGTTGCCGTTCACCGCGAGGTCCAGCGGGTTGCCGGTGTTCTGCAGGTTACCCGTAGTGAAGATCCGCGCGGTCGCGACCGGTCGCACGCCGGTACCCATCTGCAGGCCGGACGGCACCTGCGTCTGCTGGGTCGACTGCGCCCCGGGCTGGCGCAGCGTCTGGTAGAGCAGGTCTTCGAACACCGGACGCTGGCGCTTGAAGCCATTGGTGCTGACGTTGGCCAGGTTGTTCGAGATGACGTCGACATTGGTCTGCTGCGCTTCGAGACCGGTCTTGGCTACCCACAGGGAACGGATCATTCTTGGCTTTCCGAGGATCAGGCGTTGAGGTTGAGCAGCTGCGCCGCCGAGCGTGCGTTCTGATCGGCGGTCTGCACCATGCGGATCTGCATCTCGAACTGGCGCGCCTGCGAGATGATGTCGGTGATCGCCGATACCGCGTTCACGTTGCTGCGTTCGAGCGCGCCGGAGGCAAGCGCCACGTTCTCGGCCACGGGCGCCGGCTGGCCGTTCGACAGCCGGAACAGGCCGTCATCCCCGCGTACCAGCTCGCGCTCGTTCGGATCCACCAGCTTGATGCGGCCGACGGCGTTGGTGATGTTCGGGATGCCGGCCGTCGGGATGGTCGATACGGTGCCGTCGCGGCCGATGCTGATCTGCGTATCCGGTGGAATCGCGATCGGCCCGCCGTCGCCCAGCACGTCGAGGCCGGTCTTGGTCTGGAGCTGGCCGTTCGCATTGATCTCCAGCGCACCGCTGCGGGTGTAGGCCTCGCGGCCGTCCCGCGTCTGCACCGCGATCCAGCCCCGTCCCTCGAGCGCGACGTCCAGAGGACGGCCGGTACGATCGATCGGCCCGGGTGCGAAATTGGTGCCGACGGTCGAATCGACGACGAACGTGCGGGTCGGCTGGCCCGGCCCGATGACGGCAGCCGCGCGAGCGCTGTTGTACTGCGAGCGGAAGCCGTCGGTGGAAACGTTCGCGAGGTTGTGCGAAGTCGAAGCCTGCTTGGACAGCGCATGCTTCGCGCCGTTCATCGCAATGTAGATCAGGCGGTCCATTCAGGTCTCGAGTCCGGACGCGGCAGGAGTGGCGGGATCAACGAAGGTTGACGAGGGTCTGCATCACCGCATCGTTCGTCTTGATGGTCTGCGCGTTGGCCTGGTAGTTGCGCTGCGCGGTGATCAGGTCGACGAGTGCCTGGGTCAGGTCGACATTGCCTTCCTCGAGGGCGGCTGCCTTCAACGATCCCAGCGTGCCGCTCCCGGGGGTACCGGTGACCGGCAGTCCGGAGCCCGGCGTCTCGGCATACTGGCCTGCACCCAGGGGGTTGAGACCCTGCGCGTTGACGAAGGTTGCCAGGACAACCTGGCCGAGGTTGCGCGTCTGCCCGTTCGTGTAGCGCCCGCGGATGATGCCGTCGTCGGCGATGTTGAAGCCGGCCAGCTTGCCGGAGGTGAAGCCGTTCTGGCTCAGCGCCGTGACACCGAAATCGGACCCGTACTGGGTGGCGCCATTGAAATTGAAGGATACGGTCAGCGGCGAAGCCGCGCCCCCGGTGACCGGCAACGTCACGCCGGTGATCGGCATGGTCGTGGTCAGCAGGCCGGTGTTCGAGAAGTTGAGGGCTGCGGGCAGCCCGGCCACGTTCGGCGTCGCGGAGTTGTCCACCGTACCGTACAGGTCCCACTGACCGGCGGTCGCGCTGCGCACGAAGAACAACTCGAGCACGTGCGGGTTGCCCAGAGAGTCATAGACGGTACTTGCCGTCGTGTTCGTGTATGTAGAGGGATCGTTCGCGTTGAACGGCAAGGTGATCGCCGGCTTGCGCGAATCGAGGTTGAAGACCGCTTCGAACTGGGAGGTCGGCGTCGGCGCCAGGTCCGATGTCGAGACGCGCAGCGGCGCCGGCTGGCTCGGCAGGATCACGCCGGAGATATCGGCGGTGTAACCGGTCAGGTTGTAGCTTGCACCGTTGACGATGTAACCGGCATTGTCGACCTGGAACTGGCCGTTCCGGCTGTAGGACACGGCGCCGTTCTGTTCCATCCGGAAGAAGCCGTTTCCCGAGATCGCCACGTCGAGCGGGTTGTTGGTGACGGTGATGGTGCCCTGGGTGAAGTCCTGGGCGACGCTGGTGACCTTGGTACCGATTCCGACCGGGCCGGAACCGCCACCGCTCAGGGACGAGGCCATCACGTCGGCAAACTGCGCACGCGATCCCTTGAAGCCAATGACGTTCGCGTTGGCCACGTTGTTTCCGACGACATCGAGGTCGCGTGCGGCGCTGTTCAATCCACTCAAGCCGGTCTGGAAGCTCATCGATTCTCTCCTGTGGTGCTGTCTGTGTATGTGCGGTTTCGAAATCGGGGTGTTGCCGCGGCATTGCCTGCCGGGCTCAGTCGATACGCCTGACCTGCGACACGTCGGCGGCGCCCATGCTGCGCAGGTTGAGCAGCGAGGAGCCGCCCTGCATGCTCACGCTGTCGACGTAACCGGCAACCAGGCCGCTGGCCGTCACCGGCTTGGATGCGGCGGTCGCGTTCAGGCGCAGCGAGTAATCCCCGGCCGCCACCGTCTGGCCGGCATTGTTGCGGCCGTCCCATTCGAAGGTCGACGTACCCTGGGGCAGCGCACCGAAGGCCATGCTGCGTACGGTCCTGCCGGTGGCATCGACGATGTTCACGTCGACCTTGTCGGCGGCGGCGGCCAGTTCGACGCCGACGGTGACCGGGCTCGAACCGCCGAATCGCACCAGATCGCTCGCCACCACCACCGTGCGGCCGATCAGGGCGGCGTTCTGCGTGGCAGACATCGCGCTGGACATCGCCGACAGCGAGCTGTTCAGCTTGTCGATGCCACCGACGGTGCTGATCTGCGCAAGCTGGGTAGTTACCTGTGCGTTGTCCATGGGGTTCATCGGATCCTGGTTGCGCATCTGCGTGACGAGCAGCTTCAGGAAGCGGTCCTGGCTTTCGTCGGCGGTCGAACTGGCAAGGGTGCCGCCGACGGAGGACCGCGGCAGGACGCTGGCAGCGCTGTTGACGGCAGGCAGTACGGTGGACATGGCGCGGCTCCTCGGGTCTGTGCGGGCGATCAGGTCTGCAGCAGCGACAGCGTGCGCAGGGTCATCGTCTTGGCCGCGTTCATCACGTCGGCGTTGGTCTGGTAGGCGCGGGACGCCGAGATCATGTTCACCATCTCCTCGACCGCATCGACGTTGGGCATCGTGACGTAGCCGCGCGCATCGGCCAGCGGGTGGTTGGGGTCGAACTGCAGCCGCGGCGCCGACGGGTCATCGATCACCCCGGCCACGCGCACGCCGACGGCCGACTTGTCGCGGCCGACCGGCTGCGCACTGAACACCACCTGCTTCGCCTTGTACGCACCACCGGTGGAGCTCGCGGCGCTGTCCACGTTGGCAAGGTTGCTGGCCACCACGTTGAGCCGCTTGGACTGCGCGGTCATCGCGGAACTGGCTATTTCGAATACGGCGTTCATCGACATGGCGTGCTGGCGTCCGTGGTGGGTTGCGCGGATGCGGATCGGCTGGCTGCTGCTACTGGCCGGAGATCGCGCGCTGCAGGCCGCTGACGCGCGACTGCATGAACGCGACATCGGCCTGGTACTTGACCGAGTTCTCGGTGAACCTGGCCATCTCGAGGTTCATGTCGACGGTGTTGCCGTCGATCGAGCCCTGGACCACTTCCCGGTACCTGGTGCCACCCGCGCCGGCCACGCCGGACGAAGGGGCGAGGTGGGCGCCGTGCGTCTGCGCCATCGAGAAACCGCCCTGTCCGGCCTGGATGCGGCGCAGCTGGTCGCGGAAGTCGATGTCACGTGCCTTGTAGTTCGGCGTGTCAGCGTTCGCGATGTTGGTGGCGAGCACCTGCTGGCGCGCCGCGCGCAGGTTCATCACCTGCAAGCGGTAATCGAAGTGCTGGTCGAGGCGGCTGATCATCATGGCAATGCGGCAAGGCCGGGGTGGCGACACCTGCTGTATTGCGATTACCGTGCCAGCACACGGATTCTCCGGAAACCTTCACCGGTTCAATCACTTGCACCGGCCTGTCCGTTTCGGGCGCTGCCGCCGGAGGGGTTGCCGCCGCGGCATCGATTGCCGCAGGCGGCAATCGATGCCGCGGCGGCGGCGACGCTACTCCTCGGC